>JBJMUA010000027.1:0-74539 GCA_045811425.1 Sphingomicrobium sp. | reverse complement strand
TGTCAGTTGCGGATGAAGCTTGGCTCCGGATTGCCTCCGCGCGAAGCTTCCGCTATGCGCGCGCTCATCCGGCGGGCAAAGGAGGCCTGCGGATGCCCGTCATCAGGCGAGCGCGTAGGTTCCCAGGCCGTCGGGCCGGGTCCCTGACGCGCTTTTCCTGTTGGAAGGCCTCCGCAATCCCAGCAAGCCCAAAGGATGCTTCTTCGGCATGGGGTCGTGGGGGCGGTTTATTGGGTTTCCAGGTCCGCCTTACGGTAGTCCGGCCAATGGGGTCGGCGGCGGCATGAAAGTCCGAAGTTCGAAAGACTACACTCTTTATGGCCACTACGGCATTTCCGAGCCGCGACGATTTCGCGGCGCTTCTCAATGAATCACTTGGCGGCGAAAACGAGACCTTCGAAGGCAAGGTCGTCAAGGGCATCGTCACCGCCATCGAGAACGACCTCGCGGTCATCGACGTCGGCCTGAAGAGCGAGGGCCGCGTAGCGCTGCGCGAGTTCGCGGCGCCCGGTCAGAAGGCCGAGATCGCCGTCGGCGACGAGGTCGAGGTGTACGTCGACCGCGTCGAGAATGCGCAGGGCGAGGCCATGTTGAGCCGCGACCGCGCCCGCCGTGAGGCGGCCTGGGACAAGCTGGAGAAGGAATTCGAAGCCGGCAACCGTGTCGACGGCGTGATCTTCGGCCGCGTCAAAGGCGGCTTCACCGTCGATTTGGGCGGCGCCGTGGCCTTCCTTCCGGGCAGCCAGGTCGATATCCGCCCGGTGCGCGATGTCCAGCCGCTGATGGACCTGCCGCAGCCGTTCCAGATCCTGAAGATGGACCGCCGCCGCGGCAACATCGTCGTTTCACGCCGCGCGATCCTCGAGGAAACCCGCGCCGAGCAGCGTTCGGGCCTGATCCAGTCGCTGGCCGAGGGCCAGGTGATCGACGGCGTCGTCAAGAACATCACCGACTACGGCGCCTTCGTCGACCTTGGCGGCATCGACGGCCTGCTGCACGTCACCGACATAAGCTACAAGCG
Source organism: Sphingomicrobium sp. (assembly GCA_045811425.1). Lineage (GTDB taxonomy): Bacteria > Pseudomonadota > Alphaproteobacteria > Sphingomonadales > Sphingomonadaceae > Sphingomicrobium. The sequence goes on along the minus strand of JBJMUA010000027.1, from coordinate 73,518 downwards.
CGTCCAGCACCCAAGCGAGGTCATCGCCATCGGCGATACCGTCAAGGTGCAGATTATCCGCATCAACCGCGAAACGCAGCGCATCAGCCTCGGCATGAAGCAGCTTGAGAGCGATCCGTGGGAGGGCGCCGCCGCCAAGTACCCGGTCGACGGCGTGTTCAAGGGCCGCGTTACCAACATCACCGAATATGGCGCCTTCGTGGAATTGGAGCCGGGCATCGAAGGCCTGGTCCACGTAAGCGAGATGAGCTGGACGAAGAAGAACGTCCATCCGGGCAAGATCGTCAGCACGTCGCAGGAAGTCGACATCAAGATCCTCGAGGTCGACGAAGAAAAGCGCCGCATTTCGCTTGGCCTCAAGCAGGCCCAGTCGAATCCGTGGAGCGACTTCGCGGAGAAGTACCCGGTGGGCTCGACCATCGAAGGCGAAGTCAAGAATTCGACCGAGTTCGGCCTGTTCGTCGGCCTGCCCGGCGACGTCGACGGCATGGTCCACATGTCGGACATCGCTTGGGGCGTGTCGGGCGAGGAAGCGCTCGCGCTTCACCGCAAGGGCGAATCCGTGACCGCGGTCGTGCTCGACGTCGATGTCGAAAAGGAGCGCATCTCGCTCGGCATGAAGCAGCTTGAGCGCGGCGGCGTGGTCGCCAGCGGCTCAGGCGGCGTGAACAAGGGCGAAACGGTCACCGTAGAGGTGCTCGAGGTCAAGGACGGCGGCTTGGAAGTCCAGGTGGCGGAAGGTGGCGCGACCGGCTTCATCAAGCGTACCGACCTCGGCCGCGACCGCGACGAGCAGCGTCCGGAGCGCTTCCAGGTCGGGCAGAAGTTCGACGCGCTGGTGGCTGGCTTCGACCGCTCGAAGAAGCCGAACTTCTCGATCAAGGCGCTCCAGATCGCCGAAGAGAAGCAGGCAGTTGCACAATATGGCTCGTCGGACAGCGGTGCGTCATTGGGCGACATCCTGGGCGCCGCACTCAAGGAAAAGGCCGAGGCTGGTTCGAAAAAGAAGTAACCTAGTTAAGTGACTGACAGCGTGACATTTTGTCCCGCTTCGACACGAAAATGAAGGGCGCGGATGCGGCAATGCATCTGCGCCCTTTTCCTTTGATGATGAGGCTGATACGCAATGCGCCGGCGCCGGGGGGCGGCGATACAATCATTTGGAATTTGCGAGGGCCTCGATGATCCGTTCCGAGCTGGTGCAGAAATTGTGCAGCGACTTTCCTGACCTTAGCCAGCGGGAAGTCGAGAATGTCGTGACCGCGATCTTCGATTCCATCACCGATCAGCTGGCCGAAGGGGGCCGTGTCGAGTTGCGTGGCTTCGGTGCCTTCTCGACCCGCCAGCGCGACGCCCGCACTGGCCGCAACCCGCGCACCGGCGAGGCCGTCGACGTTGACGCCAAGCGCGTTCCTTATTTCAAGCCGGGCAAGGAAATGCGCGAGCGTCTGAATTTAAACGGGACGGCCGAATAATTGTGCTCCCGCCGGTCCGGGAGCAGGATTGCAGTCATTTGCGGACGTGGCGGAATGGTAGACGCTGGAGACTTAAAATCTTCTGCCCGTAAGGGCGTGCGGGTTCGAGTCCCGCCGTCCGCACCAGCCTGAAAGACGAACATCCGCGATGAGGTTCGCATGGTTCAGGCTCCGAGTGCCCGTTTCCGGAGGGAAAATATTAATTAATTTCCGTTAAATCCGCTGGTCGTGGGCAGTAATGCATTTCCATGGTCCGCGTCGCGGGACTATTATCGATCGCTCGCCAACGCTCGGCGGGACGTGCTGGTCCTTGCCATCCTCATTGCCGCCGTCTTCCTGCTGATCTGGAACGGCAGCGAATTCTTCCAGCGCGTGACCAACGCCCGCACCGGTCTCGGCCCCGGCCTAAAGATCGCGGCGGTCGCCCTCACCTTGAACGTCGCATTGATCCTGTTCGGCTGGCGGCGCTACGTCGATCTCCAGCATGAGGCAGAACTCCGCAAGGAGGGGGAGGCGCGCGCGGCGCTGATTGCCTCGACGGATGGGATGACCGGTCTATTGAACCGCAAGGGCTTCGCCGATCGCGGCGAGGTTCTGCGCCTCCAGGCTGAGGCCGATGGCCACCAGCTGGTGATTCTGTCGATCCAGCTCAACCGGTTCAAGGCGATCAATGACCGCCATGGATATGATGTCGGCGACCGGGCGCTGCTGATGATCTCCTCGTCCATCGAACAGGCCGCCGCGGAAGGCAATCTTGTCGCCCGGCTCGCGGGGGACGAATTCGCCATCGCCAGCGCCGCCCCGCAGGCAGCGGTAGCCAACGCGGAAGTGATGGCTGAACAGCTCTTGCGCTCGATCACCCGGCCGATGGAAGCCGAAGGCAAGCTGGTGCAAGTCGGCGCCTTCATCGGCATCGCCTCCTCCAGCCCCGAAGAAGCCCTAATCCCTGACCTTCTGCGCCGCGCCGATATCGCGCTCGATAGCGCCAAGCAAACTCGCTCGGCCCGACCCGTCTGGTTCGACGAGGGTATGGAACGCGCACTCATGGTCCACAGCGAAATCGAACAAGGCATCCGCTACGGCCTCGAGCACGGCCATTTTATCCCCTACTTTGAGCCGCAGGTGAATCTCCTGACCGGCGAAATAATCGGCTTCGAGGCGCTGGCGCGCTGGGTGCATCCCTTAAGCGGGCTGATCGAGCCCGACCGGTTCATCCCGGTCGCCGAAGAGCATGGTCTGATCGGCCGCCTGTCAGAACAGATCATCCTGGCCGCAATGGCGGAGGCCACGCACTGGGACCAGTCGATCAAGCTGTCCGTCAACATCTCGCCCTCTCAGTTTGCTGACAGTTGGCTCGCTCAGAAGATTGTCCGTCTGCTGGCCGAGGCCGGCTTCCCCGCCGAACGGCTGGTGGTGGAGATCACCGAAAGCTCGCTGTTTGCCGACCTCGACCTTGCGCGAACGATCGTCGCAAGCCTCAAGAACCAAGGCGTCAGCCTCGCCCTCGACGACTTCGGCACCGGCTTTTCGTCGCTGGCTCACTTGCGCTCTCTGCCGTTCGACGTGATCAAGATCGACCGCAGCTTCGTCTCAACCCTCACCAAGGACACCGAAAGTGCGGCGATCATCCGTGCGGTGGCGACCTTGGCCGACGGCATAGGCATACCAGTTACGGTGGAGGGGATCGAAGATGCCGCGACCCATGCCGCGGTAGCTGGCTTTGGCTGCGCGGTTGGCCAGGGCTGGTATTTTGGCAAGCCAATGAGCGGAGATCAGGCCACTGCGCTGCTGCGCTCGCGCCATCGCCAATCGGAAGGAACACCCTCGGCCTCCGTTGCCCCCGCGCCCCGCAAGAGCGCTTCAAAATAGGCACCTGTTCGCGCTAACCCGGCAGCTGGCCGCGGATCGCGCCTTCCGGATATTCGGTAGTTGCAAGGTCAACGTAGAATTTAGACGGAGCGGCAACGATCTCCGCCAGCCGCTTTTCCGTCCACATGATGCAACCATCCAACTCACCGCCCGGGCCTGTGAAAAGCGTTACGACACTCGGGCCATTTCCTATCGCCGGCCCTCGATGGATATGGGCCATCAGCGGCGTCGCTAGATTGGCCAGCTTGAAATCGTAGCAGAGCCTCCTCTCGTCAGGATAGACCGTCAACCGCACCAAGCCCGATCCATCCATGTCGCCGCCCAGCCCGGCCGCCCGCGCACTGGCAGCTTCGGCATCGCCGGTTAGCCGGACCACATAGCTCTTGTTGGCAGAAATGCTCGAGTTCGCGGGGGTGGCGGCTACGGCACTTGTCAGTGCTACCGCTGCGAACATGATCCGAGCGACCGTAAGGTGGGTACGCATGGCAATACTCCTGCCCGTCGCTCGCGTGACGAACCGCTAGCCATGCCCTCAGTTCCGATGCGACCCGACAGACGCCAGGAAATTCGGGGCGAATCTCGGTTCTTCTATGGGCGAAGCATCTGCGCGATGATGCAAGAGAAATTGGCTATTGAGGGACTGAGCAATCCCCGTCAGGGCCGCCACACAGACCAGGCTCATCCTCGATGCCTGGATCTGCCGGTTCGATTATGCGGCAGGCCTTACTTTCATCGCCTGTGCGTAGTGATGACAGCGGGAGCACAGCTCGTCGTCGTCTGGCGTATCGTGCCTAATTGCGAACGTCTTGGTTGGATATGACTGGCAGTCCTCGTGCCAGTGCCACAATTTGTTACGCACATCTCTGCCGATGCCACGACGAAATTCCGCCACACGCACCCCCACTCCAAGCTACATCCCACGCATCGCTAATCAGGATTAATTGCGGATGGCAAATTAATTTGGCGCTCGACCGGGACAGCCTTGGCCGATGGGTATGCGATTGTAGCGCCGCTAGAAGCCTGCTTCTTCGCCCAGGCGTGACAACCGCCGAGCCATGACGGAGGTCTGAAGTACGAACAGCAAGATTAGCAGCAGCCCTATTCCGCCCACAATGAAGTCGAACGGTCGAAGCGACATGAACATCGGACCGGAGTGTCCGAACGCGTACATTGCTATGGTAATGCCGATTAGTATCAGGCGAAGCTCGGTAGGGCCTGCGGAAATATGGGAAAGCCTTAGTTCGCCGACCACGCGTGCCCCGAGGAATGCGTGGATCGCGAGCAGGTAGTAGCCCGCAAGCGCCAGGAGAGAGACGTCAAGGCGGACATAGGGGCTTACGCCGAGGCCTCCCACGATGAAGAGTGAACCCAGTGCATCGGCGCTATGATCAACGAAATAGCCATAGCGGGGCCGCTCGATTGAGCGAAAGCGGGCAAGGCTTCCGTCCAGCGAGTCACCGAACCAATGGAGTAGATAACCGGCGACCGAGGCCCAGAGCCAGTTGCGATCAAGCGCGCTGGCCGCATATCCAATAAAGATAATCACCGCCCCGATCAATGCCAGGATTGTCAGGCGATCGGGCGTCACCCAGTTCGGCAATCTCGGACAGATCCAGTTGAGGAGTCGTCGCTCTTGGAACGCGAGCAGATTCTGCTGGATGCGATGGATTGGCTTGATCGGTGTGGTCATCGGGTCTCTTCGAAAAGTGGCGCATCGGGCCCATGAGCCAAAGAGACCATTATATCAAACGCCGACATGCAAAAGCGCGCACAGTGCAACTTTAGGACGCATTTTTTTACGCATGGCCGTCGTCTTGAGGCCGCTACTCTTGCGTGGGCTCTGCGGCCTCAACTACGTCATCGTTAGCCGATGGCCAGCCCTCGAACAGAGAGCCTCGTTGATTGAGCTCAATGAGGCGCTTCATCTCTTTGGCGCAGGCGTCTAGGTCGTCCTTGAGCATCTGGATGGCGGTATCGATCTCACCGTCCGCCAGGCAGCCAGCCGTCAATTGATGCGAGCGGGCCATCACCCTGGCGCCGTGGATGCCGTGTTCGACGTGGAACTTGTCGAGAATGCCGGTCATATACGCCTCCCTGCCGTTCGCCTGGGCTTGCCGTCATCCGCTAGCATGCACCATGATGCGTCCGCTTTCCACCCATTGCCGACATAACCTCCCTTTCGATTTCGCCCTTCGACAAGACTGAAGGCCGCCTTTAAAAGGCGCCGCATGAGCGTCATCGCCGCCTATCTCTACCGTGACGGGCATCGGATCCGGCAGGTGTCGATCGATGAGAAGATCGACTGTCGCGATCTTAAAAGTGAATTCGTCTGGATCGGCATCGCCGACCCGAGCGAAGAGGAAATGCATTCGCTCGCCAACAATTACGATCTCCACCCTCTGGCGGTGGAAGATGCGATCAAGGCCAACCAGCTGCCGAAGATCGACATCTATGACGACCAGTTGTTTGTCGTCGCCCGCACCGCTCACCTCACCGACGATCATATCGATTATGGCGAAACCGCCATCTTCGTCGGCCACAGCCACATTATCAGCGTCCGCCACGGTTCAACGCGGGCACACACCGCGCTACGCGATCAACTGGAGAAATCTCCGCGCCTCCTTACGCATGGCGTGGATTACCTGCTGCACGCCATCCTCGACTATATCGTCGACGGTTACGTTCCTTTGATTGAGGATTTGGAGGAGGAGGTGCTGGCGATGGAGACCAAGGCGATCGACGGCTTCCTTGGCCGCGTCGAGGTCAACCGCATCTTCACCGTCCGCCGCGAGCTGATCCGCTTCCAGCGCGTGCTCGGCCCGATGAGCGAGGTGGCGACCAAGCTCGCGCGCCAGGAGCTGCCCTGCATCGACGCCGAGGCGCGCCACTATTTCCGCGACGTCCAGGACCATATCCGCCGCGTCCAGGCGCGGGTCGACGGCCTCCGCGAAGTGCTCACCAGCGTGTTCGAACTGAGCACCCTCCTCGAACAGCAGCGGCAGGGCACCATCACCCGCCAGCTCGCGGCCTGGGCGGCCATCCTGGCGGTCCCGACCGCCATCGCCGGCATCTACGGCATGAACTTCGAGTACATGCCCGAACTGCAGTGGAAATACGGCTATTTCATCGTCGTCGGCCTGATCGCCGCCATCTGCGCCCTGCTCTACCGCCGATTCCGCAAGGTCGGCTGGCTCTAGGGCGAAAAGCTCCCCGCCCCAATCCGGCACAGCGCCAGCCTAACCCATTGCCGCTCCTGCGGAATCCACATAGCCGATGACCTGGCACGTGCCGAAACCGTGCCAACCAGCGTAGGGCCCTCGATGCACTATTCCCCGCATCGAGGGCTTTCTCCCCCTTCCAGGCCCGATGTCGCGAACGCGCAATCTTGTGGCGCCACAACGAAAGCAATCGGCCCCGGCGGCGATTAAGCTCGCGACGCCCGCGTCGCGGGTGAAAGGGAGGACGCAACGGCGCCCCCGAATTGCGTTCTCCCTTTCCGCCAGCGCAGCCCAACGCAGCCCGTCATAAGGGTGCACGGCTTCACGCAACCGAAGCTGACACAGGCGACGGCCGTAATCGCTGGACAAATAAATAACCTGCGTTAAGTTTCCCTATGTCGCGTAGGGGGTAGCATGGCTAGCGAACTAGAAGATATCGAGATTCCGGTCCCTTGTCCGGGATGCGGCAATAATACGCTGAAAAGCCTCAAGTGGCTGAAGGCGCACGACGAGCTGACCTGTTCCATCTGCGATGAAACCGTCCACCTGGACGACCATGGCTTCCGCGACGCCCTGCGCGACGCCGAAAAAAGCGTCGCCCGCCTCCGCAGGGAAACCTGAGCGAGGGTCAGTCCAGCCGCAGAGCCAGGACGATTGCGGCTAATGACTGCTTTCGACCCATTGCGGATAAAAGCGCTAAGCTCAAGGCTTCCCGGGCGCGCCGCAGCGCAAAGCCGGAGGGGCTATATGCTGGTCGGAATTATGTGGACGCATCAGGATACTTCGATGACTCCTTTTGGCAGTTGTAAGGGAGTTGCGGGTCCCGGCAGAAGTCAGGCCAAACACCTGTCTTTTTCCACAACGAAACCAACCCGGCTCGGTGTGCGAGCTGCATGAAGCGCGGGTCGGCCCGTATCTTCTTCATGAAGGGTCGGAACAGGATGTCCCCATTGGCGTACCAAGGATCAACCGGTACCGCAGCGATTGCGCGATAAGCCTCTTCGACCCGGCCGAACTGCGCGAGCGCCTGGACATAGCCCAATATGCTCCATGGATGCTCCCGATAGCCCTCTTCATAGGAACGGAGCGCGGCTTTGATATTGGCCTCCGTCGGCTGGATGCGCGCCTGCAGGAACAACTCTGTGCGCTCGTCTGTGGTCACGCCCGGGGCTTCATTTTCCCTCAACATGCGCTCCGCATTTGCCGGATCCCCGTAACGCAGATCGAACATGTACCGCAGCGTGGCAATCGAAACCGACCTTGGCCAGTTCGATTCGGCAGTCTTGAGTTCGCGCTCCGCCGCTCTTGACTGGCCGGCATAGGTCAACGCCAGAACTTGCGTTTCGAGCAAGGCAGGTGAGAGTGGGTTTAGGGCGGTGGCGCGTTTGGCGCTCTCGATACTCTCGGCGATCCGGCCGATGCGAAGTAGAACGTCGGCACGCCCGCCGTGAAGCAACGCGCTGTCAGGATTCAGGTGCAGGCCTTCATCCAGGATCTGTAGTGCATCCCCAGAGGCAGTTGCTATCCAGGGCCTATCAAATGCCTGGACGAAATAAATTTCCGGAAGGTTTGGATCGAGCTGGCGGGCAGTGGTGCTGTGACGACCTGCGGTCCAAGCGAGGTTGCTCTTCTCTGACGGTTCCAAATAATCGATGCCGCTGAACTCGGCGAATGCCAGTTTGGCCCATCCCGGCGCGAAACGCGGCGCCTTTTGCGTGACCTGGCTGAAGGCATCGATCGCCTCGTCGCGGGAAGATCGGGGGTCCGCCAGTCGCGCGCAGCCGTCTATATAAAGCACGCGGACATCGGCGGTCAGGGAATAGTGACGCTTCTCCAGATCGAGGTTGCATTGCAGCGCAGCACCGATCATGGCCGCGGCCTGCCGGTCGAGTTCCGCGCCCTGGTTTGAAGGCCCCTCAAGCGTTGCAGACCAGAGATTGTCAACGCCCTGCGATGCCAGCGAAAGTTCGAGGGTGAGCTTGCCCGCGCTCTCAATTACGCCCACCTTGGTGTGGTAATTGGCGGTTCTCCCTCCCGGCTGCCGAATGTCGAGGCCTGCGAGCGGGCCCACACGGAACCGGCCGAGTTCGTCGGCGATGTTGCGCGCCAGCATTTCAGCCAAGGGCGATGCAGTAGCGCTCGCTGACTCGATCACAATCGACGGCCGAGCTGAATCCGGGCCGCGGCCGATGAGGAACCACACAATTGCACCGGCGACCATTAGGAACGCGGCCATTCCTATCCATATCCGAGCGTCAAGCCTTGGCCGGTCCCGCCTGTGGACTCGATTGTCCGCGATCCTACCAGAAAGCCGATCTTCGACCGCACTGACGACGGCCGCCATGCCTGCTGCTCGGCCCCGCGTCCTGGACAGGTCGATCGCATGATATTGACGAAACCCAAGCGGAGGATTGACCCGGTCGAGCAGCACCGGCACCAGCCGATCGCTGTCACGGCCGGCCCCGGCTTCGTCCTGCACCCAGGGGGATTCGATGGACCGGGCAGACCATAAGACGACGACCAGGTCCGCCTTCTTGAGCGCCGCGTCGATTTCGGCAGAGAAGCGCGAGCCGGCATGAAGGTGCTGGTCCCACCAGACGAGATGTCCGGCCTTTTCCAGCACTTCGGCGACGCGTCGTGCTCTGGTCACATCATCGCGCGCGTAGCTCAGGAAAATGCTTGCCATCGCCGCTCCCGTCACGGGCAATGTGCTGGAACAGGCGTATCAGCGCAAGCTGGGCCAAATTCGGGTAGTGGGTCACTTTGAAAATGGGGGTGATGTCTCAGCTTGAGTCCTGTTCACCGGCCGTTAGGGATTGACCCTTTATGGTGGTTCCACCATAATGAGATGTGGATGATGACAGGCCACTTGTATGGGTTGGGACCACGCTGGACGACATTAGTGCGTTTCCCGATGACGTTAAGCAAGTGATGGGGTTTGCCCTACGAGTGGCCCAGCGCGGCGGCAAACATCCCCGCGCCAAGCCCTTGAAAGGATACAAAGGAGCGGGGGTTCTGGAAGTTGTGGATGACTTCGATGGAGACACCTACCGCGCGGTTTATACCGTAATGTTTCCGGGGGCCGTCTATGGTCTCCACGCGTTTCAGAAGAAGTCGAAGAGTGGCAAGGAAACGAGCAAAACCGATCTGAAAATGATCGAAAGGCGGCTTAGGGCCGCTGAAAGTGACCATGCGGCACGGAACCAAGCGAGAAAGAACAATGGCTAAGCAGAAAATCACCGAGAGCAGCGGAAACGTGTTCGCCGATCTTGGCCTGGCTGACGCCAAGGAACTAGATCTGAAAGCCGAACTCGTTCTGGTTCTTGCTAGCATTATGGGTCAGCGCGGTCTCAATCAAACGGCCACAGCTCTGCTGACGGGCATCAGTCAGCCAGACCTGTCGCGCCTGCTGCGCGGTCACTTGCGCGATATGAGCGTGGATCGCCTAATTCGTGCTCTAACCCACCTAGAAACCGAGGTTGACATTAGCTTCCGTCACCGCGGCAAACCGGTGGGCGAAACCATCCACCTGGAAGCCATCCCGGCCTGATTTCTGTCAGCCCTTCTTATACGGACCGCGCTTCGTCGGAATGCTGGCCTCGGCCTTTTCGATCAAAGCCCCAAAATGGCAACTTACCGCTAAGCATCCAAGCGCCAGTCAACGGCCTTTATTTTCAAAGTGACGCACTACCCAAATTGGCTCAAATCCCCGATAGCGTGTAGCATCGACAGACTGTTGGTTTCCCTACCTGGGGGCAGGTCATGCGATCGGGGGGCAGCAAGGCGAATAAAATGCTGCGACTGACCAGCAGTCGGTCGCTGTTCGTCGCCGTTGCAATATCGAATTCCACGGTCGCGAACGCGCAGGCGTTGGCTCCTGAGACAGATGCTGCCCTTCCCGCGGACACCCAACCTGCGGGCGAAGGGCAACTAATTGTCGTCACTGGATCGCGCATTCCGCGGTTGAACCTGACAGCCGTAAGCAACGTCACGGTGGTTCGCGACGAAGTGATCAAGCTCGAGGGCGTCACACGCGCCGAGGAGTTACTCAATCAGCTTCCGATGGTGAGCCCGGACCAAGGTGCATTCGTTTCGAACGGAGCAAGCGGCACAGCGACCGTCGACCTACGCGGGCTGGGCGCAACGCGAACGCTCGTCCTGCTGAATGGCCGGCGGATGGCTCCCGGTGATCCCGCCTTCATTTCGCCTGACCTCAACGCTGTCCCAAGCGCATTAATCAAGCGCGTCGAAGTTCTCACCGGGGGCGCCTCATCCGTCTACGGCTCGGACGCCATTGCAGGCGTCGTCAACTTCACCCTCGATACCAGGCTGGAGGGACTCCGGATCGACGGGCAGATCAGCTTTTTCCAGCACGAAAACCGTGTCGGTTCGCCCGTCAAGGACGCGCTCGAGGAAGGAAATATTCAATTCCCTACCGGCAACACGGCGGACGGTCGAAGGCAGGACATCAATGCGGCGTACGGGACGAGTTTCCTCGACGAGCGCGGCCATGTGACGGTCTACGCCGGTTATCAAAAGCTTTCGAAGCTGACGGAAGATCAGCGCGATTACAGTGCCTGTGCGCTCTCGATCGATGAAGATCGCCCTGACGTTCTGCTGTGCGGCGGCAGCTCGGCGTCGTATCCGGGCAATTTCGTCACCATTTTCGACGACGTGTACCAGATTGGCCCGGGTCGCACGTTCGAGCCAGGATTCGTCCCGTTCAATTATGCACCGTGGAATTTCTACCAGCGATCCGACCGGCGCTACATCGGCGGCGGGTTCGTTGACCTTGAACTGAACGATGCGCTGAATCCCTTTGTGGAAATCATGTACATGGACGACCGATCGGTCGCGCAGATCGCGCCGTCGGGCAACTTCTTCAACACTGGTACAATCAATTGCGACAACCCGCTCCTGTCCGAGCAGCAACGGGCGCTGGTTTGTTTCGAAGGCAATTTCGTCGGTCAGGTGCCAATCTTCGACGATGACGGCAATTTGGTCGGTATCGACGGGATGCCGATACGCTTTGCCAATCCGATTACCGGCGGGACCTATAATCGGGGCTGGTTGTTCATCGGTCGCCGCAATGTCGAAGGCGGGCCGCGGCGCGACGATTTGCGGCACAAGAACCTGCGGCTAGTCGGCGGAGCCAAAGGCAATTTCGGTCGAGGCCTGGCCTATGAGGCCAGCTACATTTATGGCCGTGTGAAGTTCGGTTCAAATTTCACCAATGAACTGTCCGATAGCCGCATTCGGCGGTCACTCGATGTGATTTCCGACCCTTTAAGCGGACAGCCGGTCTGCCGGTCGGTTCTGACCGGTGCAGACCCGCAGTGCGTTCCGTGGGACATATTCGCGCTTGGTGCCGTCACGCCCGAGGCGACAGGCTACCTCGCGCTAAACCCCAAAAGATCGGGATTGGTGCGGGAACAGGTCGCGACGGCCTTTGTCACGGCGCGGCTCGGTGAACGTGGAATTCGCAGCCCGTGGGCGGACGAAGGCCCATCGCTCAATGTCGGGGCGGAGTACCGAAAGGATTACATCGATTACCGGCCGGACGAAATCTACCAGAGCGGGGATCTGGCGGGAGGATCGGATTTTCAACAGCCGCACAACGGCTCGGTCCGGGTCAAGGAATTGTTCGGAGAGATTCGCATCCCCCTAATCGAGCAACGGCTCGTTGAGAGTCTGGCGCTGGAAGGGGGATATCGGCAGTCCTGGTACAGCAACCCCGAAAACCGGTTCAACACCAATAGCTACAAACTCGCGCTGGACTTCGTCCCGATCCGAGGACTCCGGCTCCGTGCAAGCCGCCAGCGCGCGGTGCGGGCTCCGAACATCGTCGAGTTGTTCGAACCAACGGGTTTAGCCGAGTTCGATCGCGATCCCTGCGCCGGCGTCTCGCCGGACGCAACATTTGAACAATGTGCGCGGACGGGGGTTACGGCCAGTCAGTACGGGCACATCCTGGCGACCCCGACCGATTCGTTCGGCTACCATGGTCTCGTCGGCGGCAACCCCTCCCTTAAGCCGGAGAAGGCAACGACCCGCTCCGCTGGAGTAGTGCTGGAGCCACGCTTTCTTCCCGGCCTGAGTACGACGGTCGACTGGTTCGACATCGAGGTCGAAGGCGCGATCACCTTAGTGGGCCCAACACTAACCCTGGCGACCTGCCTCGAGACAGGGGATCCGTTGTTCTGCAATCGGGTCCATCGCGATGCGATGGGTTCGCTGTGGCTTAGCGATGAAGGGTTCGTGGACAGCCGCAACGCAAATATCGGGGCGTTCAAGGTTCGCGGGATCGATTTCGGCGCAAACTACCAGGCTGGACTTGGCCGCCTCGGTTCCGCCAACCTGGCGTTCCTCGGCAGCCGCCTGCACGAGTTCGTTATCGACAATGGCGGGCTTTCGACGCCTCGCGATTGCTCCGGACTCTATGGCTTTCCCTGCCGTGTTCCGCTTCCTCGCTGGAGGCACCAGGCCCGTATGACGTGGGAGAGCCGCACCGGCGTTTCTATTTCTTGGAACTGGCGATATATCGGCAACGTAAAGCTGGCGGCGATCGAATATCGACCAGAAATCCCGTTCAACCCTCGCGACGCGAAGCTCTCGGCACAGAATTATTTCGACCTGTCGGCGCTATTCCGCGTCGGCGGCGATTATCTGCTTCGCCTCGGCGTCAACAATATTTTCGACCGGCAACCACCACTCGTTACGGGAGCCCCGTCGCCAGCCTGCAACGGCAGCGGATGCAACGGCAATACCTTCCCGCAGCTCTACGATCCATTGGGCCGCTTCTTCTTCGCGGGTGTGACGGTCAATCTGCAATAGGGTGGCGCGCAGGACCCCAGCACGCCAAGTCAGCTGTCGACCCATTGCCGACAACGGCAACCAGCACGGATTATATCTGTTCATATTCGCTCCGCTACGCGCGGGTCATGTTGCGTTTTGCCCTGTGGATGCCCTTCGCCCTCGGCGCCTGCGCGACTGCACCGATGACCTCGGCGCCGCCCGTCGCCGAAGTCCGACCTGTCGTCGCCAAGGACAATCTCCAGGGACGCTGGACAATCACCGCCGTCAACGGGCGGCAGGTGAGCGGCCTCTGGCTCGAACTCGGTGGCGAAGGGCTTGGGACCGTTACCAAGCAAGGGAATGCCCTTTTCGTCTCGTCTCCCCAGCCGCCTACGCAAGCCTATCTGGGGTGCAACAACTGGCATCCCAACGGTTGGAGCCGGAACGGCGACAAGCTTACTCTTGGCAGGGAAATGTCGCGTAGGACGGAACGTGGGTGCGATGCGGCCAGCATGGCTCTGGATGACGATGCTTATGCGGTCCTCAACAAGACCATGACCATGGAGTTCACCCCGCCCAGTCGCCTGCGCCTGATCAACGAAAACGGAACGCTCGACCTCGTCAGAGACGGGAATTGAGGGCAACGCCGACGCTCCGCGCCCGATGTCGAGCTAATGGCATCGATCCGGCACAAGAAGAGCGGGATCCCAGCTTTCGCTGGGATGACGGATGGAGGGTGGCGGTAACGGATGGAGGCGGACGTCTAATGGCAGCTTTCCACCCAAAGCGGACATAAGAAAACCGTCGCCTGCCCACCGAATGAGGCGGAGATCGAGGAGGAAGCGGCGAACGGCTAGCTGCTATCCTTCAAATGCCGTTCGATATCGGCGATCAGCTTGGTCGCTCGAACGGTTAGCTGCTCGCTGTCCCGACGGACGCGCTCTTGATGCGCCGCCATTCCGACCAGCATGCCCGGCAACCGGGGATGCGAGCGCGCGGCTTGCCAGATCGCCCGATCTTCACTGGGAGGGATTGCCGGCTCGACCCGATCGGCCCCCGCGCCCCGGACAGCAGCCTGGAGGACGGGACGTGGCAAGATGCCGGCCGTCTCTGTCCAATAATTACCCTGCTGCTCGCGCAGCAGCCAATCCCATTGGCGGAGCTCTTCAAATGTCTCGTAGTAGTTTGCGATCTCGGACTTGAGCTGGGAGTTGCGCAGCAGGCCCAAGTTTCCGGTGCTGACCAGCTCATTGTAGGTGCCGCGCGACGCGGACGGAATATAGATGAACCCGGCATAATGGATCGCAGTCGCCATTCGGCCCGCGGAAGCCTGAGCCGGGGCTTTGCCGCTGAGCCGATCAATCACCAGCTGGGCAGCCTCGTCGTACTGGTCGGCCCGGCGTTGCGCCATCGACAACGTTGCCAGATCGCCCTTCAAATCGACCAGCAGCTGACCATAATAGCGCCGCTCTTCCTGGCGGTCTTGTCGCGCTTGATTCCAGTTGGCGACTTCGATGCCGATGAAGACGCCAATGACGACGATGAAGAAATCGAGCGTGACCGCGAACCAGTTTTGAGACTTCGCATGTTCGGCCACGCGTCTGGGAATCATGGGTCTCCCCTCCCTTTTTGACCGAGCGGTAGGAGAAGAAGCCTGAGCTGATTGAGTGTCAAGCTAAGGTCTGCGTTCCACCTACCCATTGCGCACATTGGTCCAATGACCGCTTTCGACCGATTCCGGTCATGATTATGTCCCGGGAATGGGCGTCACCCGTCACCTGCATCCCCGCGGAAATCTTCCCGCTTTTTAACACGGAAGCGCCACATTTGCCTTCGAAGAACAGGCATCACAACGGGGAGTGCGTTCATGAAAATTTGCGTGCTTGCGGGGCTTGTCGTTGCCCATTCACTTGTTGCCGCTCAGCCGGCGGCAGCGGCCGGCTTCGAGGAAACGACCGCTCAGAGCGGCACCTTCACTGGAGCGCGGATAAGGCTCTCACTCGGGGGCCGGCAGCATGATCCGAAGCTCCGCGCGGGCCTCACGATAGCGCCGATTTTGCGCCGCCAAGCAAGTTCGGGCGAGACTCGCACGCATATTGGAGAAGGCCTGGAGCTTGGTCTTGCCGGACAACGCCCGCTGACCCTTTCACTCGGCGGCCGACCGGTTGGCCGTTTGCTGCCCCGTGGTCGCAAATCGGAGGACGAACAGCGCCTGGGCATATCGACCGGCGGCTATGTGGCGATTGGCATGGGAGTGGCCGCGCTAGCCGGCGCATTCCTGGTTTTCGACCATTATAGGGACGAGGACGCGGTCTCGGATTGATCGATCGCCATTCCTGCCATCGAGCCTACCAGGACGCCGGCTGATCCGGTCTAGCGATCAATATGTCGAGCCTTTCCTTGGAGCTCAAAACGGGCGTGAAGGGCGTTGTGGAAACTTCCACCATCGTCATGCCGTCCGTGACTTTCATTCGGCGTACGTAAATGGGCTCGCCGTCCACCAACTCAGGGCCCACCGAGACGCTGCCGATCGGTACGGCGACAGAGACGCCCGTGGGATGCCGGGCCTCCGATCTCAGCCCGTCAGACGTTTTCTCATGCGTCGGCTGTTTTTCCGGTTCAATCCCGGTCCCCGCGGACTTGCCATGACCCAGAGATTGCGGGTCCTGAGCAAAGGATGCGGGGACGACACCAACAACGAGGGCGAGGCCAATCGCGATTTGCGCGGTCCACAAGCGACGAAGGACCGTTACCAGCCGTTTGTGCGACATGGTGAGCCTCCTTTGTCCAGCTTCACTGGGACCGCCGGCGTTACTGGCGCCCTTCCTGCCTGCACTGGCCCGGCGGACCGCAGTTGAAGAAGTTGCTATCGACGAAGTCCGCTACCCTTTGCCCGAGTATCGCGCCATTTACATCGGCCCTGCGGAAGTGAAGGCCGCCGTAGACCCGCGCATCGATCACGTCGGGGATGACATCGGTGAAGTGGCTGTAATGCCGCGTCGATCCCGACCCAGGCACCGTCACGAGGCCCGGGCTTACGATATCGAACTCCGCTGCGTCGCTGCCGAAGAACGCCTTGGCGCTGTTCATCAACCCGCTGAAGAAGCAGTTGGCGCCCGATGGCTCGTCTGCGTATGGCGGCAGCGGCAGGAGTGAGGTCCAGGTGGCATCGACATCGGTCGCAGCGTTGCCATCGGTGTCGGCGAGCTGGATCGCGGTCGTCGGCCGCCAGAAGCCCCAGCGGCCCTTTTCCGCAAAGCAATTGATCGCGCTGTCCGCCGTCGTCATGCTGGTCATGGCGTGGAAGCGCGCTTGTTCAGTGATTGTCAGTCCCTTCGAGGCCGCCACCTGCCGCATGGCCGCGTACAGCATGGGAACCGGGTGTCCGGCAGTCCAATAGGCCAGCGAGGTCTGAGCCGCCGTCCGCGTAGCGCTGTCGACCCGGCCCACCGCCTTCACCTCATTGAACTCGGCCGCATATTGGGCGCTTGTCAGGGCAAACGGCCCTGAAGTGTGGAAATAATCCGAGCTCGGCAGGGTGAACGGTCGCACGTTGCGCACCCATGCGTTCGGATCGTTTACCGGGTTTGGACGCCATTCCCCGGGCCCCGGCACGGCGGGAAACGGAAAGCCGGGCGCGCCGAAGCGGCCGTCACCGGCCCGGTTGGCGAGCATCGCCGCCGCAGCCGCGGCTCCCACTTCGATCCCCTTGGCCTTTGCCTGGCCTGCCGGGATCTCGGCCAGCGAGCTGGCATATTCTGCATTGAGGCGGTCCTTGATCGCGGTCTTGACCTCGGCGGTCAGGGTCGCCGTCAACGGCGCCTGGTTGACGAGGCCGATCAGGACATGATGCGCCGCCGTCGAGGCCGCCGCGCCCTTGGACGCGCTGGTCGCTGCCTTCAGTCCTTTCAGGTAGGGGTAGTGCCCGCCCTTGATGGCGTTGACGGCGTCGTAGACCGCGCCCTGGACGATCGCGATATGGATGACCGCGACCGGAGGCGTAAACTGGACGCCTGGCGTGGCGGCGGCCGGTCCGTTGGTGAGCGTGATCGCGGCCCTTTCATTCCACACGCGCACCGCATCATTCTCAGCGGCGTAAGCGGGGCCGGAGTGCAAGGCGGAGGCGAGCAGGGCGATGGACAAGAGCCCGGCGCCCCGCCGCTTCACGCGCGCTGTTCGCAGACCAGAGTCCGAGTTGAAGGAGTGAAATGCGCTATCGGATTTTGAGATGTGCCCAAACATATGGCTGCCCCCGATTAAATGGTGAACAGGCAGCGACGCGCAGCGCCGTATCGTGAGGGGCCGAAAGAGCGAAAGCGGCCCATTAGAGCGCGGGACCGCAGGGTTTCGACTCAGGCGATAAGCGGGTGGCGTTTAACAAAGACCGGGCGCCGGCGAACCTTAACGAAAGTAAATAACATGTAGCGCGTTTCCAACGTGGGAAAAGGCGGTTCCCGGCGTTCGCCGGGATGGCGGATGGAGGGGGACGCTATGCCGCCGGCAGGGGTTGGGCGCTGGTTGCCCGGGCCTGTTTCCGGAACCGCGGCGGCGTGCCGTAGGTCAAATAGCGCCACAGCCATTCAACCGGGCCAAAGTGGAAATGCTTCAGCCAGATCGGACTGATGACGATCTGCACGGCCCATATCGCGAAAACGATGTAGTAGAGCTGGTGCCGTTCGAGCCTGCCCCAATAGCCCAGCAACACGAAGATGATCAGCGCGACGACGGAGTGGCTGAGGTAGTTGGTCAGCGCCATCCGGCCGACGGCGGCCATCGAGCGCCTGAACCAGGCAAAGCTGCCCGATTTGAGGAAGAGCCCGAGCAGCCCCAAGTGGCCCATCGTCTGCGCCAGCCGGGCGAGATCGTAGGTGATTTCCGCCTGGTGCCTGGCGAGGCCGGAGAAATTATGGCTCATCAGCCAATTTGCCTCATAGATGTTGAGCGGCATGCCGATGGCGTAGCCGCCAGCCATCATCGCCAGATAAGTCCGTGTCCGGGCCTCCAGGGTCAGCACGCCAAGCTTGAACAGGGCCATGCCGATCATCATCATCCCGAAGACGTCGAAGAAATAGCGATAGGCGTCCCACGATTGGGCCTGGCTGATGCGAGGCGCGCGCACCACCAATGCGCTGAAATAGCCGTCCTGGTTTTCGCGTTGCAGCCGGGCGACGGTGTCGGCCGACGGAGCGCCGCGCGACTGTTCCTTCCATTCTTCGACAGTCTTCAGCTGTTCCGGATTTCGGTCGGCAACCGGGACGGTCTCGGCGGCGACGGCGCGCTTGTGCAAATCGAGCATATTATAGGTTTCAAGGCCGCTCCAGGCGGCGCCCAGGACGAAGGACGCAACGCCAAGCCCGAGCAGCTTCTTCCCCGGAAGATTGCGGAACGCAAACAGGAACAAGGCGGTCAATCCGTAGAAATAAAGTATGTCGCCGCCCCACAGCAACACCCAGGCGTTGAACAGCCCGAAGGCGATCAGCCAGAGGTTGCGCCGGAAATAGGCGTCGGTGGAATCGGGCCGGCTCGTGAACAGGACGACGCCGGCGCCGAACAGGATCGAGAACAGGCCGCGCTGTGTGCCTTCGAAGCCCACGTTGACGATGAACCAGGTCCACAGGTCGATGCCCGTATCACCGCCCATAACGGTGGGATTGTCATAGGCCGGTCCCATGCCCATGCCGACGATGTTCATGATGAGGATGCCGAAGAGCGCACAGCCCCGGATGAAGTCGAGCGATTCAAGGCGCGTTTCAGTCGGCGCCGCGATTATTTCAGCCATGGTATCGACCCCCTGTGGGAGCCGCTATCGGCCCATTAATGCCGCCGCGTAATTATCTTTCGTTAAATGAGGGCCCCGACAACCAGGCGAAGTTTGCCGCCCCTCCCCCCAGTCGCCTCTGAGCTAATGGCAGCTTTCGACCCATTCCGGTCATTACGTTCGACCTCCCGGACCGCCAAATCTGCACCATTACTCAGTGATTGGAGAGGAACTTGATGGCCGCTGGGGTAAATTTGTCGTGATACTGAAAGATGCCCCCGTGACCGGCGTCGTCATAGAGAACGAGCTCGGCATTCGGCAGGCGACGCGCCATGTCGACAGAATTGCTGCTGGGCACCATTTTGTCGGCATCGCCGTTCGCTATCAGCACGGGCTGCTTAATGGCTGACAGGTCGGCAGGGGCTTGTCTTCCCCAGGCGTGAATAGCCTTGAGCTGGGCAAGGAATGCAGCGATCGCAACCGGCTTGTCGCGGTTTTCGGTGCGTTCGTTCAGCCTTTTCAGAAACTCGCCGGCCGCCTTTCTGCCGTTGGGAGTGCCGGTGAAAAACAGATAATATTCCGGATGCTTGAAGGTCAGCGCGGCTTTGATCATGTCGATGATGGTGATGCGCGTCACCTGGTCGATCCCGACGCCGCCGGCCGGTCCAGTGCCGGCGAGGATGATCTTTCGGACCAGCTGCGGCTCCTCCAGCGCGATCACCTGCGAAATGAAGCCGCCGAGCGAGAAGCCGAGCAGGTCGACCTGCTGGAATCCCAGGGCGCGGATGAAGGCGATCGCGTCGCGGGCCATCGCCGCCACCGAATTGGGTGTCGTGCCCCCTGACGCCCCGATCCCGCGGTTGTCGAAAACGATCACCCGGCGCCTGCCGGCAACGCCGTCGACGACGCGCGGGTCCCAACGGTCCAGCTCCGCCGCCAGATGATTGAGGAAGATCACCGGTGTTGTCGTGTCTCGGCCTAGCTCGCGATATGCGAATTTTGTCCCGCCGACGTCGACGAACTTGGTGGGCACGTCCTTCCAGCGAACAGTCATGGCCGGTCTCTATTGGCGAGCTTGATGACGATCTTGCCTTTTGCGCGGCCGGTTTCGCTGTACGCCAAGGCATCGTTGGTTGCTTCGAACGGGAAGACGCGGTCGATGACGGGACGAATGGCGCCGGCCTCGATCAGGGCCGTGATCCTGTTCAGCTGCTCGCCATCGGCCCGCATGAACAGGAACGAATAGCTGGCGCCCTGGCGCCTGGCCTTGTGGCGGATGCTGAAGCTCAATAGCCGCATGACCTGTTGAAGAAGCCAGCTCGATCCATTGGCCTTGGCGAAATCGGCGTCGGGCGGGCCGGAGATCGAGATGAGCTTCCCGCCCGGTTTCAGTAGGCTAATGGATTTCTCCAGCGTGTCCTTGCCCAGGCTGTTCAGAACCAGGTCGTAGCGGCCGGGAAGCTTCTCGAAATCCTGCTTCTTGTAGTCGATGACGACGTCCGCGCCGAGGCCTTTCACCAAATCGATGTTGGCCGAGCTGGTCGTGGTCGCCACGGTCGCGCCGAAATGCTTGGCCAGCTGGATCGCAAATGTTCCTACCCCGCCGGAACCGGCATGGATCAGGACTTTCTGCCTTTTCCCGAGCTTGCCGATCTCAACCAGCGCTTGCCAAGCCGTCAGCGCCACCAGCGGGATCGACGCCGCTTCTTCCATGGTGAGGTTGGCGGGCTTCAGCGCGACATCGCCCTCTCTCAGCGCGATCAATTCGGCGAAGGTACCGATGCGAAAATCGGCTGCCCGGGCATAGACCTCGTCCCCCACCTTGAACCGGCGGACGCCGGTGCCGATGGCGACAACCACTCCCGCCATGTCGTGGCCGAGAATAATGGGCAGGCGATAGGGCAGGAGTTGCTTGAACGCGCCGTCCCTGATCTTCGAATCGAGCGGGTTCACGCCGGCGGCGTGGACCTTGACCAGCACGTCCTGGTCGCCCACGTCCGGCTCCGGCAAGTCTCCGAGGCGAAGCGCGCCGTTCTTCTCGTACTTGTCGACGATGAAGGCCTTCATGACGCGACGCCGGCAGGAACCATTTCCTTCGACGCCTTCCACAGCTGACGATTGAGGAAATCAGGCGCGAGCCGGCTCATGAACGCTGCCTGCTTGGTCTGCCCCGGCCGAATCTCGATCGTGCCTGCCTTGAGCGCCGCGAACGATTGCCTGACCAGCTCGTCGGTGGTGATCTTGCTGACTTCCTCGGGGAACTCAGAGGTCAAGTCGGTTTCGATCGCTGGCGGCATCAGCTCAATGACTTCGACGCCGCTATCTTCCAGTTGGAAGCGCAGCGACTGGGTGAAGGAATGAACCGCCGCCTTGGTCGCGCTGTAGATCGGCAGCGCGGGCACGGGAGCGAACGCCAGCATCGACGACACGTTGATGACCGTGCCCTTGTTGGCGGTGAGGATGTCGACCAGCGCGGAGGTCATGCGGATGACGCCGCCGACGTTGACATCCAGCTGGGCCATCGCGCCGGCAAGGTCGGACAGAGGTTCCCTCAAGCTTTGCGGCGTGCCGATGCCGGCGTTGTTCATCAGCACGTCGAGCCTCGGGAACTCGGCTTTAACTCGCACGGCCAAGGCGGCGACCTGTTCGGTATCGGCGACGTCGCCGCGGATCGTGTGAAGGCGAGGGTATTTGGCCTTCACCTCGTCAAGCATCGCCTGGCGGCGGCCCGTGACGATGACTTCGTTGCCGAGCTCGAGGAATTTGAGCGCGAACGCCAGGCCGATGCCGGCAGAGCCGCCGGTGATGAGGATAGTGCGACCAGTGAGTCTCATTCGAAATGTCCTTGCCAAATCCGGGGAATCGGGTATTGAAGTATGATCACTTAGTGACATTATGATCATAATGCAAACGGTAAATGTCAGGAGAGGCAATGCGCTACGACAAGGGACATAAAGAGGCGTCGCGCCGGCGGATCATGGAAGTCGCGAGCGAGCGGTTTCGGTCCGACGGCATCGCCGCGTCGGGACTAGCGACAATCATGAGCGACGCCGGGCTGACCAACGGCGCCTTCTATCCGCACTTCAAATCCAAGGCGGAGCTCGTTCGTGCCAGCGTGGCGGCGGCGATGGAGGAGCAGGTGAAGCTGATGGGCAGCGGCGGCCTGGAGGCTGCCATCGACGCCTATCTGTCGGCCAACCATCGCGACAATCCCGCGACGGGCTGCACGCTGGCGGCCTTGCTGCCCGAACTTGCACGAGAGCCGGCTGAAACACGTGAAGTCTGGGCCGAACGCTTTGTGGCCGCTGTCAAACAGCTCGCCTTGGGATTGCCGCGGGGGACCTCGGATCCGGAGGGTGCGGCAATCGGGGCTTACGCGACCCTGATCGGGGCACTGCAGCTCGCGCGCATCGCTCAGGGAACGCCGCTGTCCGATCGCATCATGACGGCGGGAGCGGATGCCGCGCGAGCGCTGGCCGGGCTCCAGCCGGTGGCCGCCGATGAATGATCTGAGCGGCCTGGAGCAGCTTCGGGCGATGATCGCGGCCAATGCGCAACCGTCGATCGGACGGACGCTCGACTTCGATCTTGTCGAGGTCGGAGATGGGCTGGCGGTGTTCGAGGGCAGCCCCGACGAGCGGACATATAATCCCATGGGCACGGTCCATGGCGGATATGCGGCCACTCTCCTTGATTCAGCTTGCGGCATCGCGACGCATTCCAAACTCGCGCCTGGGCAAGGCTACACGACGCTTGAGCTTAAAGTGGCTTATCATCGTGCCATCACCGCAGACACTGGTCGAGTGCGCGCCGTAGGTTCCGTGACATCGTTCGGGCGTCGAGTAGCCTTTGCAGAGGCAAAGCTGACGGACGACACGGGACGCATCCTCGCGACCGCATCGTCTACTCTCTTGGTCACGACGCCGTGAGACTTTTTCCGTTGTACGGCTAACGTCCGCTTTCCACCCATTGCGGACATTGGCGCCAGGGAAGAGACATCAAGATAATGGTCATCCCAGCGAAAGCTGGGATCTGCCTTTTCCTGTGCTGGATCGCTTTCGATACGCGTCGCGTGCTGCGCGACTCAATGAACGCCTGGCAATATAGAAAGGGAGATCCCAGCTTTCGCTCGGATGACGATTGGAGGGTGGCGCAGATAGTCCGACAATCGGCAAAAGCCGCCGCATCGACCGACGAGTCATCAACTGACCTTGGGTTTAGCGATAAGTTGCTGAATGCCGAGGATGACGAAAACCACTCCTAAGGCCTTTAGCCCGGGGCTTTGGAACATGAAGAAATTGATGAAGGCGAACGAGAAATACATGAAGATACGCGCACCACGGTTCATATCGGCAAAGCCCCTCTGACATTCCTTTGTCAGCGAGACCTAATCGCTAGGGAGTTGAAAAATCGTGAAGGGATTGGCAGCGGTGGCAGCGCCCGCATTCGACCCATTGCGGACATGACAAAACCCCCGGCTGGGAGGCCAACCGGGGGAGTTAGGGGATGCTATGCGGAAGCTTAATTCGCATAGCCTCCGGAGATTGCGCTTTCAAAATGTCGCGGAAAATCGGGCGTTCTACTGGCTTTCGTGGCGGTCGACCCCCGGATCGAACGCTTTATCCGAGGCGGTTGAAACAAAAATTGTCACCCTAGGTTTACGCGCCACAACACACCAAACGAGGGGCAAGTGGCGACCAAACCTGCCAACAATCCGCGCCGCATAGAAGATGAACATGAGCGGTTGCGGGACATCATAACCCAATTGCACCGGCTGCTTCGCGAAGCGCGAGATTTGCTTGAACGGCCGCTTCGCCGCTGAGCGGACCGTGCGCCTTGCGGCGCTCTTCCCTAAGGCTGCATTCCAACCATTGCGGTCATGCGGAGGTGCTGTCACTGTCCGGGTGTGCGTTTGCTGTTTTAAAGCGGGGGGTCGCGATGCGCTTTCTGTACCTTGCTTGTGCGGTCGCTTTGGCGTTTGCAACCCGAGCATCAGGGCAGGCGCAAGATCTCTCGAAAGTTGAAATCAAGGTCGAGAAGCTGGGCCCCGGGGTGGCGGTGCTGTTCGGGGCCGGGGGCAATATCGGGCTGTCGTATGGCGAAGATGGAAACGCCATCATCGATGACCAATATGCGCCGCTGACCGGCAAGATCCTGACCGCCATCAAGACGCTGAACGGCGCGCCTGTGCGGTTCATCATCAACACGCATTGGCACGGCGATCACACAGGCGGGAACGAGAATATCGGGAAGACCGGAGCCATCATCGTCGCGCACAATAATGTTCGGACGCGAATGTCGGCAGATCAGCTCGTCGCATTTGGTGGCAGGAAAGAGCAAGTTCCCCCCTCACCCCAAGGTGCGCTGCCGGTCGTCACCTTCGACAATGGCGCGATGCTCCACTTCAATGGCGACACCCTCCGGATAATTCATGTCGCGAATGCTCATACCGACGGCGATTCAATGATCCATTGGCAGAGGGCGGACGTGCTGCACACGGGCGACGTCTTCTTCCATCGCATCTCCTTCCCGTTCATCGACCTCAACTCGGGCGGCTCGATCGATGGGATGATTGCCGCGGCGAACCAGGCCCTGAACATCGCCGGACCCAATACCAAGATCATTCCTGGCCACGGCGCAGTGGCGACCAGGGGCGACTTGGCCGCCTACCGCGACATGCTGGTTGATATCCGCGCCAAGGTTGCGGCCGGTATTGCCGGGGGCCGGACGCTGGCCCAGATCAAGGCGACCAGACCCGCCGGACGCTATGGCATGGCCGATGGCTTCGTGGGCCCGGACGAGTTCGTAGAGACGGTCTATACGAGCCTTCGCAACGAGCGGCATTGAGCGCAGGCTAATGCGCGCTGTTCCACCCAAAGCTGCCACCAGCTGCCACATGCAGGTCGCTGCGCTGTAGACCGGTTCGCCTTCCAGCCGCGGCCCCGGCGCGCGGTGACCGGCCATCGATGCAATTATTAAATGTTAATGATCTATATTAATTGAACAGCCGCTGTGGTACGTCCGCTTTTGCTCGATCCCCTGGGAAATGCATGGAGGATCAAAATGCCCCGACCACTGCCCGCCAACTATCTCGCAGGTACATCCGGCGACGACACGCTCGATATTAGAGGCTTCGTCGACGACTATACGGTGAAAGGCCTCGCAGGTAACGACAGGATTTATGGCGGGAGTGGCCACGACAGCATCGACGGAGGCCGCGGCAATGATCTCATCTACGCCTCGGCAGATGATGCGGCCATCATCGGCGGGGCGGGCCTGGATACCGTAAGCTTCTTCTACTCCGGGACGGGGGTGCGAGTGCAATTGGCGGACGGCGCCGTGGGCGTGTGGCCGTCCGATCCCAACAACCCAATTACTCTGGATGTCCTGTCGGGGGTCGAGAAGGTGATCGGCAGCGAGCATGACGATAGCATCACTGGTAGTCGCGGGGTGAATGAGCTCGTCGGCGGTGCCGGGAACGACGATCTTATCCCGCGTGGAAGCGGGGACTTCCTCACCGGCGGCACCGGGGCCGATAAGTATTTCATCGACGCCGCCACCAGATCAGTGACGATTACCGACTTCCACTTCAACGAAGGTGACCGGTTCCAGATGGATGCAGCGGCCGAGTTTAGCTGGGTGGAAGGAACCGCCCAGGATGCGGACGGCAACCCTCAGCCGGCCTGGATCGGCACCTGCGATCTTCTGTTCGGCGGCACTTTGACAGTGAATGTTCTGGGCGCCGACACCGCTCCGTCCGCCGGCTGGATCATCTGAGCTCCGGGCATAATCGTCATCCCAGCGAAAGCTGGGATCTCTCCTTTCCATACTGCCAGGCGATCATTAGGTCGCGCGGCCACGCGATGCGTATCGGCAGCGATCCCAGCACAAGAAAAGGCAGATCCCAGCTTTCGCTGGGATGACGGTTGGAGGGTGGCGCTAACGTCCGCTTTCACCAACATTGCGGTCATGCGGGGGACCTCAGCCGCAGTTACGGCGCACCGGTCCCGGGCGGAACGGGGGTCGAGTTCGTCCCGGCTCGGATCCAGCCGGCGACTTCATAGCCGCGCTCCTTGAGGCAGCCTTCCAGCGCCATCTTGATCGCCCGTTCCTTCTTGGTCCGCTTCATCCTGGACATGCCCCAGGCTCCGCCGATCAAGGCGAAAGGCAACAGGACAATGGTTGCGCTGGCGACGGCCAACCCGGCGTATCCACCGGCGGCTACCGCCGCGGTGCCGCCCAGTGCCGCGGTCCCGGCGGCGGCGCCCGCTCCAGCGGCAGCCGACGAACTCCTGCCGCTCGCGTCCAGCTTGCCGGCGACGAGCAGCTGCTGGCAGGTCGCATAGGCCGCGTTGAACTCGGTTGGGCTGGCCGGGGCTATCGTGAGCTCAGGCGTGAACTCTCGCGGCCTGGAGGAGCATGCCTGCAGGACCAGGCATGACATTAACAGGCCGGCCGTAATCCGGTTCTTATGCATTTCCCCCACTCCCCCGACTGCCCCTTCAGCAGCCCATCGATGGCATGGTTTTGAGTTCGCTGCCAATTCTTTAATGGAGCAAGGGCGAGGTGGCAGTTTGAGGCAATTAAAGAGGCCGATCACGGCGCATCGATCCGCATTCACCCAGCTGCCGGCGGCAGTTTAGGGAGACTCCCTAATCCAGGTTGATAGAGGGGCGATTAAGTATCTCGCGGAACCGGCGATTAAGCACGGTCCGGTAATTTGGCTAGGTTGGAAGCGCCACGGAACGAGGGCCAACGCCATGACTCAATTCATCAAGCGCGGAGATGACAGCCGGGCGGTTGCCTTCGGGAAACGGGTTGACGGCCCGGCTGGCCGCCGTCGTGCAAAAAGAAACTCGGTCGCGATACGCGCCGAGATCGTCACCGATGCCGCGACGATCGACGTCAAGTTGATCGATCTGTCGAACAGCGGCGTGAAGCTTCGTGGCTCGAAGCTACCGGCATTGGACCAGCTTGTTTCGGTTCGCATTGGGCCGATGGAGGCGCCTGGCACGGTCGCCTGGACCGAGGGCAATATGTGCGGCATCCAATTTGGCCCTCCCTCCCTCAATGACGAGGTGGATATTGCGTGGACCAATGCCGGGACCCCTTCCCCGCTGACTAATTGATGGCAAGGATAGCCGTTTGCTCCCACAAGGCGGGCCATGTCCGCTTTGGAGCCATTGCGGTCATGAGGTCTGACAGCGCTGCAAGCCGGGGGATCGACCCCCGCGTTTTAAGGATGTGTCCCTAGAGACAAACCAATCGGAATCGCCCTTTGTGTGCGCATTGCGAGATGGAATATCTGCCACCAGTCGTCATTGAGTATGCCCTGCCGGCCGACCTCGACATGGACGGGATAATGCCCGGACTTCATGTCCGTCGCGGGAAGGAGAGCGTCGGCGCCGATTACGACGTCAAGCCGGGAGTGCTCATCGGCGCTCATTATGGCGACACCGCGCACATCGTTACAGGACCCGTCCATGACAGCCGCTGGACGTTCAAGGTCACAGTGCGCTTCTGACCGGCCAGGATTGCGGACTGTGGCCAAGCCCTTCGCGGTTCAGAGGTTGATGGCGGCCAGCCCGAGCCGTTCGGACTTCGGCGTTCCACAGTTTGCGGCGCGGAGCAGGAAGGGGCGATTGGGCAGGGAAACGATCAGGTAGGTGGCCCCGGCGTCGGTGCATGTGGGATTGGCGAAGGTCGGCTCGGCCCAGGGCCCGGTGTCCGCGAGAGCGGTGAGCCAGGCCTGCCGCTGAGCGGCGGTAAGCGGTTGGAAGGCGCCGCCTGGCTCGGCCCGATACCAGGCATTTTGTTCCAAGATCAGCAGCGCGACGATCGGCACGGGCCGCGCGTTGCCCGGCTGCGGGGGCTGCGGCAGCCCCTGATAGTGCCGGCTTGATACGTAACCCTGAGCTGACTGAGCGCGTTTGAGCGCTGCGGCACCGAAACGCTCGATGATGCCTGCCTCCAGGTCAGCCTTGACTTGCTGCGCGCTGAAACCGGGCGGCAAATTTTCCACATAGTCCGTCGGCCCGGATGCGACAGACGGCAGCTCATGAGTGGCCGTCGACGTGCACGCACACAGCGCGACAAAGGGGAGCAGGAGAAGACGCATCACACGCAAAAACGGCGTTCGAACCGGCTGGTTGCGTTGGCGCTCGCGTCTGGTTCGGAAGATTGCAGCTCGGCGCGGCGTGCCAAAAAAAGCCCGGCCGATTCCGACCGGGCCAAGACACGGGTTGCCGTCGAGCTACTTGTTTTGCTTCAGCTTCTGGCGCTGGACGACGTCGGCAAGCGCACGCGACCCACTGGTCGCCGTGCAAGCCGCGTCGCCGGTCTTGCGAAGCGCCGCCAGCGCGTTGACTGTCGTTCCGCAAACATTTGCCGCAACGCTGATCGGTGCCTGGACCGTGATCGGCAGGCCGATTTCGTTGAGCGCAGCGATCTGCGCTCCGTTGAGGAAATTGTTGAGGATGTCGACATTCTGGATCTGAACCGCGACCAGGCCCTGGGAATTTCCGACCTGGCCTACCGCAGGAACGGCCGAGACTGCGGCCAATGCGGCCGCCATCATAATTTTACGCATACTATCCTCCTCGGTTGTCGCTGGTTTGCGACGCGTGATACGTCGGAAAAGACGAAACTTTCACGACGGACCCGGGCAAAACGCTTCGGGGCTGGCTAGGTCCGTGAACAAATGTTCAGATACGCCGGATCGCCGCAGTTTGGCGGCAGGAAGATGGACGTAATGCTTTGAAACCAAACAATGATTTATCCATGTTAGGTTGGGCCGTAATGAGTGGAGGGTGACGCTGGGATGACGGATGGAGGAGGTTGCCGAAGGTTGCGGATGTTCCGCGTTTACTTTCTGGCAGCACCGCTGTGCTACGACCGCACTAACAAGATATGACGGCGACCTCCCCTGAAGATTCTGCTTCATATGCAGATCGCCGCGCATATCCGCGGGTTCCATTGGCGTTGCCCGCATTCCTTCAGGCCAACGCACGACGTTACGCCGTCCAGCTGGTCGACCTGTCCGCCGGCGGCGCAAAGCTGATTTGCCCGGTAATCCTTTCGGCCGGAACGGCGGTGATATTGGACTGCGGAACGTTCGGATGCGGGGCCGTGGTGAGATGGCAAACCGGCGGGTACCTGGGCCTTTGCTTCGAAAGCGAACTGGATGTCCGCGAAGTTTCAGCTCTGACCGAGCGATCGATAGCCCTGGCGGCCTTGAAGAAGACACGGGAATAGCCTGTCGGGTTCGGCGTGGGTCGTCACGGCTTCACTGGTAGCGTTTTCGCGATGCGAATTCCGATCGAGTCATCCACGTCGGTCGGACTGTTGCGGATGCGCTCGGCGGACCGAAGCTGGCGTGGCTGCGTTCCCCAAGAACCTCCTCTCACCATTCGCTTGGTGCAGTCGCCGTTTTCGGACGTGCCGTCGGATTGCATTCCCGCGTATGTCTGCGTCGAACAGTCCTCGACCCATTCGGCGAGGTTGCCGATCAGGTCGTAAATGCCGAAGCCATTAGGAGCGTATGAGCCGACCGGCGACGTGTTGAGATAGCGATCCGAGCAATTGGCGAAGGAGACCGCCTCGCCTTTGTACAGGTCGCCCTTTTCCTCCACGATGACGCGATCGAACCCGTTCATGTAAGCGCAGCCATCTTCGATATGCGCGCCCCACGGATAGGCGGTCGTGGATCCGGCCCTGGCAACATATTCCCACTCGGCTTCGGTTAGCAGGCGATAGCCACCGCCGACCTTGGCATTGAGCCAGGCGATATAAGCCTTGGCATCGTTCCAGCTGATGCATGCGGCAGGATGGTTGCCGGACTGCGCAAAGCCGGGATCATGGAAATTGGTCGCGGCGTCGAGAGCCCAGGTGCCGGGCTTTCGCCGATCGGTCATGCAATTGCCGCTGACCGGGTGATTGGTGTCGCGCAAGAAGGCTTCATATTGCTGCCGGGTAACCTCGTATCGCCCGACCGCGAAAGGTCGCGCGATGCGAATTTCCTTTTGGGGCCCTTCATTATCTCGCCGACCGGGTTCGTCCGGTGGCGATCCGATCCTGAACGTGCCGGCGGGCACGACAATCATTTCGGGACAGCCGTCGCAATCATGAAATGGTGCGGGGGCAGCAACACTGGTTGGTGAGGGAGACCAAACCGCTCCGCTGGTCTCGGCGGCGGCGGGACTGGCAAAGGAAAGCGTCAGGACCCAGATGCCCATCAACGATTTCATGTCAGGTCCTTTGACCGGCGATGTGACGAGCTGATGCGATATGCCGGTGGGGCCGTCGCACTTATGGCGCCATCGGCGCAGGGTCACGATCTGTTCGACGTACGAACCTGGATTTACAGGTCAGTGTCTTTGAGACGACCTCAGTGCTCCAAGCAATAGCTCCAAGGCGACGCGCAGGCAGCGCAGCCTGACCTCTCCCCTTCCGAGGTCGCCGAAATGATGCTCGGTTATATGGGGATCCGCGCCGCGCCGGGCGATCGCGATGTAGACAAGGCCGGCTTCACTGCCGGGTTCGCCCGGGCCAGCGTAACCGGTGATCGCCACGGCGACGTCGGCGCCGGATCGCGCGAGCGCGCCAAGGACCATGGCCCGTGCCGCTTCGAAGCTGACGGCGCCGTCCTTTTCCAGCAGGGCGGGCGAGACGCCCAGCAGGTCCGTCTTTGCATCCTCGGTATAGGTGACGAAGCCGCGATCGAAGCAATGGCCGCATCCTTCGACGTCTGTCAGCAGGGAGGCCAGCAGCCCTCCCGTGCAGCTTTCAGCCGTGGCCAATGTCTGGTCGGTGGCAACGGCACAACGCAGGACGTCGAGCGCCATTTGCTCAATGTCTGACGGGAGAGCGGGAGAAAGAGTCTCGGTGGTTTCGGACATGATGGCGGAAACGCCCCGCGCCGCGATTGGATCAACCGGAATTGCCGCGGGCTTTCTCGCCTACTTCCTACGGTCGCCCCTATGTCGGGTTGCCGACCCAAAATCAATGTTTTCTTCTTTTAAATGAAATACTTAACATAGTTTGTTTCGGGGATGATGATTCCGACCTAGGCGGTTTTTTTCCACTAGTGCAGCGAACTGAAGGGTCTGCTGCGTGGCGTAAGGAAAACCGTATGGACGAAATCTCTTTGGGGTATTTTCGCGAGCGCGAGCGTATCGAACGGGAGGCGGCGAGCAAGGCGGCATGTGACTCGGCACGCCTTGCCCATGAACGGCTGGCGGCAGGTTATGCCGCCCTGATCAGGGATATGCGGAAGGGCGATCGAGGGACGCTGACCGGCTTGTGGTCGAGCCCCTCCCCGACCGGCGCACATGACGGCGGCGCCATCAGGCGACATGGCGGCGGGGCATATTAGTCCTGGCGAGGAATTGTTCCGCAGAGACCCAATGTGCGCTTAACCGGGTGGCCCAAATGCATAGGAAGTTTCACGTCGACCCCGAGCTGGAAGCGTTGAGAGAAAGCTGCCTCGACATTCGCGTCCAGCTCAGCCTGTTGATGGACAAGCAGCCCCACGAACCGACGACGATCGCGGCACTTCTTGGCGAGCTTGCGGCCCTGGAATCGCGCATCCGTAATCGAAAGCGCATTCAGTAGATTGGTGTCCGGTTTACCACTCCACCGGTCGCAACCGCGAGCGAACTTCAGGTCGCGGACGCGAACGAAATTCGGAACCTTGTCAACGGCTTGAGGGTTCACTTTCCGAGCCCCAGGGGCACTGTAACCAGGAGTGAATCATGACAAATGAAAACAGGACGAGCACTGGCCAAGGCATGGGCGGCGGCCAGGGAACCGGTGGCACCGGGACCGGCGGCACGGGCCAGGGAATGGGCGGTGCAGGCCAGGGCACTGGCGGCGCGGGCCAGGGAACCGGCGGCGAAAGCCAGGGCACTGGCGGTGCGGGCCAGGGCGGAATGGGCGGCAGCCAGGGGTCGGATACGATGACCCGCGAAAAGGAAGAAAATCGCCAGGGCGGCGATCGCGACGAACGCGCCCAGCGCGAGCGCGAAGAACGCGCCCAGCGCGACCAGGAGCGCGGACGCGGCGGTGACCGTGACGAACAGCGCGGCCGCGAACGCGACGACGAAGGCAAGTTCAGCTAAACCCTGGCGCTGAATTTATGGGCGAAGTGGCCGCCAGCATCCGGCGGCCACTTCTGCCTTTACGAGGTCAAATGGCCGCCGATATTCAATCGAAACAGCTACCCGCCAGCCTCGACAGACCGCAAATCCGGCTGTTGGGGGAAGTCAATGAGGCGATGGTCGAGAGTTTTCTGAACGGCCTCGCGGAGGCGGAGAAAGGCGGCGGGGATATTGTCGTCGAAATCACCACCGGCGGCGGCGATGCCGAGCTCGCGCGGCGGCTCGTGCTCGAGGTGGAACGGTGCCGAAGACGCTTGCCCGGGCGGCGCTTGCTGTTCCTCGGCAAGACCCAGGTCCAGTCGGCCGGAATAAGTTTGATGTCCGCCTTTGCCCGTGAGGATCGATACCTGACGCGCGACACCGTCCTGCTGATCCACAGCCGGCAATTGGAAACGACCATCGAGATTTCGGGCCCGATGCGGGCCAGCCTGGCCGAAGTCGTCGCGCTCAAGGAGCAGATCGAGCTGGGCCTGAGGCTGGAGGAAGAGAATTTCCGGCGTCTGATCGAAGGCAGCGATGTTACCTTAGAAGAGCTTTGCGCAAAGGCCCTTCACAGCTGGTATCTGCCGGCAAAGGAGGCCCTGGACCATGGCCTCGTCGCCGGCTTGCTTTGAGATAATTTGGATTAGCTGATCGCGCTCCTGCCGGAACGGCTATGCTTACCGTCCGTTGAATCTCCGGCGAGCCGTTGCGTCGCCAGGTCAGGAGCATGGAGATGGACGCCAACCTGCTAATCATCGCCGGCATCATTGCGATTATCGCGATCGGAGCATGGCTATTCTTAAACAAGCGGCGGTCGGAGCATCTGCGCTCTCAATTCGGATCGGAATATGAGCGCCAGCTGGAGCAGTCCGGCAGTCGGTCAAAGGCGGAAGCGGAATTGGCCGAACGCGAAAAGCGGGTCAGCAAGCTGACCATTCGACCATTGAGCCCCGCCGACCAGGACCGGTTTCTCGATCGTTGGACCAAGGTGCAGGCGACATTTGTCGACGACCCGGAGAGATCGGTCGACTATGCCGACGCCCTCCTGGCCGAGGTCATGAGTGCGCGCGGATATCCGGTTCAGGATTTCGAACAAAGGGCCGGCGATATCTCGGTCGACCACCCCAATGTGGTTCAGCATTATCGGGCCGGTCACGATATCGCGCTGAGGCACAGCCGCGGTGAGGCCAATACGGACGAACTCCGCCAGGCATTGATCCACTATCGCTCGCTGTTCGAGGAACTGGTCACGGAGCAGGCGCCGGTCCCGGAACATAGCCATTAGGCCGGTCGAAAGACGCCAGGCTGATCGGTTACGGCTGCAGCGCAGCGATCATGGGAGAACCCCATCATGCCAGCTTACAGAGGCATTCCGGAAGGCGCATCCGCGCTCATCCCGAGAATTTATTGCAGGGATGTGGATGCCGAGATCGCATTTTGCCGTGAAGCATTGGGCGCGAGCGAGTCCGTGCGGCGCCCCGGTCCGGATGGACGGACACAGCATGCGATGTTGTTGTTCGGACCGGCGATGCTGATGATCGAGGCTGAAAACCCCGAGGTCCCGACACAACCGCCAAAGCGCGACGGCAGCTCACCGGTGGTGCTGTACCTCTATGTCGAAGATGTCGACGCGACCGTCGAGCGCGCACTCAGCCTTGGAAGCAAGCCCATCATCCCGGTCGAGACCCATTTCTGGGGAGACAGGATCGGCTGGGTACAGGATCCCGAGGGGCATATGTGGACCATTGCGACGCGCGTTGAAGAGACAAGCGAGGAGCAGCGGAGCGAGCGCTGGTCCAAACTGTCAGGCAAGGACGCGAAGGAGTCCAATCAGGCATAACCACGCATATCGGACATTAGGCCGCCAAGTCAGGGCATTTACCGATGGCGGAGGAAAGCGGCGGCATCCTAGCATGCGCGCGATGGTTACAGCGGCAAAGCAGCAATCGGCAGGGCCCGAAAGGGTCTACAGCGTATATTTCTACGGCCGGGGACGCACTGTCCCGGAGATGCAATTCCTGGAAGCGGCCAGCGATGACGAAGCCTATGTCCGCGCGGGGTCAATGAAACCCTGGATGACCAGGGAAATCTGGGACCGACATCGCCAGGTCCGCGTGCTGCCCCCGAGCATTCGCGCCGCCGACAGGCGCTGATATTTGCGATTTGGGCTGCGGACCCCGAGGATTGGACCTGCCTTAGCGCCCGCTCCAGATGAGGCTGTCGACCAGCCATTTTCCGTCGCGCTCGACCAGGGTGGATGTCACCAGCCCGTTCATCTCGAAATCGGACTCCACCAGGCTGCCCTTCAGCACGCCGGGCGCGACAATATAGGCGCTTTTGCCGGCCACTCGGACATCGGCAGCGTCGAGGGTTACGGACGCATGCAGCCGCTTGCGCGTGTCGGCCAAGCGGCGGAGCCATTGTTCCGCCTCCTGGCGGCCCGTCCGGTGGAACGGGGCGACATCATCGACGATGACCACATTGTCGCTCATTCCGGACAGGCAGGCGCTGTTGTCGCCGGCATTCAGGGCATGGATCACGCGGCGCATCGCGTTCAGGGCATCGTCCTTTTCCGACATCAAGGCCTCCCGAAAAACGGTTGGCATCAATGAAGCTCCACCTGACCGGCGCAATCGGGGAAAGCCCGATAAGTGGCCGCAAGGGCCGGCTTTCGACTCATTCCTACCATTCGCGCCGGAGTGGCCGCTTTCGACCCATTGCGGACACGAGCAGATGGCTTACACCGCGAATCGTGACATTCCGGCAGGCCCTTGTTTTGGTCTTGTTCGCGAGTTGCCTTGGAAAAGAAAGGCTCTGCTCACATGAAAATCCCGCTACTCGGCTTCGCATTATTCGCCGGTCTTGTGACTGGCTGCGACTCACCAACATCGAGAAACAAGAGCGATCCGATCGAGGCGCTGGGCCAGTTGGATCGAGAACGCATTCAAGCGCAAATCGGTGCTGATGCGGCGGCCCTCGATCGCCTCTACGCTGAGGACTTCATCGGCATAGGCCCAAGCGGCACCGTCAGAACAAAGCCGCAAGTGATCGCAGATTTTACGTCAGGACGTTTGAGATTTCAGTCCATCACCACCGACGAGGTGCGCTGGCGCGTCTATGGAGACACGGCGGTGGAGACTGGCCGCTCAACCTTGATTGGGCAAGACCGAGGCAAAGCAGTTCCCCCTGACAATCGCTTCACCAGAGTATGGGTAAAACGGCAACAACGATGGCAGTTGGTGGCGAACCACTATTCGTTGCTGGTGACGCAGCAGTGACAAGCGGCAATGCCTCGGTCGTGCGTTGCAAAGACATCCTGCGCCGCGGTATCAGCTTTCCACCCATTTCGTCATTAGCCGACTGTCCGCTTTCGACTATCCGTCATTAAATGCTGTCGGCCGTGTTTCAAAAAAGGGGAGCGATTTCTCGCTCCCCTGGTACTCGCTGTTAGCGATGTTGAACGTCGGGCTTAACGACCGCCCTGGCCGCCCTGACCGCCGCCCTGACCGCCGCCGCCGCCCTGGCCGCCCTGACCGCCGCCGCCCTGGCCGCCGCCGCCTTGGCCGCCCTGACCGCCGCCTTGGCCGCCCTGACCTCGATTGCCACCGCTGGCTTCTCCGCCCTTCTGGCCAGCTTCAGCTGCGCGCTCCGGGTCGTTCTTGAAGTTGCCTCCGCTGGCGGACCCGCCCTTGCTGGCGATATCGCGCTGTTCGTCTTCGTCCATGGTCGCAAATCCGCGATCCGACGAACCACCCTGATTTCCTCCGCGATTTTCTTCAGCCATTTTGAATCGCCTTTCCGTTTCTTCGGCAGAATTGCCTGTTTGCCTACCGCCTTTGATTGGCAGCCGAACGCAAACGAAATGCCGGGCTTCGCGGTTTCGGAAAACCTAGCTAACCTATTTTAATATATGGCTAATTTGCGACGAGCCGTGTGTTGGCTATCCGACATTTGGAGCCGATTCCGAACGGGCGCAAACCGCGCGTTCGTCATTTTTTGCCTAACCTAAATTAGCCTCGCCAAAAACTCGGGGCACGCGCGTCGGCCTTGGGCGTTTTGCCGGACGGAACCGATTGTGGGCCGAGGAGGCCTGCACAACCTGGCACCGCTGCCACCCGTCTTTGGTGCTGCCAACAGTGGCAGTGGTGCCAGGACCAAGACCCCAAAGCAGGGCGCGGCCCTGTCATCCAGGGCGAAAGCCAGGCTTCTAAGGGAATGACATGAATCCGACCAACGTCATAGAACGTGCATTTGAACTGGCACGCTCCGCATCAACAATCGACGACATCAGGACCGCTCTCAAGCGCGAAGGCTATGCGCAGGTAGATGCCCATTTGGCGGGACAGACGATAAGAGCCGACCTGAAAAAGCGCTTTGCCGGCTGAAGTGGCCGCCGAGGTGTTTTCTTGCTCCGCCTTCAACCCATTTTCCCCCATTAGTGAGTGGCAGCCATGACCGACCGGGTCAGGTCATGCCGTGCGCGGCCGGTATCGGTGAGGGCGGACCAGCGGGCATCTCAAGCAGCGAGTCTTCTTGCTCACCGGCCTCGAACCGATTGAGCAGCGCTTCGGGATCATACAACACCCCGACCGGATTGGCGGCGAAGGCAGGCGTTCGCATGAGCGCGGTCGCCTCCTCGACCGTCCCGCAGTCGACCTGGAACTCCATCCGGTTACCGTCTGGATCGGCGTAGTAGAGCGAGAGCGTGGTTCCGTGGTGGACTGGCCAATAGGGCTGGATTCCGTCGCGCTTCAGCCGCGCATAAGTGTCGAGCAGATCCCCCACGTTTCTGTAGGTGTACGCGACGTGGTTGACGCCTATCTCTCCCCGGCCATCGCGCGAGGCTCCCCCCGGTTTCAGAATGTCCAGATTGGCGAAAGCGAACCGGTGATGCTCGTCATCGTAAGTGAGGAACGCGAGCGCGGGATTTTCGTAGACGACCTCGGCCTCGAAAACATTGCGGTACCAGGCGATCATCTCATCGAAGCGCCGCGTCATGTAGACGACGTGCGCGAACTTAACCGGCTTCACCATTGGCCTCTCCCGCTTCAAAACGCCGGACGCTACGCCTCTCTGCGTCTCTGCGCGAACAAATTGGCTGGATTGCGGCGTCGCCCCGTTGGGGGTCTCGCAATGACGAGTTGCTGGCATCAGCCTTTCCGGAGGGAAGGTGACGCTAGACGTGCGCTCATCCATTGCGGCCACCCAGGCGCATTGAAGCTGATCGAAAGCAGGCTTTCATATGTCGCAATATTTATCTGTGTTGCTATCATGGGTTATCGTGCCCCCCCCCCAAGCGCCTATGCTGACCCCATCGCCACCCACGTTCCCGGCTGGTGGCGGCTGTGAGACTGCTTCGCGCTCCCGCCAGACGGAGGAGCCAAGTCATGCCTCGCTATTTCATGCACCTGATAGACGGAACGGACGTGCTGCTCGACCCGGATGGCGTCGAGATGGCAATCGAAGCGGTGACGGGCACGGCGCTTGTCCAGGCGCGGGATTGCATGGCTGGCGATGTCAGGGACGGGTGCCTCGACCTTGGCTACCACATCGCCGTTCACGACGAAGGCGGAGCGGTGGTGCATAGCCTGGCTTTCAAGGACGCATTGCAAATCGTCCGATCGAGCTGAAGCCGGCTAACGGCAGACTTCGAACGATTTCGGCCGTTCCGGCGGGACGCTAGACATAATGAGGCCCGGGCCGTTCGCGCAGCTCCTCGTAATGGACGAGCGCGGGCTTCGGTCCCAGTGGCACCGGGTTGCCCTCGCGGAACGCCCATTCGCCCCGATCGCAGTCGGACGCCCGCACATATCCGTTGATGTAGAACCGGCGCTTATGGTCTGAGCGGTTCGTGCCGGACCCGTGGACCAGATAGGGGCTCCACAGCGCCAGGTCCCCAGGTTCGAGGATCAGATCGACAGCGTCGGATGCCGACAAGCCGACCGCATCGAGCACCGCATCGCTCATCGCCGTGCCCAGCGCCTTCTTCGAGCAGTCCATGCCAAGATCGCCGCGCAGATGGCTGCGCGGGATGAAGCGCATGCAGCCGGAGTCCGGCGTGTGCGGGTCGATGGCGAGGCCGGTCTGCACGTAGGACGCCGCAAGATTGCGGTAGGCCGCGGCCGGCCGGCGCGAGCGGCTGTCCTGATGCCATGCGAAATCGCCCAGGGTGCCGGGCACTTTCCAATGGATCTGGTTGATGACCTGCTTGAGATTGCTGCCGATGACCGGTTCGAGAAGCCGTGCGATGCGCGGATCGAGCCGGATGCGGTTCAGCACCGCCTGGTGATAGGCGGGCCACTGCACGATCCGTACAAGCGGTTCGCCGTCAAGGCCCGGTGCGACATTGTAGAACAGGTTGCCGTGCCGAAAGCTGCGTCCATGCGTCACGCCTTCGGCATGGACCTGATCGGAGGCGGCGGCGATTTCGGCGAGCTCTTCCGCGTTGAACAGGCCGCGCAACACCGCATAGCCGTCGCGCCAATAAACATGCGCCAGATCATCATGACCGTCGCCCGATCGAACGGTCCCAAGCGGCTGCAAGCAACCCATGATACACCTCCCCGCTTGGGTGCAGGATAGCGCAACTATCTGACATTTCCATGTATTTTGCGTGCGGCAGGGCGGATTGCCTATTCAGGGGCAGCCTTTCACGCAAAACGGCCAGTTCAACATAGGTTAAGTTTTATTGGGGCAAATTTTCCGGGCGTCGAACGAGGATTGTTCAGATGGCCCCCAGCATCCACTCTCTTGTCAGGCAAGCGACACGCGAGCGACTGGCCGCCGCAAGAACGATTTCGGAACAGTCCAAACAATATCATACGGCCCTGGCCGAGCGCTACGCCCGCCAGGCGGAAGAATTGGCCCGGGAATTGGGCGGATATTCGGCCAGGGAACGGTAATCCGGATAATCCTCATCCCAGCGAAAGCTGGGGCCACAGTCCAGCACAAGAAAAGGGAGATCCCAGCTTTCGCTGGGATGACGGGAGAGAGGGTGACGCCAATGTCGGCTTTCCACCCAAAGCTGCCATAAGGATACGCAGGGGCTAGGCCGACGGTTCGGCGATCGCTGGTTCCGGAGTTTCGTCGGCGATCTTGCGGATGGCGTTTTCGAAGGCTTCCGCAGGCTGGCCGCCGGAAATCAGATAGCGCTGGTTGATGACGACCGCGGGCACGGCCGAAATGCCCTTCGACTGCCAGACGCGCTCCGCCGCGCGGACTTCGTCGGCGTAGCGGCCGGACACGAGCACGTCCGCTGCGGCGTTTCGATCGAGCCCGGCCTTTTCGGCGGCATCGGCAAGAACGCCATGGTCGCCTGGATTGAGGCAATCGGTGAAATAGGCCTCGAACAACGCCATCTTGAGTTCCCGCTGGCGGCCCTCCAGGCCCGCCCAGTGCAGCAGCCGGTGGGCGTCGAACGTATTGTAGACCCGGCCGTCATCCGGCGAGAGGGCGATGGTGAAGCCGAGATCCGCCGCGCGCTCGCGGATCGCCGACCGTCGCTCGCTCAGCTGCCGCGGGGTCGATCCATATTTCTGCGCGGCATAGTCGGTAAGCCGTTGCCCCTCCGGCGGCATGTGCGGATTGAGCTCGAACGGCTGGAAGCGAATGTCCGCGGCCACTAGGTCCCCAACCCGGTCCAGCGCTTCCTCCAGCCCCTTGAGGCCGATGACGCACCATGGGCAGGACACGTCGGAAACGAAATCGATCAGGATAGGCTTGGTCATGTCAGCATCGGCCATTTGGAGGAACAGCGACGATATAGGTGGCCGTGCCGTCGTTGCACAGGCGGGCCTGTCATCAAGGTCGCCGGTGTGGTCGGAAGCGATTCGAGCACAAGAAAAGGGATCCCAGCTTTCGCTGGAATGACGGATGAAGGGTGCAAATGAGTCTGGCCCCGGATTGCTCCGGGGCCAGACCTTTACTCGCAGTGTCGCAAGACTGGCTTATCAGCCCCGCTCGGGCTCCGGCGGCGGGGGCGGCGGGGGCGGTGGCGGGGGCGGCGGCGGGCAGGCCTCCGTCGCCAGGATCACCGAGCCGTCCGGGCAGGTCTGCGTCGCCGGAGGGGCCGGCGGCGGAGGCGGCGGAGGCGGCGGGGGCGGAGGCGGCGGCGCGATCTCGCGGCCACCGCCGAAGCGGAAGCCGGCCTTCACGCCGAAGCCCCGAACGTCACCGAAGTCGGCCCACGCAGCCAGGATCGGGCCCGAGCTGTTCTGCGCGCCGATGCCCGCTTCGAGCCGGCCCCAGGTCCCGCGACCCTCGCCTTCAACCACGTCGATGGCGGTGCCGCTGACCAGACCCAGGTCGCTGTCGCCCTTGAACTCGTGGAACAGCGTGGCTTCGACGAACGGAGCAAAGGCCCCATTGCCGAACCCTGCCCGGCCGACGAGATGGCCGCGCGTGCTCTTCACGCTGTCGAAGTCGAACAGGATGGAGCCGACTTCGAAGTCGTCGACCTTCGATTTGACGTGGGCGAGGCCCGCGCCGAGATCGAAGTTGGTCGTGCCCGAGCCAAAGCGGAAGCCGACCTGGCCCTGGATACCGAAGCTCTTGAGGTCCGGGTCACTCGACACATCGACGAACAGATCATTGTCGAAGTCGAGGCTGGACTTGTCGTGCTTGACCAGCAGGTCTCCGTAAAAGCCGGAGCTTCCGCCGACCATCGCATAGCCGCCGATATTATAACCCTTGGCCTCAAAGTCCGACGCCGAGTTGCGGATATCCGCGTCGGCGCGCTCATAGCCGGCGGTCAGGCCGACGACGAAGTTGCCGAACAGATAGTCGGCGCCGGCCTGGATGCCCATGCGCTTCGTCTTGACCCGGTCGACCACGAAATCGGTGCCGAACACGGTGACGTCCTGGTCCCCGTGGGTCTTGTCGTTACCATAATAGGCCTGGCCCCAGGCGCCGAAGCCCGAGCCGCCAAGGTCGGTGCGGCGCAGCGCGGCATAGTTCCGGTAGATATCAGCCGACTGGTACCAGAGGTTCTGGGCCAGGTCGCCGATCACGACCGGTTCGATCGCCGCGAGATCCGGCGTGGCGCTCAGGAAGAAGTCCTGCCCGACCTGCGCCAGGTTGAGGTTGATCAGGCCGACGCTGGGAGTTCCGAGGATGAAGGCCCCCGCCGTGGTTGTCGTCGTGTCGACCACCAGCACCCCGGCCGGATTGATCAGCAGATCGCCGACGGGCGTGACATTGACGGTCGTCACCCCGCTGGCCGCTCCGTTGATCACCAGCCTGTCGGCAGCGGTCCCGGTGAAGTCGATCGCCAGGTTCGATCCGCCCGAGCCGACAAACGCGCCGTTGATCGTCAGCACGTCGCCGACGGCGCCGTCCTGGAGATCGATGGTGCCGGAGTTGGCGAAGCTGGTCTGGCCGGTGATCGTGGTCGCGCCCTCATCGGCGATGACCGTCCCGCTGTTGGTGAACACCACCGCGGGTACCGTGAAGGTGCCCGCCGCCAGGTCGATCGTGCCGCTGTTGCTGAAGGCGGTGAAGCCCGCCAGCCCGGCCGAACCGCTGGTGTCGATGGTGCCGGCGTTGGTGAAGGCGCCGGTGCCGGTCAAGGTGAAGGTGTTGAGGTTGATCCGGCCCGTCTGGGTCAGAGTCTCGACACCGACCAGCGAGCTATTGGCCGCCAGGTTCAGGATACCGGTTCCGGTATTGGCGAACGTGTCGGCGCCGGCGCCAAGGTCCAGCGCACCGGTGAGGTTGATAGTCCCGGTGTTGTTGAAGACCGTTGCGCCCGCGTCGAACAGCAGGCCGGACGCGGCGTTGATCGTGCCGGCATTGCTGAGGGTTTCAAGACCGTTGAACGTCGTGCCCGCCGCGACATTGACCACGCCACCAGCACTGTTGGTGATTGCGTCCGTGCCGAGGTAGAAATTCTGCGCCCCGGTCAGGTTCAACGTTCCGGCGTTGGTGACCGTGTCGTTGTTGTCGGTCAGGTCGACACGGCCGTTGATGATGCCGCCGGTCGAGTTGGTGATCGCGAACGCACCGTCGGTGAGGGCAGCCGCGAATATGGTGGCGTTGGTGCTGGTCAAGGTACCGGCGTTGGTGATGGTCGTGGTGCCGGCGCCGCTCGCCTGGATGGCGTTATCGCCGCCCGTCACGACGCTTCCCGCGCCGATCGTCACCGTCCGGTTGCCAGCAGACGCAATGCCGATCGCGTCGCCGGTGGAAGTGATATCCGCGCCGCCAGTCGTGGAGACCGCGATGGTTCCCGAGGTCGAGGCCGCATTCACGCCCTGGGCGGGACCGCTGGTGATGTTGCCGCCGACCGCGATGGTCTGGTTGCCGGTCGTGGTCGACGTCGCGATGCCACCCCCGTTGGGAGCGTTGATTGCGCCACTGGTGACGGACAAGGCGCCGGTGGTTCCGCTGGCAGAGATGCCGAGCGCACCGGCCGTGTCGATGGCGCCGGTGTAGTT
The DNA here is from genome assembly GCA_045811425.1 of Sphingomicrobium sp. Lineage (GTDB taxonomy): Bacteria > Pseudomonadota > Alphaproteobacteria > Sphingomonadales > Sphingomonadaceae > Sphingomicrobium. The sequence goes on along the minus strand of JBJMUA010000027.1, from coordinate 30,831 downwards.
GACCGTGGTCGTACCTGTGCCCGAATTGGCGACGATGATTCCGGGACTGGTCGAGAAAATGGCTCCCGAGCCGGTCACGCTGAGCGCAGCGGCGGAGGCAGCGTTGTTGATCGACGCGTTGATGCCGTTGCCGGTGGCGCGGTCGGTGGCGCTGCCAATGGCCCCCGTGTTGGTGATCGATAAAGCGCCGAGCCCGAAATTCTGGGCCGTGATGCCGTTGATCAGCGTGTTCGGCGCACCCGTCGGCGAAAGGATCGAAGCGGCATTGGTGATCGTCAAGGTGCCAGTGCTGGCGGCATTGGAAACCTGGCTGGCAATGCCATCCCCGCCCGAGCGAATCGTCGTGCCCGTTGCGGTGGTGACGCTGATGTTGCCAGCAGTGCCGCTGTGGAATGCGGCAATGCCCCGGGCACCAGCGCTATTCGCGGTGACGTTACCGCCAACGTTTGCGGTAATGTTGCCGGTGCCATTGGAACTCATGACCAGAGCGTCGGTAATTAGTCCGCTGCCGATATTGGCGATCGAACCGGCACCCGAGTAATTGATGTTGGTCGCGCCGATTGCCGTGACATTCAGCGCCGCGGTACCGCCGGCGGTGGGGGCGTTGCCCGCACTGACCGTGACGGAGCCGTCGTTGACGACGTTGAGCGTGTTCGCTCCGCCGACGGTGTTGGTGAAGGCGAGGCCGAAGCCGTCGACCACCGCACCGGTGCTTATGGTGCCGGTGAAGTTACCGGCCGAGGTGTTGACCGGATAGTTGCGGTCCGAGGCGGGCGTGCCGCCGGCGTTGGTGGTGTCGGTCGTCGTCGTGGTTGCGCACGTCACGGAAGTCGCTCCGACCACGCACGCCGCCTGTGCCGGTGATGTACCGGCCACTGCCATGCCAAGTCCCAACGCGGCTCCACCTAGAAGGCGGGCGCGAATTGTCAGCAATTTCATCATGATCTCCCTGTTACGCGGCGTCACTGGGCGCGACACCAATAGAAAATAAACGGAAACTCCCATCGGCGTTGAGAACTTACGTCGACTCGCCCTCTGCCAGCGCCATTACAGATTGGCAACGGGCAAAATCATGGCGTCTTGTTAATTTGATATTAGTTACCGATTTGTATAGATCGTTCCGTTTTACCGGGCATCGCCCGACTTATACTCTCATATCCAGTCAACTATTTGATGCGCCATGGATTTTTTGGCGCTTCGAGCGCAAATTTGTCATGTTTTTCGTCCATCGCCTTCGAAAAAAGAAACCTGTGAAGGCCGATAACCAGCAAAATATGCTTAAAGTTGCAGTAAGATCGTTAAACTGATCGATTTCGGATATATCGATCGCCAGGATTGAGGGAACATCCTCTGTCCACTCAAGGCTGGCTGGGGCGGCGCGTGATTTCGGGTGAATTCGGATCTTGCGGCCAACCTCCATCAATTGCTCCATAGTCATGCTGGCGGGCCCGCCGGGCAGCTAGTGGTTGGCAATTTGGTTTTCTTGCTGCTTTCGGTGAAATTTGAGCTATGGTTCGCTGACACCCACCGACCAGGGCCAAGAACGTCTGCGTGCAGAGAAATTGGTGATGCAGGACAGCGTATCAGAGGCGGCGCCGACAACACGCTCCGCTGCCCTTACCAATTATGTCCAGGTGTCCAGGTTCCTTGGTCTCGATCCCTATCAAGAGCTGCGTCAGGCCAGAATTGCTACGCACATCCTTGACGATCCGGACAACCGCATCCCCGCAATCAGCGTCGTAAACCTGTTCGAGGCCTCGGCCGAAGCATCGAACTGCATGAGCTTCGGCCTGTACATGGCCGAGTGCCGCGACTTTGCGAGCCTCGGGCCGATCAGCGTCCTGCTCAACTATTTGCCGACGATGAGGGACATCATCAAAGGCTTCATCGAATATCGCATCCTCATATCCGACATTCTCAACATCGTTCTGGAGGATGACGGTGCCAATGCCGAAATCCATTGGGAGTTGGGCGCCGGCTTCGCCAAGCGCCAGATCGTCGAGAATGCGGTGGGCGTGTCCTACAAGATCTTTACCAGCGCGATGGCCGGGCGATGGCAACCGGAACTGGTGCACTTCCGCCATTCCGCGCCGGCGGACATGCGGCATCACCGGAATTTCTTCCAGTGCGACCTGGAATTCGACAGCTCCTTCGACGGCTGGAGCTGCCCCTCGGAATGGCTGGATGCCCATAATCCCAACGCCGACCCTGCCCTGGCCCGCAATGCCGCCAAGCTGATGGAACTGCTGCCCAACAGCAGGAGACGCAGCCTGGCCGAAAGCACCAAGCTGGCCGTGAGCCTGCTGATCCCTCATGGCGACATCACGATCGAGAAGGTCGCCGACAATTTGGCCCTTCATCCGCGAAACCTTCAGCGCCAGCTGGAAGACGAAGGCCAGACCTTTGCCGGAATCTTGAACAGCACCAAACGCGAACTGTCCATTCGATATCTCACCTCATCGCGGAACTCGATAACCGATATTGCGCTCCTGCTCGGCTATTCCGGCACCAGCCCGTTCACGCGCTGGTTCACGAGGGAGTTCGGCAAGTCGCCGCGGCAGTGGCAGAGTTCCGCCACGACTGGAATGACTGTTTGAAATCGGCCCGATTGGTGTAGGCTCCGCGCCAATGTGGGGGGATGTGGGCGCCAATCTTTCACGGGGGATATTGCTGTCCGGCATCAGCTTGCTGATCTGCCCGCAGCCCGCCCTTGCTCAGCCGGAAACCGTTGCAGCGGGGGAAAAGGCCGCCACTGAGGAGGAACAACCCTCCGAGACGATCGTGGTGACCGCGCAACGACGCAGCGAAGACATCCGCGATGTCCCGATTTCGGTGACGGCGATCAGCGGCGATGCCCTGCAGGCGCGGGGCATCGAGCAGCTGTCCGACCTCTACAAGGTCACTTCGGGACTGGTGATCGGCAGGGCGGCCGGCGTCCTGCAGCCTTTCCTGCGCGGCATCGGCAATCCGGCAACGGCGAACGGCAATGAATCGAGCGTCGCGGTCTATGTCGACGAGGTATTTTTTTCCCGGCTGCCCACGGCCGCATTTTCGCTGGGGAACATCGAGCGGGTCGAGATACTGAAGGGGCCCCAGGGCACCCTGTTCGGCCGAAACGCCAGTGCCGGGGTGATCCAGATCATCACCAGGGATCCGTCGCACACGCCGGGCATCAACGGCACGCTTTCCGTTGCGAGTTACGAAACGCTGGAGGGCAATAGTTATGCCACGACCGGGATTTCGGACACGCTGGCGCTGGATTTTGCAGTCGCCGGGCGCTGGCAGGCGGATGGCTACGGCCGCAACATCATCACGGGCACCCGCAATTCCTATGAGGATTATGCGAGCGGCAAGATGAAGCTGCTGTGGGAGCCATCGGCGTTCACGACCATCAGGACCTCGCTGATGCGCGCCTGGAACAAGCTCAGCGTTGAAGGCAATACCTATCCGGGAACCACCGCGGGCTATGAGTCACTGCCGCTGCCAGCCGTGCCGTTCACGACCATCGGCTTCTATGACACGCGTTTCGACACGGACAGCTATGCCAAGGCCGATGTGACGGCCGCCAGCGTGAAGATCGACCAGGAGCTGCCGTTCGCGACGCTGACCAGCATCAGCGCGTGGAGCAGGACCGATGTTCGGGGCATAGTCGACCTGGACTTCAGCGAGCGGCCGGATGCGATATTCCGCTACCGGGGCCATATCTCCCTATGGACACAGGAGCTGAAGCTCAGTTCGGCGGCACGCGCACCCGTCAACTGGGTGGCCGGCCTCTATTACTATAATTCGCTCTCCACCTACGACCACATCAGCTTCCGGAGCCCATCGGGATTGGCGCTTCCACCGTCGGTCCAGCCGGGCGGGCTGACAGCCGCCGTCGCCGGTTTGGATTCAGAGGCTTCCCAGCGCGCCAAATCCTATGCGGCCTATGGGCAGCTGACATGGCAGCTGAGCGACCCGCTGAGCCTGACCGGCGGGCTTCGCTACACTCATGACGACACAAGGGCGGAGGGCTCGACTCTCGTGGGCACCGTTACCCGTGTCGCGTTGGGTCTTCAGCCGCTCCAGGTCGCGGGGCCTCCCAATCGGGTAAAGGACGATCGGCTCACCTGGCGCGTGGCGGCCGCCTATGACTTCGATGACCGGCTGAACGCCTACATGTCCGCCAGCCGCGGGTACAAGGCCGGGATTTTCAACCTGCTGCTCTACGCAAGCCAGCCGGCAAAGGCCGAGGTCGTCGATGCCTATGAGGCAGGCATCAAGAGTGTCCTGTTCGATGGTCGGCTCCACCTCAACGCCGCGCTGTTCTGGATGGATGTGGCCGATCCGATGGTGCAGATCGTCACCGGCTCCACGCTGATCTTCTCGAATGCCGAGAGTGCGCGCTCGAAGGGTTTCGAGTTCGACGGGACGGCGCGGGTTTCCGACAATCTGACAGTGAATTTCGCCGGAACATTCGCCGATGCGCGATACCGTTCCTATACCAATGCGGTCTGTGCTCCGCAAAATCCGCTTCCGCCGTTTGGCAGGGTACGGCCCGCGGTTCAGTGCGATGCCAGCGGTCATTACCTGCCCCGCGCACCCAAATTCACGTCAAACCTGGGCTTCGAATATCGGACGGGCACGTCGCTCGGAAACCTGACGCTGTCTGGGAACTGGAGCCACAACAGCGGCTATTTCCAGCAACCCTCCAATGACCTGCGCCAAGACTCCTATGAGATCATCGATGCTTCCGCGCACCTAGCGGTGAGCGGGCACCTGGGGCTGCGGCTGTGGGCTGAAAACATCGGCGACGCGAAATACACCAATCGCGCCGGTGAAAATCTCGGCCCGGCCGGCTCTCCCTTCCAGGCCGGGTCGCCGCGCGTGGTGGGTGCCACCATCGATTTCCGCTTCTGATCCCCCATTCCCGACGCCGCCCGGCGCCATCATGCGCGGGCCAACTGCCAATTATGCGTCGCGAAGTGTCAAGCGGCACCGCCCCGGTAGAATTACCTAGACCATATCCGCACGCACCTTCGCAGATTAGCGGCGGCCGGGATTGGCATCCCGGCAAAGATTGGGGGATTGGTCGGTGTATCAAAAGTCGGACCTGAATGGGCCGCGCCACAGGTCGCCCAGGGGCGATCCCGAAACCGAAGTCTACCTGGATGAGCAGTCGCTGCCATTTGATCATGCCGACTTCGAGCGGATGGACCCAGATCACCAAAGCTGGCTGCTGGAAGGCTTTCTGTGTGCGCAGGACATCGAACGGTTCCGCCTTGGCCAGGAACTTCATGATTCCACAGGACAACTTCTCGTTGCCCTTCGACTGAACATCGCCCGGGTCAAGGAGCTGGACGCGGAGTTCGGATCCGGGGACCTGTTTCGCGAGATCGATCTTACCGTCGGGCAGATCGAGAAGGAAATGAGAGCATTTTCGTTCGTCCACTATCCCGCCCAGTTGCAACAAGAAGGTTTTGGCGCGGCGCTGGAAAATTTCGCCAGGGGCTTCGGGCAACGAACCGGGCTCGACGTCACCTTTCGCAATCTTTGCCGGGTTCAGCTTTGCAGGGAGCCAGCCGCGGTCGCGCTGCTCCGCGTCGCCCAGGAAGCGCTGACCAATGTGTACCGCCACGCCCATGCCACCTCGGTACGCGTCCTGATCGCCTACCGGAGGGGCAAGCTCGAACTTTGCATCGAGGATGACGGGCAAGGCCTGCCCGACGTTGCCGCCAATTGCAGGACGGGCGTCGGCCTGCGGTCAATGATCCACCGGATGGAAAGCCATGGCGGACAGCTCATCCTGCAACGGCTGACCCGCGGCACCAGGGTCATCGCCAGCGTGCCGGTCGATCGCATCGACCTGGATCTTCGATGAGCGGCGCAAGGCGGCGCATCCTGATCGTGGACGATCATGCCGCGGTGCGGCGGGGGCTGCGCACCCTGATCGAATCCGACGACCGTTACGAGATTGTGGGCGAGGCGTCGGACGGTCATTCCGCGCTCGAGATGGCCCAGGAAAACAGGCCTCACATCGTTACTCTCGACTATTCCCTGCCCTGCCTGAACGGGTTTGAGGTTGCTCACCGGTTGAAGCGCGACATGCCCAGGATCGAAATCCTGCTCTATACCCTTCACGACGGTGAAGACTTCCTGCATCAAATGTTGTGGGCGGGCATACGCGCATATGTGCCGAAATCCGATCCGACCGAAAACGTTCTTGCAGCGCTCGAGGCAATTTCGAGCAATCGGCCCTATCTCTCCGGATTGGCGTCCGAAGCGCTGCTGGACCAGCTGCTGGCGGCGGCGCCGCAACACTGCGCGTTCCGCCTGACCATTCGCGAACGGGTCGTTGCGCAACAGATCGCCGAGGGCCGAATGAACAAGCAGGTAGCCCATGAGCTCGGCCTCAGCATCAAGACCGTTGAGTCCCACCGGGCCAACATCATGCACAAGCTCAAGTTGCGGACCACAGCCGACCTGGTGCGCTACGCGATCAAGAACAACATTGTCATGGCATAGCCACGGCCGGTTCGCCGTTCGCGGTCGTCGTCGAGGTTCGGCCAAGCGCGGCCGTTGCATCCTTATTTCGCCTGTCAGGGTGTAACCCGATGTTTTCCGTCGCGGTTGGAGCGTAGCGGAGCGCTAGCCGTGGCCCGCCCACGCCTGATCCTGCGGCAATTGGGCGCAAAACCATCAGCACGGCTTTGGAGGCCATCATGAAGTGCCTGATCCCAAGTCTGGTCGTGATTTCGAGCCTGATCGCTGTGCCGGTCCTTGCACAGCAGGATCCCCAGTGCAGCGCATCGGCCACGCAAGCCACCGGCTATACGCCGGGCCAGCCGTCCACGTCAGGACCCGATGGCGACCGGCTGGCGGGTGCCGCCAAGGGAGCCGCGGCCGGCGCGGTCGTCGGCGGCGCGCAGGGCAATCAGTATGAGAATGCGCCCGATGCGATGCAGGACAAGCATCGGGACAACCAGGCCAAGAGCGGCGCGGCCGCCGGCGTGGCAGTGGCCGGATCGCGAAACCGGCAGGAGCGCCGCGGCGAAAGGCGGAGCGCCGACGAGCAGCAGGCCGCCTGGCAAACCAGCTATGACAGCTGCATGGCCGCGAAATAGCCTCACCGGTTTTTCAAAATGGCCCTATGAGCCGCGGCTGACCCGCGGCTCGCAGGTCTGCGGCGGAGATAAAGAAGGTCATCACCGCTTAGAGGAATTGAAGAATTGAGGGGCGGGAATGAGCGACGACGAATATGTCTACGACGAAGTGAGCAGTGAGTGGCTGCCGGCGAGCGAACTGGCCAGGCGACAGGCCGCGGAAAGCAAGGTCGAGGTCCGCGATGCGGTCGGCAACCTGCTGCAGGACGGCGACCAGGTGACATTGATCAAGGACCTGGAGGTCAAGGGCGCCGGCCAGACGCTGAAGCGCGGCACCTTGATCAAGTCGATCCGGCTGACCGGCGATCCCCAGGAAATCGACTGCAAATATGAAGGTATCAAGGGCCTCGTGCTGAGGGCGGAGTTCGTGCGGAAGCGGTGAGGCTTCGCCCATTGCGCATAATCGCAACTTGAGCCACCTTTACCTCGCACATCGGGGGAGAGGCGAGCGTCACTGATGGCGGGCTCGCCACGATGTTTATGGGGCAATCCACCGATGAGTTTCGACCAGCCTTTTATCGATTACTATGATGTTCTGGAGGTCAGCCCGGATTGCGATGCCAAAATCCTGGAAACCGCATATCATTATCTGGCAAAGAGATATCACCCCGACCATAGCAAGAGCTCTGATACCGGGAAATTCAATGAGGTAACCGAGGCGTACAAGGTTCTCAGGGATCCTGACGAACGCGCCAAATACGACCTCCTATATTGCCAGAACATCGGAGAATCCTTCAAATATCCTTCGAGCGAGGAACCGATCAGGGAAACATCGGCGCTGAACGATGCCGCTGATCATGCCAAAATCCTCATGTTCCTCTACAAGAAACGAAGAGAAGATGCGCAAAACGCCGGTGTGGTCGGATATTATCTTCAGGACATGCTGAAATGCTCGGACGAGCATTTCGAGTTCCATAAATGGTATTTGAAGGAAAAAGGTTTTATCGTGCTGACCGAGCACGGTACCCTGGCAATCACCATCCAGGGCGTCGATCATGTGATCTCCATGTCCCGGACCGCAATGGCGGAAAAGCTGCAGATAACACAGTGGACCGAGCCCAAGGACTAGCGCCGAACACCCTTTGCGGAGGCGGTGCGTCAGCCGCGGGGCTGTTTTATCAGCGCGTGGGTCGCTTCGAGCTGCCTGGATGCGAGGATTGCTCGATCGAGCACGGCCCTGATCTGGTCTTCCGAAAGCCCGTCACGCCGATATTGATCGAGAATGGTTTCGACCGCCATGTAGATGCGATCAGCCAATGATGGGGTGAACCGACTCATCAGTTCACCCTTACGCGCCCGGCACACAACCAGCGATGAACGGTCGTTAGCTCATTGGCCCCAGGCTAAGTCCGCCGGGGAAGCTGAAGATGGGCAAGGAGAAGCGTCACCCGCCGATCACGGGCTGACTGGCGTACTGACCTCGTCGTTGTCGTCATCGTCGTCGAGAAGGATCCAGGCCCAGCCCGCGAAGACGACGGCTAGCGCAACCCATAGCGGCACCATGCTTCCTCGAGGCGAGTCATAGCTTTGAGCAACATTCGCCGATCCGGTCGCTGCCGCGACGGTCGATCCCCCCGAGACGGCTGCCACCGACGCGGCTGATCCAGGCGTACTCAGCTGGCTCAACGCGACATAGGGGCTTACACTAGTGGGAGGCGGAGCCGGAGCGGCGCTCGCTGCGGAACTCGCAAGCATCGTTATTGCCAAAATTGCAGCGGTGTATTTGCGAGTACTTAGGAGGGACATACACTTTCTCCTTGCGGCACAGCTCCGCTTGGGCGCTGAGTCCCCCCCACGACCGTCAATGCTCCACGGTAATAGCTTGTTCCATAACCTAGGTTAATAATTTAACATCAGGATCGCATAGCCGGAAAGAAGATCGCGATCGTGGTCGTCATCATTCCGAGCATGCGCAACAGGGCAAGCGGGCCGCCGTCCCGGCCCCAGGGTTTTGGAGAATGCTGACGCGAGTTGAAATTGTGGTCCGGTCATGGCCGCCACGTCCGAAATGCTAGGCGATTTCCAAGGCTTCTAGCTTTTTCGTGAAGTTGTCGTCCGGCAGCTCGCTCGATTCGAGGTAAACATTCGCCTCTTTCACAATGCGCGCCTGCACAAGCTCGTCTAACGGCAGCTTGCCATTGTTGTAGAGCCATTCCGCGACCTCGCTCCAATCATAGAGCGGATGCTTGGATGTAATCTTGGCTACCGGGTTTGGAAATTCTGAACCTCGCTTGGCGTTGCCGTATAATGAAATTGCCTGCTTGGTGAGCGCGCATCGGTCGGAAATTTCGGATAAGCTGACGAGGTGATCTGGTTCAATTCGCTCAATTTTTGCACCTGCGTCGAGTATGTTTTGGCAAGCCGAAATTACAGCCTGAGAAAATGACACAGCCCTGCGGTTGAACTCAACGATTATGACACCCTTCTGGAAGGACAAGGTGGCGTCGGCACATCCCGCTTCATAGAAGAGATCTTCAAAGTCCTCGGCCTCATGATCCAATCCAGAGGCGATGATGGCGAACTCAAATTTTTTCATTGTCACCTCCTTCCTCATGCGGGCACCGGTTGATTGACCTCATCACGTCTTTCGCATGGTCATCCACGTCAAGTGGCGTGCTCCAGACGGACACCTTGCAGCCGTCACGATCATGGTGCTTGCAGTAGAGCTTAAACTTGGCGTGGCGCTTTCCAGGAAGCACTTTCCAACCCTTGCTCTCGGCATAGTCGACAACGGCCTCAAGCTCCTTCTTTGGGTGCCTATCTCTAGCCATCCATTGCCCCTCATACACTGACTGTTGACAATTGTCAACACAATGGCAGACCGAGCAAGTAAAGCCTAGTCTGCCCGAGCAGCGAGTCCAGCGCTACGGTCCCTTGCAGATCGTACCGCGTTAAAGATTGGTGAATTTGATTGACAAATAGGAACCTGTTTGGTTCACGCTGGGGATGGATAAATCTCCCGAGCAATCCGCCCTGTCCATCAGGCGGAACAAGAATCGCCTGAAGCAGGCAACGCGGACGGGCGGCAGGAAATTGTTCGACGCCGAGCGCAAGGCCATCTTCCTGGAATGGTTCGCCGCGACCTGCAACGTCAAGCTTTCGGCCGAGCAGGCCGACATTTGTTACCACAGCGCGTTCAGGCATCGCCGGGAAGACTCGGCCTTCGCCGAAGCGTGGGACGCTGCGCTGGCCCAAGGCTATGCGGCGCTGGAGGCCGGCCTGCTGGCCGATGCGATTGCGCCGGACACCGATGCCGGTCCTGACGGTGGCGAGACCGAAGGCGAACCGCCGCCCGCGACGTCGCCGTTGAGCTTCGAGCAGCGGATGGTCCTGCTCAAGGAATATCGGCGGCGCGACGGCGGCCACGGCCCGCGGCCGGTCGGCAAGCCGCCGACCATCCAGCCGCGCATCGCCAGCGAAGCGGAGGCCGAAGCCGAGCTGATCAAGCGGTTGAAGATGTTCGCGCTGCGTGTTGCGGAGGCGGATGCCGAGGGCCGGTCGATCCTGGACGAGCCGGTCACATGCTCCAGGAGCGGCGTGCCGATCACCGGAGCCGGCGGCCAGCAGGACGCATGAGCCGGATCCTGCCGGGCTGGCTGGCTGCACTGGCGGAATTGGCGAGGCGCTGCGGCCAGGACGACCTTCTCTGGGCCTATCATCTTCATGGACTGCCGGTGACGGTGCGCCGTTTCCTCGACCATATATGGCTGTGGCAGGCCCATCCCGGCCAGCAGGAGCCTTCCCACGCCGCCGATGGCAACCCGTGGCGGTGCTGGCTGCTGATGGCCGGGCGCGGCTTCGGCAAGACCCGGAGCGGCGCGGAATGGGTGCACCGCATCGCCGCATCCAACCCCGATGCGCGCATCGCGCTGGTCGCCGACACGCGCCAGGAGGCGGTGCGCGTGATGGTCGAGGGATCGAGCGGGATCCTTGCAACCGCCAAGGGACAGCGGCCGCGCTGGAGCCGGACCATCGGGCAGATCGAATGGCCCAGCGGCGCGCAGGCCTTCGTCTATTCGGCAGAGGCGGCAGAGGCGCTGCGCGGCCCCGAACATGACGCCGCCTGGTGCGACGAACTTGGCAAATGGGGCCGCAGCGGCAAGGCGGCGTGGGACAATCTGATGCTGGGCCTGAGGCGCGGCGAGCAGCCAAGGGTGGTCGTCACCACGACGCCGCGGCCCGGGCCACTGCTGAGGCGGATCCATGATGAGGCAAGCACGGCCATTTCCGGCGGCCGAACGACCGACAATGCGCACCTGCCGCCTGCCTTCCACAAGGCGATGCTGGCCGCCTATGGCGGCACGCGGCTGGGCGCGCAGGAGCTCGACGGCCGCCTGATCGAAGCCGTCGAAGGCAGCATGTTCCCGGCCGAAGTGTTGGAGCGGGCGAGAAACCTTCCCGGCGGAGCGCAGTTCAAGCGCATCGTCGTCGGCGTCGACCCGCCCGCCAGCGCCGACGGCGACGCCTGCGGGATCGTGGTTTGCGCGATCGATCGACAGGATCCGCCATGCTTTCATGTGCTGGCCGACTGCAGCGTGTCGGGCCTGAGGCCGGAAGGCTGGGCGCGGGCCGTGGCCAATGCGGCGGAGGCGTGGAAGGCCGACCGGGTCATCGCCGAGAAGAACCAGGGCGGGGATATGGTGGGGGCGGTGCTGCGCGGCGCCGACTGCACCCTCCCCGTCCGCCTGGTCCACGCCAGCCGCGGAAAGGCAGCGAGGGCCGAGCCGGTTGCATCGCTGATGGAAGCGGGCCGGGTCCGGCTGGCCGGCCGCTTCCCGGAGCTGGAGGAGGAATTGGGCGGCCTGACCGCCGGCGGATATGAGGGTCCCACCCGCTCGCCGGACCGGGCCGACGCCTGTGTCTGGGCGATCAGCGCCTTGATCGAGGGCTCGCGGCGCGGGGGCCCGAGGATCCTGACGCTTTAGCTCTTCGCCATCGCCCCGATCTTGTTTTCCGCCAGCGCGATGGCGACGGCAATCGCCTCGTCGATCTCCATCTCGCTGGTGTCGATCAGCTCGGCATCCTCGGCCTGCCTCAGCGGGGCCGCCTCTCGACCGGCGTCGCGCGCGTCGCGGGCGCGGATATCGACCAGCACATCCTCGAAATGGGCCGGCATTCCCCGCTCCAGCAGCTCGCGCACTCTCCGCTGCGCGCGGACCTCGGCCGATGCGGTGACGAACAGCTTCACCGCCGCCTCGGGCGCGATCACCGTGCCGATGTCGCGGCCGTCCAGCACCGCGCCCGAAGCCTGGGCGGCAAAATTACGCTGGCGCTCCAGCAACACCGAGCGGACCCCGGCATAGGCGGAAATGCGGCTGGCGATGGAGCTTACGGCCTCGCTCCTGAGCTCGGCATCGGTCGGGTCGATCTGGGCGATGCCCTCGCAGGCGCGCACGGCCTCAAACTCGCTGCCCGGGTCGCCGCCGAAACGGAACATGCTGAGCGCGACCGCGCGATAGAGCATGCCGGTATCCATGTGCGGCAGGCCGAAATGGCTGGCGAGCGCGCGGGCGATGGTGCCCTTGCCGCTGGCCGCGGGGCCGTCGACGGCGATCACGATCGGGGTGGCTGAGCGGTTCATGTGGGGCGCGCTTTGACAGGGGCTTTGCGCTATGGCAAGGCGCCCGCCGACAAGCGGCCGGGCCATTGGCGCCCGCCACCCTGACATGGAGACATGACCCAATGGTCAAACCCGAATGGGGCTCGAAGCGTACGTGCCCGAAATGTTCGACCCGCTTCTACGACCTGAGCAAGGACGACCCGATCACCTGCATCAGTTGCGGCCATGCGTGGCTGCCCGAGCCGGTGCTGAAGTCGAAGCAGCCGCTGCCATTCGAAGCGGTCCAGCCGGAGAAGACGGTCAAGCAGGACGAGGACCTGGCGGCGGACGAGCTGGCGATCGACGAGGATGAGGAGCCGAGCGCCGACGAGGAAGTCGATCTGGCGACCGGCGACGAGGATCTTGGCGTCGCAACCGGCGACGAGGACGAGGAAGTCTGATAAAGCGCCCGCAAGGGGAAATTTCCCGTTGGCAGACGGGAATGCTTCCCTTAAAGGGCGCGTCCGGACGGGGCCGTAGCTCAGCTGGGAGAGCGCTGCAATGGCATTGCAGAGGTCAGGGGTTCGATCCCCCTCGGCTCCACCATCCGTTCGAAAAAGGCGCCTTCTGGCGCCTTTTTTATTGGGCCTGTATACCTAACTGGCCGCTGATCCTTCGTTGGTTTGACGGCTGTCATCAAAAATGCGTAGCCTTCCATTGCTCGGGTGGGGGCCTGTATGACAGAAGAGCTTAAGGTGGTGGTGTGGGATTGGGTCGGAGCGCTCGTCGCCGGGCTTATTCCCCTACTCATTTTCTTGTTCGTTAGCGTCTTTGCGGTAGTACCAGCTACAGAAGCCCCTGAAGTGTGGTGGGCGAAATTCTACGGCGAGCTAGTCAACCACGTACTTACACTCGCCATTGTCACAGCAACTGTCAGCCTATTCATGTCTGTGCCGAGACTCCTCAAAGGACGCGGCTCGGCTGATGGCGCAATGACACTGGTTATCATCGTCACATTGGCGCTGATAATGTCAGTAGTGATATATGTCCTTCGTCAAGCCAACGTTGCTCCAATCGTCTCGCTGTGGGGCGCAGGGTTTATGTTCGCTGTAGGTTTGGTACTGGCAGCAGCGGTCGCTTCGTACTATTTAGCGGTTACGGTTACTAATCTGAGCCAACGGAAGCCTCGGAAAAGAGGCAACGTAACGACCGGTTAAAGCGTTTCGGCTTAGTGCCGCCGTGGAGTCGATTATGAGCGGGCAAGACGTAAATATGATTACAGCAGTGATTGCAGGGGTGGTTACGGTAATTCCATTTGCCCTGACGCTCGTTGCTGCACGTGCCGGCTATAGGCAAGTACGTGAGTTTCACGAACGTACGGGAGACGATAGTCTGCTAGCGTCGATCACGGCATTTTCGCGCTTCCACGATGAGATAAAGCCAAAGCAAGTGGGGGCAAAGGCAACCCGCAAGGAACCCGAAGGCGCATACTGACGCAACGAGCCACGCGAGCGATGCCAGTCGCAGACATATTCGCCCACGGAATGATTGGCGCGAATGTCGGGAAAAGGTCCCTTGCCGGTCGCGAAGTGTCCCTTTTTTATTGGGTTTGCGCCGCCAGTTGACGTGCCATCAGCAGCGCGCCTTCGAGTCCTGAATTGTCGAGGGCGGCGCGGACGCAAAAGTCGGGCTGCCGGACATCGGACCCCACCCCGTAGCCGCCCAGGCTGGCGTGCATTTTTTCGGTGATCAGCGGCAGTAGCGGTGCGCCCGTGATGACGCCGCCTCCCCACACGATCCGATGCGGCGACCAGCTCAGCACCAGCGCGGCGGCCAGTTGGCCGAGATAATCGGCGGCGAGCTCCATCATGGCCGGGTTCTCCGCCAGGTGCCGCCCCTCGCCCAGCCGCCGTCTCATCGCGGGGCCCGCGACCAGCCCCTCGGCGCAATCGGAATGAAATCGGCAGGCGCTCGGCGCATCATCGTCCGACCGGCGGATCAGCCGTAGATGTCCCGCCTCCGGATGCAGCGCGCCCTTCAGGCTGTGACCGCAGATTGCGATGCCCGCGCCGATGCCGGTCCCAACGGTTACATAAGCCACGCTCGGAAGCCCGCCGCCGGCCCCGAGCTGCTGCTCGGCGATCGCGGCGGCATTGACGTCGGTGTCGACGGCGACCGGAACGCCGGTCCGCGCATGCAGCGCCGCGCGCAGGTTGCTGTCCGCCCAGCCCGGCTTGGGCGTGGCGAGCATGCGGCCGTAATCAGGCGAGTCCGGATCGACGACCAAGGGCCCGAAGGCGGCCATGCCGACCGCCACCAATCTATTGCCGGCGGGCAGGTCGACAAGAAAATCGCCAACGAGAGCGGCCGCTTCATCCGCGGTGCCGGTTTCCCACCGATGCTCGGCAATGGCGGCGGCGCCATCGGCGGGACAGATGCGGGCCAGGATCTTGGTCCCGCCAGTCTCGATTCCCGCGATCAGATCCTTGCCCATGGCCGTCAGCGGAGCGCCTTCCTGTTTGATCCCGCCAGAAGCTCGAATGCCAGCAGCAGGATGAATGGGGTCATGAACTGGCGGTGCCGCTCGCTGAATTCGAACCAGATGCCGAACAACATGACTTGCAAAACGCACGCGCCCAGCAACCGGGCAGCCATGCGGTGACGCAGGCGGAACAACCCGATCGCGGCCATCGCCACCGCCCATAGCTCGACCATCGTCGGGCCGAAGCGCAGCAGCAGCGACTGGCCGAGCCACGGCCAACGCTGACCCCTGGCGTTGACCAGCTGGTCCACCGCCCAATTCGAATAGAAGAAGCTCGACGGGAATTTTGCGAGGCAGCGCGCAATATAGCCGATCGGATCGGCCAGGATGATCCGCCACGCTTCCGCGGTCGCGGCGCGCATCGCCTGAAGCTCGCCCAGCCGGTCCCACGACTTCGGCGGCAATTGCCAGACCACGCCGCCGGCGGGATGCGCGCCCTCCCAAAATGCCAGGCCGCCGCTTGTCGTGAGGGGGATGAACTGGCCGAACACAAGGGCATTGCGAACCCACCAGGGAAGCATCGCCAGCAAGGCGGCAGCGGCCGCGACCAGGCTCACCTGCAACCAACGCCGCCAGCCGGCGAAAGCGCTCGCCGCAGCCAGGAACAGGATCGGCAGCAATGTCGCGAGGGCGGGCTGGGTGAGAAGCAGCGCGCCGGCGCTGAGACCGCTGCCCAACGCCCAGAGAAAACCGGGGCGCCTAGCCTGCTCGAACAGGCATAGTGTCGTGCCGAGCAGCAGGGCGACGACCAGGCCCTCCTTGTAGGCGAGCGGGCTCATCAGCGCGATCGACGGCCACAGGAGGTAAGCCAGGGCGGCCGGCACGGCGACTTGCGGTGCACCCAGCAAGCGCGCCAGCCGAGCCAGCAAGAGGGCCGCCGTGCAATCGATCAAATTATTGAGAAGGAACAAGGTGGCGGCATTGAGCGGCGCCACCAGACCGACGGCCGCGAGCGCCAGCGGCAGGCCTGGGGGAAACAGCGCGGTGGACACCAGTTCGGGCCCCACCGCCGTTCGCGGCAAGGACAGCCCGTTGCCCGCCAGCAGGTTATGCGCAAGGCGCAGATAATTTTGCGGGTCGCCGGTCGGTTCGATGCCCCACGCCAGCATCAGGGCGAACAGACGAAGCAGGATCGCCAATGCCAGCAGGCCAAGGATCCAGGGCGAGCGGAAGGCCTGGTTCAAGCTGGCGCGATCGGTTGTCATGCGGGCCAATGACTAGGCCGACAAACGGCCAAAAGAAAAGCGGCGGCGTCTTGCGACGCCGCCGCCTAACTTGTCGAACCTTCGAGAGCTTAGTTGTCCAGCTCGCTCGAAACTTCGTTGAACGTGCTGCCGAGGCTGTTACCGATGTTGCCCATAGCGGCAATCGCGGCAACGGCGATGAGAGCGGCAATCAGGCCGTACTCAATGGCGGTCGCACCCTTGTTATTCTTGATCAGCTTCAGAAACTTGGCCATCTCTGGTCTCCTTCAGGCTCCACAAAAGGGATCCACATTTCCCTTACCTCCGCTACAAAAAGCGCGGCGGTTACGGGGAGAAGTAAGCCCGGAAGGGTTGAAAAAGGTTTAAAGCCGGCGGTTTCCAGCCGTTAACCGTAATATTTTCTGATGATGCTCAATTCTTGTCGATCAGCCGCTCGATCGCCTTGAAGATCGAACGAAGCGTCTCCCCGCCTTCGCTCCATTCGTCGGGCAGCGGGCTCTTGCGTTCCTGCCTGCGCTCCGGAACGCGGAATCCCGCAGGCAAGGGCGGACCGCGGCGGCCGTCGATGGCGATGGCGGAACCCATGAAGCGGCGCCAGATCTCGGCCGGGGCCGTGCCGCCGGTGATCTTGCCCAGGGATTGATTATCGTCGCGGCCGACCCAGACCCCCACCACCAGATTGCCGGCAAACCCGACAAACAGCGCATCGCGATTTGCCTGGGTGGTGCCGGTCTTGCCGAACGTCGGCGTGGAGATGGCGGCGCGGCGACCGGTGCCTTCATTGGCCGCCGCCCATAACAGGTCCAGCATCGGCCCGCGGTCGCGCCGGTCGTCGAGATGGCCGCCGCGCGCGAAAAAGCCGGACAGTCCCGCCTCCGGCCTATCGCCATTGAGCGGAAGGCCATGCGGTTCGACCGGGTAGCGGCCGCCGGCAATGGCCGCATAGGCGGCGGTCAGCTCCAGCAGGCTGACGCCGGACGTGCCAAGCGACAGGCTTGGCCGGTCGATCAGCGGCGAGTCGATACCAAGGTCGCGGGCGGCGCGGATGACATTCTGCCGCCCGACCTGTTCGGCAAGCCGGACCGTCGCGGCGTTGCTCGAACGGGCGAATGCCTCTCGCAAGGTGATCGGGCCGCGATAGATGCCGTCGTTATTGCCCGGCGACCAGCCTTCGACCGTGACTGGGCGGTCTTCGATGATGCTGTCCGGCCGGTAGCCGGCCCGAAGCGCGGCGAGATAGACGAACAGCTTGAACGCGCTGCCCGGCTGGCGGCGGGCCTGCGTGGCACGGTTGAAGGGGCTCTTGCCATAATCCCGGCCGCCGACCATCGCCACCACACGGCCATCGGGGCGCATCGCCACCAGCGCCGCTTGGGCGCCGCCGATATGGGCATTGGCGACCGCGCGAACCGCGATGCGCTGCAAATCGGCGTCGAGCGTCGTCGTGACGCGCACCTCGCCATAGTCCGCGTCGAACGCCCGGGACGCCTGCGGCGCCACCCAGTCGGCGAAATAAGTGCCGGTCGGAACGCTGCCGTCGCTGCCGACCGGCCTTGCCGACCTGGTCGCCTCGGCGCGCGCCTGGCTGATGACGCCGGTATCCGCCATCGTCTGGAGGACCAGCCTGCCGCGCTTCTGCGCGAGGGCGAGGTTTCGTGTCGGCGCCAGCCGCGACGGCGCCTGGACCATTCCCGCAAGCATTGCCGACTGGGCCAGGGACAGGCGTTCCGGTTCCCGGTCGAAATAGTGGCGCGAGGCGGCGCGCAGCCCATAGACGCCGTCGCCGAAATAGACCGACGACAGGTAGCGCGAGAGGATTTCGTCCTTGGTCAGCCAGCCCTCCAGCCAGAAGGCGATGATCACCTCCTGCGCCTTGCGCTTCAGCGATCGATCCGAGGAGAGGAAGCTGGTCTTGGCCAGCTGCTGGGTGATGGTGCTGCCGCCTTGCCGGACCCCGCCCGCCTCGAAATTGGCCCACATCGCGCGCCCGATCGCGCGGGGATCGATGCCCCAGTGGCTGCGGAAGCGCCGGTCCTCGATGGCGATAAAGGCGGCCGCGGTCATCGGATCGAGCCTGGTGACGTCCACCGGCTCATCCTTGACCGCGCCGCGGCGGGCGATCGGCCTGCCCTCGGCCGACACCAGCAGCATCGCCGGATCATCCAGTGGCTCCAGCGCGCGGCTGAGCGGCGCGGTGAAGATCAGCCACAGCAAGGTGACGAGGACCAGTGCGCCGAACGCGGTAAAGCCCCAACGCAGCCAGCGGCGGCGCGGCTTTTCCGTTTGCGGGAGTGCTGGCGGCTCAGAATGTCCGAACGGATCGGGCAGATTTTCGATGTCGAGACCGCCGCGCTGCCAGATCCCTTGTGCGTCGTCCATCATCGGGCCGCGGTCGTCAGCCATCTCTCCCCTTCCGGCCAATCATGCTCCAGGCCGCACTGCCTTATATGAGTAAAACAGTCCGCTTCGAATATCCAGTGGTTGATGAATGGCGGTTTAAAGGTAAATCCATACCGCCCATGGCCTTTGCGAACTTCCGCCACCGATTGCTGATTGCGTTGATAGCGCTCGGGCTTGGGGCTTGCGGCCGGAATTCGAGCGAAGTGACCCATGTCGCGGTGATCGGCGCGGACCCGAAGCTGGTCGAGACGGTATCCGCGCCCTTGTCCGCGGGCGACGCGCAGATCCGCTCCAACATGGCGCAGGGTCTGGTGCGGTTCGATGAGCGGGGGCAGGTCATCCCCGGCCTTGCCGAGCGCTGGAACGTCAGCGACGACGGCCTGAGCTACATCTTCCGGCTGGAGACCGGCGAATGGCAGGACGGCCGCAAGATCAAGGCCGACGAGATCGCCAAGATCCTGAGGCGGCAGCTCCGTCCCGCCAGCACCAATAGCATGAAGGACACGCTCGGCGCGGTGGGCGAAATCGTCGCCATGACCGATCGGGTCATTGAAATCCGCCTCGACGCGCCGCGACCGAACCTGCTGCAGCTGCTTGCCCAGCCCGAATTCGGCTTCGTGAGAGCCGGCGCCGGGACCGGCCCGTTTCGGGTACCGACCATAGAGGAAGCGGCCACCATCCCGGCGCGCGAGGTCAAAGGGCCGGGGATCATCATCGTGCACCGGATTCGAATTCCGGACGCCGAGGACCCGGTTGAGAAAGTGAGGATCAGCGGCGGCGAGGCGCCCAAGCTGGTCGCGGCCTTCGCCTCCGGCGACCTCGACCTGGTGCTAGGCGGGACGGTGGCCGATCTTCCCTATGCCCTGGGCGCCAAGGTGCCGCGCGGGGCGCGCCGCTTCGATCCGGTCGCGGGCCTATTCGGACTGGTCCCGACCAAGCGCAGCGATGCCGCGCAGGAACGCGATGTCCGCCGCCTGCTAAGCCGTGCCCTCGATCGGCAGGCGCTGATCGATGGGTTGCATGTCGGCGGGCTGCAGCCGCGCGCGACCTTGCTGCAGGCCGGCCTGGACGGAATCGGAACCCCGGCGCAGCCCGGCTGGCTGGGCCAGCCGGCAATCGAGCGCCGCCCGGCCCTGCTCGCGGAGGCCCGCCGACTGTTCGGCGATGCCGAACGTCCGAGGTTCCGGGTCGCGCTGCCTGCGGGGCCCGGCGGCAACTATCTGCTCGCGCGCCTGCGTTACGATTGGGGGCCGCTGGGGATAAGCGTGGATCGCGCGCCATCGCCCGCCTCCGCCGATTTCGTCTGGATCGACGAAGTCGCGCCCTCTTCGTCGCCGGCCTGGCTGCTGCGCCGGTTCCGCTGCGACGTGGCGGCAATTTGCGTCGAGGAGGCGGAAAAGCTGTTGGCCGATGCGCGGGCGACCCTCGACCCGGTCCAGCGGGGGCAGTTGTTCATCGAGGCTGCGCGGCTGATGGACGATGCGCAGCTCTTCCTGCCGGTGGCTGCGCCGATCCGCTGGTCGCTGGTGTCCGGCCGGGCACCGGGATTCTCGGAGAACCCCTTTGCCCGTCACACGTTGGTAGGCCTGAGTGACCCACGGCTTGGAGCTTATCCTTGATCGATCCCACACCGAAGATGCGCCGCGAAGTCCCGCTCGGCACCGATCCGGCCTCCGTCCGCCGGCGGGTCGAGGCGATGGAAAAGATCCTTGAGCGGATGTTCGTCATCCCCGGCATCAACAAGCCGGTCGGGCTGGACGTGATCCTGGACATCGTGCCCGGCATCGGCACCATCAGCGCGGCGGCGCTGGGCAGCTACATCGCCTGGGAAGCGCGCAACCTGGGCTTGCCCAAAAGCAAGGTTGCACGAATGGCCGGCAATATCGGGTTCGACCTGCTGCTGGGCGCCATTCCATGGATCGGCGCCATCCCCGACTTCTTCTTCCGGTCGAACACGCGCAATATCAGGATCATCAAGCAGCATCTCGACAAGCATCATCCGAGCACCCGGACGATCGATACGGAGGCAAAGCCGGCCTAGAAAGACAACAGGAGCATCGCCACGACGGCGGCTCCCATCAGCAAGGTCGTCAGCCAACCGAGCCACCGGAGCGGACCCGATACGGTGAACCGGCCCATGATGTCGCGCCGCGCCGACATCAGCATCATCATGGCCATGACGGGAACCGAAACGATCCCGTTGACCACCGCCGACCAATAGAGCGCCTTGATCGGGTCGATCGAGGTGAGGTTCATCGCCGCGCCGACCAATGTGGCCGCGACGATCGCCCCGTAGAATGTCTTTGCCTTGCGAGGCTTGCGCGCCAGGCCGACCGGCCTTCCGACCGCTTCGCCCAGGGCATAGGCGGTCGAGCCCGCCAGGACTGGCACGGCGAGCAGGCCGGTGCCGATGATGCCGATCGCGAAGACGATGGTGGCAAAGTTGCCGGCGAAGGGCCGCAGTGCCTCCGCAGCCTGCGCCGAGGTTTCGATATTGGTCACTCCGCCGACGTGAAGCGTGGCGGCGGTGGTGAGCATGATCGACAGGGCGACAATGTTGGAAAAGGCCATCCCGACCAGGGTATCGAGCTCGATCCGCTCGAGCTCTACCGGGCCGTCGGCGGGTGCGCAGACCAGCGGCTCGCTGTCCGGGTCCTCCCTCACCTCCTCGGCCTCTTCCGACGCTTGCCAGAAGAAAAGATAGGGGCTGATCGTCGTGCCGAGGACGGCGACGACCATGGTCAAATATGCCGGGTCCCATGAGATCTGTGGGATAGCCATGGACCGAAGCGCTTCACCCCAGGGAACATCCACCAGGAACAAGGTGGCGACATAGGCAAATAGCGCCAAGGTCAGCCATTTCAGCAGGCGGACGTAGCGCTTGTACTTCGCAAAGACCTCGGTCAGCGCACAGAATAGCGCGAAGGCGACCAGATAGATTTGGGTGGGGCCGCCCAACACCAGCGCGCTGGCATCGGCCATCGCCCCAAGGTCGGCGCCGATGTTGATGGTGTTGGCGGCAACCAGCAGGGTCACCATGGAGATCAACAGCCACCGCGGATAGCAGCGGGCGAGGTTGCCGGCGATGCCATGGCCAGTGGTGCGCCCGATCCGCCCGCTGATCATCTGCACCGCCGACATTAGCGGATAGGTTGCGATCATTGCCCAGCACATGCCGAAGCCGAAGCGGGCTCCGGCCTGGCTGTAGGTGGCGATGCCGCTCGGATCGTCGTCCGACGCGCCGGTGATCAGGCCGGGCCCGACGATCTTGCTGAGCTGGAGCCGCTTGCGCGGAGCTTCGGCGGATTCAGCCAATTGGGTTTGCTCCAGCTGCATGTGGCGGCCTAGCTAAACACGGTCCGGGGCGGCGCGTTCCGTCGGCGTTCCGACTCAATGCTGCTTTTCGCCGATCTCCCTGGTCAGGAAAGCCCACAGCAGCGCCGCGCGCATCGCATCCTCGCTACGGTCAGCGCCGACCGAGTGCCCGCCCTCCAGATACTCATGATAATAGACGCGGCTGCCCCCGGCGCCGAGCTTCGCCGCCATCTTGCGGGCGTGGCCGGGATGGACCCGGTCGTCCTTGGTGGACAGGTAAAAGAAGGTCGGCGGATAGCGCACGCCGGGCCGGACATTCTGATAGGGCGAATATTTGGACATGAAGGCCCAATCCTCCGGCTTGTCCGGGTCGCCATATTCATCGATCCAGGATGCGCCGGCGAGGAGGTGCGAATAGCGCTTCATATCCTCCAGCGGCGAACCAGCGATCACCGCCGAGTATAGGTCCGGATGCTGGGTCAGCGCCGCGCCGACCAGCACGCCGCCGTTCGACCGGCCGGAAATGGCGACGCCGTCCTTGCGGGCGACGCCGGTCTGGATCAGGTCGCGGGCGACGGCTTCAAGATCATCGAAGCTGTTCTGCCGCTTTTCGCGCAGCGCGTCGCGCCACCAGCCGGGACCATATTCGCCGCCGCCGCGGATGTTGGCCAGCACGAAGGCGCCGCCCTGCTCGGTCCAGAACAGGCCAAGCGGACCGGAGCGATAGGGCTGCGCGGTGAGATAGGTCGGTGTTTGCGCGGCGCGGAAGCCGCCATAGGCATGGACCAGCACGCCGGTCGGTTTGGTGACGCCCTTCTTGCGCACCAGGAAATAGGGCACGCGGGTGCCATCCTTCGACGTCGCGAACCGCTGGTCGACGGTGAACTGCGACGCATCGAACTGGGCGGGAAGAGCGGCCACCTGCCTGACCTCGCCGGAGGAGGTCACCGACATCAAGGTGGTGGGCGTCAGCATGCCCTCGACGGTCGCGAAGGCAATGTCCTGCTTGTCCGCGGTCCCGGCGATGTGGATCGTGCTATTGGCCGGAAGCGACATGGCCGAGGTCGACCAGCTTCCGTCCGTCTGGCGGCGCAGCGCGAACAATTTCCCGGAGACGTCGTCGAGCGCCTTGATCCACAGCATATTGTCGGTCGCCTGAACCTCCTCGATCGCCTGGGTTTTGGTCGGTGCCATGACCAGGGTCGGCTGAGGCTTCTGGCCGGCGAGCATTTGCTGAACGTCGAAGGCAACCACCGAGCCCGGCTGGAACGGTCCCAGCGGCTCGACCAGGGTAACGATCGCCTGACCCGAGACCAGGGCGTTGAAGCTGGCGGTCTCCGGAATCGGCAATTCGACCCAGCGACCGTCTGGCGTGCGCATCGACAGGCGCGATTCATAGAAGCCGACGTTGCGGCTGATGGCGACGCGGCGGATTTCGCCGTCCATCACCGCCGTGGGTGAAATGCCGATGTCGTCTTCGGTGACCTCGGCGACTTTGGTTGCGGCGCTCCATGGCGTGCCGCGCCTCCATAACTTGGCGATGCGGGCATAGCCGGACTTGGTAACCGTGCCCTCCCCCTCGGCCATGGCGACCAGCAAAGTGTCGCGGTCGGCCCAGGTCACGCTGTTCTTGCTTTCGGGAACGACGAACCCGCCTTCGACGAACTTGCCCGACGGCAGGTCGAATTCGCGCACCACGTCGGCGTCGCTGCCGCCCGGGCTCAGCGAGACCAGGCAGCGCTGATATTCGGGGGGCAAGCAATCGGCGCCATGCCATACCCAGCTCTTGCCCTCGGCCTTGCCCAGCGCGTCGACGTCGATCACCGTCCGCCACACCGGCTTGCCGGCCAGATAGGCGGACAGCGGCGAAACCCGCCACAGTCCGCGCTTGTGATCGGCGTCGACCCAATGGTTGGCGACGAGGTCGCCCATCACTTCGTCCGGCGTCGCGATCTGGTTCGGGTCGTTGAGCAATTGCAGCGCGCGTGCCCGATGCTCCTCAAAGCCTGGGAGCTTTGTGAGGTCCGCCTCCGTCGCGGCATTCCACGCCTTGACCTGCTCGAGCGGCTTCGCCCCGTCGATATCCTCTAGCCAGAGATAGGGATCGTCGGCCTGGGCGACCGCGGCCGTAGCGAAAGCCGCGGACAGCGCGGCCAGGTAGATTTTGCGCAAGGAACACCCCTCCCGGAATTTTCCGGACGGTGGCGGCGGCGCGGGCGGGCGTCAACGTGCCGTTCGACGAGCGGACGAAAGACAGGCGCTAATGGCTGCTTTCGACCCATTGCGGACATTACGAGAATGATTGTTTGGCCTCATGATAGAAGTTTTGGTGAACCTCCCGATTGCCGCTGCGATGCGCATGACTTAATCTGTCCCCATGGCAACAGGTCCGGCAGGAAATCCTCTCACTCATCCTATCGAGTGGGCGCGTCGATGCAGCATCGAAGCGGCACGGGCGATCCATCCTTCGACTAAGGCGTTTCTGCTGGAACTGGCCGAACAATTAGAAGCTGTCGCCGGGGAAACAGTAAACTTGAGCCCCGATGACCCCGAGCTACAAAATGCTGTCGCAGAACGCCTTGCCGAAATAGCCGTTAGAAATAGAGAGTGGATGCCCTAGGCGAAAACGTCCGCTTTCCACCCATTGCGGTCATTTAGCGCCGAGCAAGGGAATCAGTTGGTCGTCTCCCAGCGAAAGCTGGGATCTCCGCCTTCGCTATTGCCATGCTTCGTGAATTCCACCGGCGAGCCGCGTATCGGATGCGATCGGGTATAAGAAAAGGTGGATCCCAGCTTTCGCTGGGATGACGGTTGGAGAGGGATGATAAACGTCTGCTTTCCACCCATTGCAGACAGTGGTCGAGGCTGCGAAGTCGCTCATTGGGGAAGCCGGGCTTCGGGAAAAGGGCCAAAGCGAGTTAGGTGATCATATGCGAATCGAGGGCGATTATAAGGAAGACGGCTATGCGACCATCAGGGGCCTGATCCCTCCGGAGGTAGCTTCGAACCTGTTCAAGCAGCTGCAGATGGACCTTGCGGCCGCGGGGAAGTCTTTCCAGACCTTTGCCAAGCTGAACAACATCTCAAGGCATCAGTCCGTCGACATCTCCGGTCATTTCTACCGGCCGCTGACTACGTTCCTGTGGGGCCTGACTCCGATCATGAGCGAGATCACCGGGGCGGACCTCCTGCCCAGCTACGATTATTTTCGGATTTATCAAAAGGACGACATCTGCCGGGTCCATTCGGACCGCCCGTCATGCGAGCACAGCGTGTCGCTCACGCTCGCTTACAGCGATGGTTTGCCATGGCCGCTAGAGGTTGGTTCCACCCGAGTGAGCGAGGAAGGCCCGTTCTTCGATGATTTTGGCGACGAGCCCTCTTCCGCGATCGAGATGCAGCCCGGCGATGCCGTCCTGTATCGCGGGATGAATCTGCGCCACGGTCGAACCCAGCCCAACCCCAACCAATGGTCCGCGCATCTTTTCCTGTTCTGGGTGGAGCGTGGCGGCGAATTTGAGCAACATGCATTCGATGCGCAACGCCTCAAGTCGGAACTGGAACGCGTCTCCAACTTGAAGGTCTAGGGGCCAGGCAGTCGTGCCGCGGCGCATGGGGAAGCGGGGAGTTCGGGAGCAAGATGCGGATAGCGCGCGTGCCCGAACATGGTGCAATCGCCGAGCGAATGATGCTTGGAGACGACCATGACGAAGGGAAATGACGGCTCGCAGCGATATCGGTCGCCGGCCCAGCAGGTGGCGGAAGCATGCGCGGCGAACGAGGTTGCCGTCCTTATCCCCTGCCACCGCGTGATCCGGAGCGACGGATCGATCGGCGGATATCGGTGGGGCACTGGCCGCAAGAAAGCGCTGCTTGCCAAGGAAGGGCGCGGCCCCCTGATCTAGGCGGCTTCAGTCGCCGCTGATCTTCGGCATGCCCACATCGCCCTGGCCGACGGTGCGGCCCGCCATCTCCAGCATCCGCTCCAGCGGCACCCGCGCTTTTTCCATCACCTCATCCGACAGCTCGATCCGCGGCTGCAGGTCGCGCAGGGCGACGTAGAGCTTCTCCAGGGTGTTGAGCGCCATGTAGGGGCACATGTTGCAGTTGCAGTTGCCGTCGCCGCCGGGGACACCGATGAAGGTCTTGTCCGGCGCGGCCTTTTCCATCTGGTGGATGATATGCGGCTCGGTCGCGACCAGGATGGTCTGGTTGGGCGAGTTGATCGCGAAATCGAGGATCGACTTGGTCGAGCCGACATGGTCGGCATGGTCGATGATGTGCGGCGGGCATTCGGGATGCGCCGCGACCGGCGCGCCGGGATGCTCGGCCTTGAGCTTCAGCAATTCGGTCTCGCTGAAGGCCTGGTGGACGATGCAGATGCCGGGCCACAACAGCATGTCGCGGCCGGTCCTGCGGGCGAGATAGCCGCCGAGGTGCCGGTCGGGGCCGAAGATGATCTTCTGGTCCTGCGGGATCTGCTTCAGGATCACGTCCGCCGACGATGAGGTGACGATGATGTCGGACAGCGCTTTCACCGCCGCCGAGCAGTTGATGTAGGTCAGCGCGATATGATCCGGATGCGCCTCGCGGAACGCCTTGAACTGGTCGGGCGGGCAGCTGTCCTCCAGGGAGCAGCCGGCATCCATGTCTGGCAGGATCACGATCTTTTCCGGCGACAGGATCTTCGCCGTCTCGGCCATGAAGCGCACGCCGCAGAAGGCGATGACATCGGCGTCGGTTGCGGCGGCCTTGCGCGACAGGTCGAGGCTGTCGCCGACGAAATCGGCCAGGTCCTGGATTTCAGGCTTCTGGTAGTAGTGCGCGAGGATGACCGCGTTGCGCTCCTTCTTGAGGCGCGCGATCTCGGCAAGGAGATCGAGCCCCCTCAGGCTCTGGGTCGGGGCGGTCATGGCGGTTT
Source organism: Sphingomicrobium sp. (assembly GCA_045811425.1). Classification (GTDB taxonomy): domain Bacteria; phylum Pseudomonadota; class Alphaproteobacteria; order Sphingomonadales; family Sphingomonadaceae; genus Sphingomicrobium. The sequence goes on along the minus strand of JBJMUA010000027.1, from coordinate 3,767 downwards.
CCTCTAAGCCAGCGGCGCGCTCTATCTGCTCCGCGCCTCATCCAGCACATCGTTATAGCTGCGGCTCCGGTCAAGGGGCTGCGTCACCGGCGACCCTTCGGTCGCGAACCGGGCCACCACCTTGGCATTGTCGAACCCGGCGGCCTGGAGCGGCAGCGCGAAGCTGCGCTCGACCGCCTGGCGCCCGGCCTCCCGGGCGAGGCGCATCGGCACCGCTCCGCCGGCCTGCTTGCGAAGATCGGCGACGGCGCGGGCGCGATTGTTGCGGTCCAGCGCCTGGTCGGCGTCGGAGATCACCGACATCACGCCATTTTCGCCATATTCGCGCGCGGCGGCGAGATCGACTTCAGGCCCCGCAATCTCGACCTCCGGCAGGGTGACGTTGAGCGTGTTGCTGGCGGCGTCCCATTGCACGTCTTCCGGCCCGAGCTGGGCCAGGTCGAGCTCATAGCGGACGTCGCCCGGCAGGATCAGCGTGCGCTCGCTGCTGACCAGGCCGCCGAGCCGTTCCTGCCGGCTGCTGACGACCGAGACGTAGCGGGCGACGAACGGCACGAGCCGGTTCTGCGCGCGCATCGACTGGAGCGCCGAGGATGCGACGGTTTCCGGATCGGGCCCGCCGAACAGCCGCTTGCCGATATCGATCGAGCCGCCGACCACGAGGCCGAGAATCAGCGCGATGACCACCGCGCCCAGCGCCAAAGGTTTGTTCAGGCGGACCTGGTCCATCTATCATCCTCTCCCGCCTCAACGAGCCCGCGCTTTTGAAGGTCCAACAGATGCGCCAGCACCGACCCGCCCGCCGCGGGCACCAGGCGCTGGTCGAGGCCGGGATAGGCATTGGCGACGATATCGTGGATGTCGCGCGGCTGTTCGCCGACCAGCCGCAGGATCTGGCGCTCGCGCTGCAACCGGTGGCCGACCATGCCGCGGATCAGTTGCGACGGCTTGGTCACCGCGGGCCCGTGCGCGGGATAATAGATGCGGTCGCCGCGCTGGCGGAGCAGGTCCAGGCTTTGCATGTAAGCGCCCATGTCGCCGTCGGGCGGCACCACCACCGTGGTCGACCATCCCATCACATGATCGCCGGTAAACAGCGCATCCCCATATGCGAAACAGAGGTGGTTCGACGTATGGCCGGGGGTCGCCACGGCGACCAGCCGATTGCCGTTATCGAACTCGATCGCCTTGCCGTCCCCCAACACCTGGTCCGGCGCATAAAGCTTGTCGAAGCTGGCATCGGCGCGCGGGCCGATGCTTTCCAGCACCAGCGGAGCGCAGCCGACGATCGGCGCGCCGGTCGCTTCCTTGAGCGCGCGGCTGGCTGGCGAATGGTCGCGGTGGGTATGGGTACAGGCGATCGCGGCCAGGTTGCGCCCATCGAGCGCGTTGACGATCGCGTCGACATGCTCCGGCAAGTCCGGGCCGGGGTCGATGACGACAAGCTCATCCTGGCCCACCAGATAGGTCTGCGTCCCGAAATAGGTGAAGGGAGACGGATTGCGCGCTAAAAGCCGGCCAACGCCGGGCTCCAGCGCTTCGACAATGGCGTAGGGCGCATCCACGCCAGCGGCTCTGCCATGCCGCGCCGCCCTTGGCTAGCAGCGCAGGTTGTAGGGCCCGAGCGTATCGACGACCTGCCTGCCGCCGAGGATCTGGATCTCGACCTTGCTGCTGGCCACGCCGGCGCAAAGTTCCGGCGGAAGCTTCGAGCGGTAGAGATCGCCCTGGTGCATCTGGGCGAGCGCGATTTCGCCGCGCACGTCGCCGCGACGGAGGAAACGCAGGGTCGTGCCCTGCCCCAGCTCCGCATCGGCGCGAACCTGCAGGCGTGTTGCGCGGCCCAAGGACGTGCAGGTGCTTCCAGCGCCCGTTTCGCCGGGCTCAAGGCACCTGATGGTGATCCGCGGCTTGGCGGCAGCCGACATGGCGGCGGGCGCAGGCAATGGCGTCAGCTTGGCCACCGGTGCGGGTAGCGGCGCTGTCTGGGTAGTGGCCGCAATGTTCGGCGTTTGCTGGATCGTCACTGCCGCCTGCGGAGCCTGGCCGGCCTTGCTATATTTGGCGATTTCGACGTCGAGCTGCGAGGCAATGCTGACCTTGCTTTCCGCCGAAATGTCCGGGTGCGCCGCGATCTTGGCCTTGGCGTCCTGCAGCACCTTCACCCAGGCCGCATCATCCGAATCCTTGGCTGCGCAAAGCTTGAAACGGGTCAGCCGCTTCTGCCCGCCCTTGTCAATTTCGATGCTGGATTCGAATTTGCGGGCGCTGCAATCGGCGACGATCCGCGCAGCGTTGGGATCCGTCGCTTCGACCGTATCGCTCTGCTGTGCCAGCACGGGCGCGGCTGCGAGCAAGGCAATGGCGGCGGCAATGGTCAGCCTGGTCATGAAACTCCCCGAAGCAAAGCGGCGCCAGCATGGCGTCCGGCGCTGAATGGCTGTTTAACGATGCCTCAGGCTTCGACCAAGGCGCCTTTTTCAGTGATCGGCAGCTGCGCGGCGCGCGCTGCGGTCCTTGCCAGTGCGCCGCGATAGACCCGGCCAAACAGCAGCGCCATGCTCTGGTCCCAGCTGAACTGCAGCGCGTGAGCCCGGGCACGCTCGCTCATGGCAGCGATGTTGCCGTCGAGAACGGCGAGGATGTTCGACGCCATCACGCCGGCATCGTCGACATCGCCGACCAGCCCCAGGCCGTCGGGCACGCGGTCGACCATGGCGCCTGCAGCGACGCCGACCACCGGCAGGCCGGAAGCCTGCGCCTCGATCACCGAGATTCCAAAGGTCTCGTCAGCCATGGCCGAAACATAAAGATCGGCGCTGGCCATCCATGCGGCGAGGTCGCTCCGGTCGTTGCAATAGCCCGGCGCGAAGATGCGATCATGCTCGCGCTCCGTGAACTGATCACGCAACGGCCCGTCGCCGATCAGGAGCAGCGCCGCGCCGAGCGACGGCGGCAGGCGCCGGAACGCTTCGACCACGACCTGGGGCCGCTTCTCGGCGTCCAGTCGGCCAACATAGATGAGCAAGGGCTGCTCATTGGAAAGGCCGAGCTTGCGGCGCAATGCAGGGTTACGCTTGGCGGGCGAAAATTGGCCTAGCTCCACGCCCAGCGGAACGACGTCGACATCAGCCACGCCAAGCGCGCGCAGCTTGGCCGCGCCGCCATTCTCGCTCATCGCATAGACCGCGTCGAAGCGGCGATAGAGGCGCGCACAATAGGCGTAACAGAGGCGCGAGGCAGCCGCGCCAGCCGGTATGCCGAGCCATTTCGAAAATGGCCGGTCGACGTAGACGGTGGGGAAATCGGTGCAATAGGCCGCGACCAGCGCCGTCGCGGGATTTCGCCTGGCGTGGCCGATCGCCGCCCAGGGCAGATTATAGGCGTCCTGGCATTCGATCAGGTCCGGCGCATATTCCGCCAGGGTCGAGCGAACGGCGCCGTTGCGCAGCATCAGCCGATAATGCGGGCTGCCTGGCACCCTGGGCGAGGCCAAGGTGACCGTGATCCCGCGGCCGTCCTCCTCCAGTTCGACCGTGTCGCTCCGGCCAGGGACGATCATCAGATGGCGATGCGGCGTATTCTCCAGGATGTGGCGGCGCTTGTGCCGGAGATAGGTGCGGACACCGCCGCCAATATCGGACCAGCTCTGGGTAATATCGGCATAAAGGCGACTGGGCCGATGGGACGGATCGTGCAGGGCCATGGCCCCCCAACCCGCCTCCGCAAATTTGGTGCCAACGCACCCGTCAGGCGTAACGAAAAGG
>JBJMUA010000026.1:0-10989 GCA_045811425.1 Sphingomicrobium sp. | reverse complement strand
GCTGGAAGCTCTGGAGTTCGTACCGCTGGGGACGTTCGGCGAGTTGGAAGCTCTGGCGCTCGATCCGCTGCGGTCGCTCGGCGCGCTGGAAGCTCTGGCGCTCGATCCGCTGCGGGCGCTCGGCCCGCTGGAAGCTCTGGCGTTCCACACGTTGCGGGCGCTCAGCACGCTGGCTGCGCTCTGCGCGTTGCGGACGATCCGCCTTACGTTCACCGCTGGCCTGGCTCGCCTGCGCACGGTCGTCGCGATCCTTGCCACCCCGTGCGCCATGGGCCGGCCCAACCAGCGCCAGGGACGCGACACCGGCTATCAAAAACAACTTGCGAGTCATTACGACCTCCTCGCTCAATTCAAAAACAACGTAATTTCAACCGTCTAAAATAGTCGACGAGCCTGTGCCGCGCATGAACGAGGCTGTTCTCGGGCTCGATTGGACGCCGTGACAGAGCGGCTCAACGCGCCGTTGTGAAAGGTTCAGTTTCGCGCTTTCCTTTTAACGGTCTCGCGGACACAAGGCGGCCATGGCCAAGCGCGCGACGACGATCCCCACCTACCGCCGCCGGCGCAAGAGCCGCAGGGGCTTTTTCGGCTGGATCTGGCGCATCCTGCTCGCGCTGTTCCTGCTCAGCATTTTCCTGGTCGTGGCTTACCGCTTCGTCCCGCCGCCGATAACCGCCACCATGGTTGGCGACCTCGTCGCTGGGCGTGGGGTGCACAAGGATTGGATGAGCCTCAAGGAAATGGACCGGGACATGGTCCGCGCTGCGATCGGCGCCGAGGACAGCAAGTTCTGCCAGCATTCAGGCTTCGACTGGGACGCGATCAGCGACGCGGCGCGGCGCAACGCTTCGGGCGGGCGGATCCGCGGCGGTTCGACCATCAGCCAGCAGACCGCCAAGAATGTCTTCCTGTGGCAAGGGGGCGGTTACGCCCGCAAAGGCGTCGAGGCCTACTTCACCTTCCTCATCGAACATCTGTGGGGGAAGCGGCGGATCATGGAGGTCTATCTCAACGTCGCCGAGACGGGGATCGGCACCTATGGCGCCAACGCCGGGGCGATGCGCTATTTCGGCCATGACGCGAGCGCCCTGTCGCCGACCGAGGCGGCGCGGATCGCGGCGATCCTGCCGTTGCCCAAGAAGCGTGGAGCGATCGCGCCCAAGGGCTTCACGCGCCGTTACGGCAACACCATCGGCGCGCGCATCGGCCAGGTTCGCCGCGACGGGCTCGACGCCTGCATCTATGCGGGTTCGACCGCGCCCAGGGACAAGGCCCCGCCGCCTTCCAGGGCGCCGCGCCAACTGCCGGGCGAGGAATATGAGACGGCAACCCCGCCGCCACCTGAGCAATCGGTGGATGAGACGCCGGTCGAGGAACAGCCAGCGCCGACTGGCTCCAACGCCATCGAGGTGACGCCGGCGGTGACACCCGAGGAGCCGATCCAGGCCCCGCCTCCGGTGGAAAATGAGGCGGCGCCCCCGCCGCCCCCGCAACCTTAGCGGCTGCGACGAGCGACCGGAACGACGGCAGGGCGCAAAGAGTTATTGACGCAAACCCCCTGAGGAGGATGCGTCATGGCTACCCGCAGTGCCAATCGTTCAAGTTCGTCCCGTTCCAGCAACCGTTCAAGCGCCTCCGGCAATGAGCGCAGCGCCTTTCGCTGGGGCTCCACCGGCGCAATCGCGGGTGTTGCCCTGGGCGGGGCGGCGCTGGCGATCGCCGCCAACATGGGCCGCAAATTTCTGAGCCAGGCCTTGGCGGGCGGTCACGGCGACTGGGCCGAAAGCCTGGCGCAGGAGCATGAGGCCGTCCTGACGATCTTCGACAAGATGCTTGCGACCGACGACACGCAGACGACCCAGCGCAAGATGCTGCTGATGAAGCTTGGCTATGCGCTCGACAAGCATGCCTATGCCGAAGAGCATGTCGTTTATCCGGCCCTTCGCGAGGCCAATGAGACGGCCGATGCCGAGGAGCTTGAGACCGAGCATGGGCAGGTCAAGGAATTCCTCTACCGCCTCAATCACATGGCGGCCGATGATCCGGCCTGGATCGACACCATCCGGGATTTCCGCGCCTCGGTCGAAGCCCATGCGCGGTTGGAGGAAGACGAGGTTTTCCCCCGCCTCCGCAACGGGATCGACGACGATCTCGACGCCCGCATCACCAAGGAGGTCAAGAAAGCCGAATTCATGATGGCCTGAACCCACCTGTCCGCATTGGAGAAGATCGATGTTTGATAATATGGACGACAAGACGACGCTCAATACGCTGCTCGCAACCTTGACCGACAGCATCAACGGCTACCGCGATTCCGCGGAAAACATTGAGAACGGCAATTTCAAGCAGCTTTTCCTGGAATGCGCCGAAGAACGTTCACGGGTTGCCGAAGATCTTCGAGCCGAGGTTCGGCGGTTGGGCGGCGATCCCAACGATGACGGCTCCTTCATGGGCAAGACCCATCAGGTGTTCCTCGACCTGAAGGCGGCCATCACCGGGCGCGACGACAAGGCAATCATAAATGAAGTCGAACGCGGCGAGGATTATCTCAAGGAGAAGTTCGAAGCGGCGTTGGGGAACGACAAGCTGGCCGGCGACAGCCGTGCGGTGGTCGAGCGGGCATTTGAATCCGTTCGGCGCGGCCATGATCGGATCGCGGAGATCAAGCACCGCATGGAAGCCGGCGCCTAACCGACCAGCGCGAGCCTCGGGGGCTCTTGCGCGCTGAGCTCGACCGCCCCCTCACCCAGCACGCGGGTGAGGCGGGCGGCGAGATCGGCATCGAGATTGAAATCGCGGCCCAGCACCAGGGTGGCTTGCCTGCCCTCAGTCACGGGGACGATGGCGCGGATCACTCCGGTACCGCCTCGTGCTCCAGCCAGTTCGCGCGCGACGATCCCGATTGACGCGCCGTCTGCAATTCTGAGGTTCATGATCAGCCGTGTCCGTTTGGCCAGGCTTTCAAGCGGCTGGAAACGCTTGACGGTCACTCGCGGGGCGTCCTCGCCTGGACGGCGATCCAGCTCCACGGTCATCAGGCCGCAAGCCCCGGACTTGGCGGCGGTTTCCAGCTCGGCCGACGGCTCATCGTCGAACACCGTCGCCTCATACTGGCCGGAAGCATCGGAAATCGTCGCCATCAGATAGCGGCGGCCCCTGGCGGATGTCCTCCAGCGCGCTCCCTCGATCAGTCCCGCCATGGTCGCGGTCGTCCGGCCTTCCCCAAAAGAAAGCCCTGACAGCTCGGCGAAACACTTCACCTTGTGAGCGGCGAGCAGGTGACGCTGTGCATCGACCGGATGGGCCGAGAAATAGAAGCCGAAGGCGTCGCGCTCTGCGGCCATTCGCTCGGCGAGGGTCCATTGGGCGTCCTTGGGCAGGCGGATGGGCGCCACCCCGGTTGAGGCCCCGCCGCCGCCAAACAGGCCATGCTGGCCGCTGGTCCGCTGCTCATGGGCCGCCGAAGCATGGGCGAGGATGGTCTCTGCCGCGGCATGAACCGCCGGCCGATCGGGGTTGATCGAATCGAATGCTCCCGCCGCCGCGAGGCTCTCCAGCTGACGGCGGTTCAACAGCTTTGCATCGATCCGCTCGGCGAAATCGTCGAGGCTTTGGTACGGCCCTTTGGCTTCGCGCTCGGCGACAAGCGCTTCCATGGCCTTCTCGCCAACGCCTTTCAGCGCGCCGAGCGCATAACGGACCCTGCCCTCGTCCACCGAGAAATCGGCTCGCGACGCATTGACGTCAGGCGGCAGGCATTCAACGCCACTCCGGCGAATGTCCTCGACGAACAGCGACAGCTTGTCCGTCTGCGCCATGTCGAAGCTCATCGACGCGGCGAAGAACTCCGCCGGATGATGCGCCTTCAGCCAGGCGGTGTGATAGGCAACCAGGGCGTAGGCCGCCGCATGGCTCTTGTTGAAGCCATAGCCCGCAAACTTGTCGATCAAGTCGAACAGTTCGTTGGCCTTGCCCGCCGGGATATTGTTGGTCTTTCCGCAACCCTCGACGAAAATGGCGCGCTGCGCGTCCATCTCCGACTTGATTTTCTTGCCCATCGCGCGCCGCAGCAGGTCAGCGCTGCCCAAGGTGTAGCCGGCCAGCACCTGGGCCGCCTCCATCACCTGCTCCTGATAGACGAAAATGCCATAGGTCTCCTTGAGGATCGGCTCCAGCAAGGGGTGTGGATAGGCGATGGCGACGCGGCCATTCTTCCGGTCGCCGAACAGGGGGATGTTGTCCATCGGGCCAGGGCGGTAGAGGGCGACCAGTGCGATGATGTCGCCGAAACTGGTCGGCCGGACCTGGGCCAAGGTCCGCCTCATGCCTTCGGATTCCAGCTGGAAGACGCCGACCGTGTCGCCGCGCTGGAGCAGTTCGTAGACCGCTGGGTCTTCCCATGTCAGGGCTGCGAAATCGACCTCGATCCCGCGCTGCCTGAGCAGCAGCTGCCCTTCCTTCAGCACCGACAGGGTCTTCAAACCCAGGAAGTCGAATTTTACCAGCCCGGCTCCTTCGACATATTTCATGTCGAACTGGGTAACCGGCATGTCGGAACGCGGGTCGCGGTATAGTGGAACAAGCTCGTTGAGCGGCCGGTCGCCGATCACAACGCCGGCGGCGTGGGTCGAGCTGTGCCGCGGCAAGCCCTCCAGCTTCATCGCCAGGTCGAACAACCGCTTCACTTCCGGATCGCTCCGATACTCCTTCTCCAGCTCGGCCACGCCATTGAGACTGCGTTCCAGGGTCCAGGGATCGGTCGGATGGTTGGGGACCAGCTTGGCGAGCCGGTCGACCTGGCCATAGCTCATCTGCAGCACGCGACCGGTATCCTTGAGCACTGCGCGAGCTTTCAGCCGGCCGAAGGTGATGATCTGCGCGACCTTGTCCCGCCCATATTTCTGCTGGACGTAGCTGATGACCTTGTCGCGGTGGGTTTCGCAAAAGTCGATGTCGAAGTCGGGCATCGACACGCGCTCGGGATTGAGGAAGCGTTCAAACAGCAGGTTAAGCTCGATCGGATCGAGGTCGGTGATGGTCAGGGCCCAGGCGACGACACTGCCCGCGCCCGAGCCGCGTCCCGGACCGACCGGAATATCATTGGCCTTGGCCCATTGGATGAAGTCGGCGACAATCAGGAAATAGCCGGCAAAGCCCATGCGGGTGATGACGTCGATCTCGAAATCGAGCCGCTCGCGATAGTGCTGCTTCTGCTCGTCAGTCTTTCCTTCAATCCGCCTATCAAGTCCCGAATGGGCCTCGCGCCGCAATGTTTCATCCTCATCGTCGGAAAGCCGCGGGAGGATCGGCCTGCGGTTGGGCGCCGTTACCGCGCAACGCTGGGCAATCACGGCGGTGTTGGCCATCGCCTCGGGCAAGTCCGCGAAGATCTGCTCCATCGCCGGCGCGGGCTTTAGCCACGCCTCGGAAGAGGAGGTCTTCCTCTCGCCATTTTCGACATAGGTTGATGCGGCAATGCACAGCATGGCGTCATGAGCGGCATGAAATTCCGGCTCGACATACTGGGCCGGATTGGTCGCCACCAATGGCAGGTCCAACGCATAGGCTAGATCGATCAGTTGCGCCTCGGCGGCTTCCTCGATTGAATCGCCGCGCCGCGACAGCTCGACGTAAAGGCGGTCCGGGAACAGCGCACTCAACCTGTCGGCATAAGCTCCGGCCTTATCGACCTGGCCATCCGCGAACAGGCGGGCCAACGCCCCCTCGCCACCCGCCGTCAACGCGATCAGCCCCTCCGTCGCGGCCGCCAGTACGTCGAAGGGAACATGCGGCTCCTCATGGATCGGGCGATCGAGATGAGCCGACGAAACCAATCGGCAGAGGTTATGATACCCCGCCTCGTCCTGCGCCAGCAGCACCAGCCAGTCGATCGTGCCGGCAGGCCCGATATCCTCGGGCCGCGCCACTCCCAGCATCGCGCCGATGATCGGCTGAACGCCATTTTCCATGCATGCGTCGCCGAACGCCATCGCCGCATAGAGTCCGTTGCGATCATTGAGTGCGATGGCGGGAAAGCCCAGCTTTGCCGCCTGCTTCGCGATCGCCTTGGGCTCGATCGCACCCTCCAGCATGGTGAAGCAGGAGAAAACGCGCAGCGGAACATAGGGCACGGACATCGATCGACTATGGGGAATGCGGGCAGGAATCGCCAGCACCGCGAGATAACTTATCCCCAGTTTTGCGTCAGGGGTTAGAAGCCGGCGAAGGACGGTAGGTAAAGTCGAAGGTCGTCGACCAGGTCTTGCCATCGGCATTCTGGGCCTCGCCGAGTTGCCGCACCGAGCCGTCCGGGTTGCGAGACCAAGTCGTCCTGGTAAATGCCCGCGTCCCCGGCCCGTTGATGTTTTTCCATTCGCCCGAGAGAACCATGGCGTCGTTCTCGATCCCGCCTTCCAGCGTTGCCCAACCATTGGCCGAATCGGCCCAAACCTGACGCCATTGCTTGCTGTCGGGGGAATAGCTGTTCAGGCTGCCGCCCGCTGTTCCCTTAACCGGCATCCAATTCTCTCGGATCACGCAACCGTCATAGAGCTTTTCGATCAAGCTATGCGCAATGACCCTTTCCTTGCCGGTTGGATAGACCTCCCAACGACCCACCCAGAAATCAAACTGCCGATGTTCGGGTCTGATACAGGCCGGAGGCGGCGCAGGGGCACTCTGCATTAGCAACAAGGCCATGATTGGAATCGGCATCGCAGCACTCCCTCGTGGCGATGCGTGGACGCTTGTTCGTCAAAACGCCGATGGCAAGCGATTATCGACCGGTGGCCGAACGGTTAAAGCAGCGCCTCAATGTCCTTGGCGAGGTCCTCGGGCTTGGCTTGCGGCGGGTAGCGCTTCACTACCTTCCCTGCCCGGTCGACCAGGAACTTGGTGAAATTCCATTTGATCGACTTCGATCCAAGCAGCCCCGGTGCCTCATCCTTGAGATGCCGATAGATGGGCGCGGCATTGTCGCCATTGACGTCGATCTTGGCATAGAGCGGGAAGCTGACGTCATAATTGAGCTTGCAGAAGCTGGCGATTTCCTCGGCATCGCCGGGTTCCTGTGCGCCGAACTGGTTGCAGGGAAAGCCCAGCACCGTGAAACCCTTGTCTGCATATTTCCGCTGAAGCGCCTCCAGGCCCTCATATTGGGGGGTGAACCCGCATTGGGAGGCGACGTTGACGATCAGCATCACCTCGCCGCTGTAGGGGCTGAGGTCCGTATTCGAACCGTCAGGCTTCGTTACGGGGATGGCCGTGAGGTCGGTCATTCCAGCACTCCCTCATGCAATCGTACGACCCGGTCCATCTTGGCCGCCAGCCGCTCATTATGCGTCGCGACCAGGGCTGCACTGCCCTCACCCCTCACCAGCGCCAGGAATTCCGCAAGGACGCGATCCGCCGTGGCTTCATCCAGGTTGCCGGTCGGCTCATCGGCCAGCACCAAGGGCGGCCGATTGGCCAAAGCGCGGGCGACGGCCACCCGCTGCTGCTCGCCGCCCGACAGTTTGGAGGGGCGATGCTCGAGCCGCTGCGAGAGGCCAAGCTTGCCGAGCAGCTCCTCGGCCCTGGCTCTTGCGGTCGCGGCTTCGGCCCCGTGGATGATCTGCGGCAGCAGCACATTCTCCAGCGCGTCGAAATCGGGCAACAGGTGATGGAATTGGTAGACGAAGCCGAGCGCGTCGCGCCGAAGGGAGGTTCGGCCGTCATCGTCGAGCGACGAGGCCTCCTTCCCGGCGATCCGGATCGAGCCCTGGAAGCCGCCCTCAAGCAGCCCGACCGCCTGCAGCAAGGTCGACTTGCCCGACCCCGACGGGCCCAGCAGGCCAACGATCTCGCCCAGCTGGACGTCGAGATTCACGCCGCGCAGCACCTCGATGGTGACGCCGCCCTGGGTGAAGCTGCGCTTCAATCCTCGGGTCTGCAGGACCGGCTCACTCATAGCGCAGCACCTGGACCGGGTCGGTATTGGCCGCGCCTCGCGCCGGGAACAGCGTCGCGAAATAGGTCAGGACCAGGGTTACCGCGACGATCGCCGCGACCTCGAACGGATCGGTGCGCGAGGGAAGGTCAGTCAGGAAACGGACCGACGGATCCCACAGGTTCTGGCCGGTCACCAACTGGATGAAATTCACCACCTGCTGGCGGAAGAAGAGGAAGATCGCCCCGACCATCGCCCCGATCACGATGCCGATCAGGCCGATGCTGAGCCCCACGGTCATGAAGATCTTGAGTAGCGAACGCCGGCTTGCCCCCATGGTGCGGAGGATCGCGATGTCCCGCGTCTTGGCGCGAACCAGCATGATCAGCGACGATGCAATGTTGAACGCCGCGACCAGGATGATGATGCACAGCACCACGAACATCGCGACCCGTTCCACCTCCAGCGCCTCGAACAGGGCCGAATTCATCTGCTTCCAGTCGACGACGATGCCGCGTCCCTGGACCAGTGGCTGCAGCGGCGCCAGGATCTGGCCGACCTTGTCGGGGTCGTCGACCTGGACTTCGACCATGCCCACCTGGTCGCCCAGCAGCAGCAGGGTTTGCGCGTCCTGCATCGGCATGATGACGAACGCCTTGTCATATTCGAAGATGCCGACCTCGAAGATCGCGCCGACCGTGTAGGTGACGATCCGCGGTACCGTGCCGACCGGCGTCGAGCGGCCGTCCGGGCTGATCAGCGAAATCTCTGCCCCGGGATAGGCGCCTAACGTTTCCGCCAGCCGCGCCCCGATCGCGACGCGCCCGCTACCCGGGGTGATAGACTTAAGATCGCCGGAGACGACCTTGCCGTTGAGGATCGGGTTGGTGCGGATGTCCTTCAAGGTGTTGCCGCGGACCAGCACTCCCTCCACGCGGCCGTTGGCGGAGGCCATCAGCGGTTGCTCGATCAGCGGCGTGGCCGACTGGACACCCGGCGTCTTGCGCGCCGCGTCGGCAATCTCTTCCCAATTGGCCAGGCGCCCGTCATAGCCCTGGACGATGGCATGGCCGTTCAGGCCCACGATCTTGTCGAATAGCTCGGCTCTGAAGCCGTTCATCACGCTCATGACGATGATCAGCGCCGCCACCCCAAGCGCAACCGCGCCGATCGAAAAGCCCGCGACCACGAAGATGAAGCGCTCGCCCTTGACCGGGACCAGGTAGCGCTTGGCGATCATCTTCTCATGAGCGTTGAGGATCATGACGGGTCTCCCAGCCCGTCACCCTGAACTTGTTTCAGGGTCCATCCGGGAGCGTCGCTGCCGCTTGAAAATGGATGCTGAAACAAGTTCAGCATGACGGAAACAAGAATCATCCGACTAGCCGCTCAAGTGCAGATTCGATGGAAAGTTCTTCCTTCTCGCCGGTGCGACGGTTCTTGAGTTCCACCACGCCGGACGCCAGGCCGCGCGGGCCGATGATCAGCTGCCATGGCAGGCCGATCAGGTCCATGGATCCGAGCTTCACCCCGCCCCGCTCGTCGCGGTCGTCGTAAAGCACATCGATTCCCGCCCCGGTCAGCCTCTCGTAAATGTCCTCGGCGGCCGCAATCGAAGCCGCATCATCGCCGCGCATGGTGACCAGCCCGACCTTCCAGGGCGCAACCGCTTCCGGCCAGATGATGCCGTTCTCGTCGTGGCTGGCCTCGATGATCGCCCCGACCAGGCGCGAAACGCCGACGCCGTAGCTGCCCATTTCCGGTGTTACCATCGCGCCATCGGGGCCCGAGACCTTGAGTCCCATCGAAGCGGAATATTTGGTGCCGAAATAGAAGATATGGCCGACCTCGATGCCGCGGCCGGTCCGCTGTCGATCGGCCGGCACATCGGACCAGCGGCTCTCGTCATGGGTTTCGTCGGTTGCCGAATAGGTCGAGCTGACCCTGTCGAACAGCGCCTGCAGTCCGTTCGCATCGTCATACCGAAGGTCCGCCTGGGCCCAGTCGAACTCCTCGAAGGCGGCGTCGTAGAAGACTTCGCTCTCCCCGGTCGGGGCGAGGACGATGAATTCGTGGGAAAGATCGCCGCCGATCGGGCCGGAGGCGGCTTTCATCGGCACGGCCTGGATGCCCAAGCGCTGGAAGGTGCGGAGATAGGCCAGCAGCTGGGTATAATAGCTCTGCCGCGCCCCGGCTTCGTCGAGGTCGAACGAATAAGCGTCCTTCATCAGGAACTCGCGGCCCCGCATCACCCCGAAGCGCGGGCGGACCTCGTCCCGGAACTTCCACTGGATGTGATAAAGCGTGCGCGGCAGGTCGCGATAGCTTTTCGCGCCCTCCTTGAAGATCTCGGTGATCATCTCCTCGTTGGTCGGGCCGTAGAGCATCTCCCGGTCCTGCCGGTCCTTGATCCGCAGCATTTCCGGTCCATAGGCGTCGTAACGTCCCGACTGGCGCCACAGGTCGGCCGACTGCAGGGTCGGCATCAGCATCTCGATCGCGCCTGCCCGGTCCTGCTCCTCGCGCACGATCTGCTCGATCTTTTTCAGCACACGAAAGCCGAGCGGCAGCCAGGCGTAGATGCCGGCAGCGGTCTGGCGGACCAGGCCGGCGCGAAGCATCAGCTTGTGGCTGACGATCTGCGCGTCCGACGGACTTTCCTTGAGAACCGGGAGAAATGAGCGGGAGAGACGCAAGATATGTCTTTCTTGGGTTTGCGCGAATGAATGGCGGCTGTCCTAGTCAGCGGCCTTCGTGAAGGCAACGCCGGGCGATTGTGGCCTCCCGGCCACAGCAGGCGCAAGAATGTGTCGTTCTTGTTGAAATGGGCGTGACAGCCCCGGGCGCCCGGCGTAGCCCTCCACCCGTCGGACGCGGTCGCCAGACCGGAAGTCCGGGAGGATGCCGAAGCGCCGGTCAGGGGGCGTAAGGCGCTCGAACTAACTTCCAAGGGGGCTGACGAGCGATCGTCACGCAAGGACGCCCGGGACAAGTGCCCGGGCGTTTTTGCTTTTAGTGCTCCCGGGTCCCGATACGGCGATCGGCCGGAAATCCCGACAATC
>JBJMUA010000025.1:0-27324 GCA_045811425.1 Sphingomicrobium sp. | reverse complement strand
ATCCGCTGAAGCCCTTTGTCGCCTTCCGGTTGCCCACCCACGCCGTCGCCTATGCCGCGGCTGGCGAGCGGCCGATGATGTTTGTCATCTGGTCGATGTGCGTCATGCTGATGTTCGCCTGGTGGCTCAAGCTTAAGCCTTACCTTCCCCTGCCATTGCTCGGCTTCAGCATGTTCCTGATCGCGGGCGGGCTGGGCGGGATGCTGCAGCCGCAGACCGGCCTGTTCCACGAAAGCTGGGCGGCGTTGCTGTTGGCGCTGATGGTGGTGCTCCATCGCCCCGGCAGGATCTGGCCGGCGGTCGTGCTCGGGGGCGCGGCTCTGATGATCCGCGAACTGGCATTGCCGATGATCCTTGCCATGGGCGGGCTGGCGCTTGTTGAAAAGCGCTGGCGGGAAGCGGCCGGCTGGGCTTTGGCCATTATGCTGTTCGGCATCTACCTTACCCTGCATGCGCACTGGGTCTCGCAAGTGGTGCTCCCCACGGACCCTGCCTCGCCCGGCTGGAAAAGCATGAACGGCCTGCAGTTCGCCCTGAAGAGCATCGCCAAGGTGACGTTCGGCATCCGGCTTCCGGACGCGATTGGTCTGGGCCTTTTGATCTTGTCGATGGTTGGCTGGGCATCGGTCAAGACCGGCTGGGCCCTGCGGGCAACATTGCTCGTCACCGGCTATGCCGCGATGCTCGCATTATTCGCCCGCGCCGACACCTTCTACTGGGCGCTGATCCCGGCTCCGCTTGCATTCCTCGGTCTGGCGTTCCTGCCCAAAGCAGCGGCCGACCTTGCGAAGGCGGTACGCCACACGCCATATCCGGCCCAATGAGCAGGGTGCTCCTCATCGTTGGCGGAGGAATTGCCGCCTACAAGGCCGCCGAGTTGATCCGGCTGCTCCGAAAGGAGGGCCATGCGGTCACGCCTGTGCTGACCGAGGGCGGTTCCCATTTCGTCACGCCGATGAGCCTCGCGGCTCTCGCCGAAAGCCCGGTCTACACTTCGCTTTGGGATTTGAAGGACGAGGCGGAAATGGGTCACATCCAGCTCAGCCGTGCCGCTGACCTTGTCCTGGTCGCCCCGGCGACCGCGGACCTGTTGGCGCGGATGGCTGGTGGGCAAGCCGACGACCTGGCCACCACTTTGCTGCTGGCGACCGACAAGCCGGTCGTGGTCGCCCCGGCGATGAACGTCCGCATGTGGCAGCACGCTGCAACAAGGCGGAACGTCGAGAAACTGAAGGCCGATGGAATCACCGTGCTGGAGCCTGATGAAGGACCGATGGCCTGCGGCGAATATGGGCCGGGAAGGCTGCCGGAGCCGGCGGATATTTATGATCGGTTGAAACCCTTCCTCCCCGAGAATTCTCGGGGAGGGGGACCGCCAAAGGCGGTGGAGGGGTTCTTGGGCGCCGGCGAAGAAGAACCCCTCCGTCAGCCTACGGCTGCCACCTCCCCTGCAATTGCAGGAGAGGAGAAATTGCGCGGCAAGCACATCCTCATCACGGCCGGGCCCACACACGAGCCGATCGACCCGGTCCGCGTGATCGCCAATCGATCTTCGGGCAAGCAGGGTTTTGCGATCGCTGCCGCGGCCGCCCAGGCCGGGGCGCGGGTGACTTTGATTTCCGGACCGGTTTCGCTCCCAACGCCGGGCGGCGTGGCGCGGATCGACGTCGAGACCGCGCAGCAGATGGCCGACGCGGTCGAAGCTGCGCTACCGGCCGATGTTGCGATCCTGGTGGCGGCCGTGGCGGACTGGAAGGTCGAGGCCGCGACGGCGAAGCTCAAGAAGGGCGACGGACCGCCAATACTGAAATTTTCGCCCAATCCCGATATCCTCGCTCTCCTCGGCCAGCATCCCGATCGCCCAGGACTGCTGATCGGCTTTGCCGCCGAAACGCAGGACGTGGTTGAGAATGCCAAGGCCAAGCTCGCGTCCAAGAGGGCCGATTGGATCATCGCCAACGATGTGTCCGGAAACGTGATGGGCGGCAGCCACAACCGCATCCATCTCGTCAGCAATGACGGCGTCGAGGATTGGCCCGAGGCGGCCAAGGAAGACGTCGCCCGCCATCTAGTTTCACGCATTGCGCAGGAATTCGAATGACCATCCGTATCCGACTGACCCGGCTTCCCCATGGCAAAGGGCTGCCCCTGCCCAGCTACGCCACCCATGGCGCCGCCGGAATGGATATCGTCGCAGCGGAGGAACTCGATTTGATGCCGGGACAGCGGCATGCGGTCGCCACCGGCTTCAAGGTCGCGATCCCGGAAGGCTATGAAATCCAGGTCCGGCCGCGCTCGGGCCTCGCGCTGAAACACGGCATCACGGTTCCCAACACGCCTGGCACCATCGACAGCGATTATCGCGGCGAGCTGAAGGTCATCATGATCAACCATGGCAGCGAGCCCTTCCCGATCCGCCGCGGCGAGCGGATCGCCCAGCTGGTCCCGGCTGCGGTCACCCTGGCCGAATGGGATGAGGTCGAGGAGCTATGCGAGACCGCGCGCGGCGCTGGAGGATTTGGGAGCACCGGCCAATGAATCATCCTCCCCAGCAATTGCTGGGGAGGGGGACCGCCGAAGGCGGTGGTGGGGTTCTTCAGGTCGGAGGTCCAGAACCCCTCCACCATGCTTCGCATGGTCCCCCTCCCCTCGAATTCGAAGGGAGGATCTATGCTCTCTGACGAGGAACTGGACCGCTACGCGCGGCACATCGTCCTTCCGCAGGTGGGTGGCGCGGGGCAGCTGAAGATCAAGGCGGCAAAGGTCGCACTTGTCGGCGCGGGAGGGATCGGCGGGGGCGCCATTCCCGCGCTGGTGGGCGCGGGCATCGGTCATCTGACCATCATCGACGACGACCGGATCGAGCTCTCGAATCTTCAGCGTCAGCCGCTGTATGCCGCTGATCAGGTCGGCGAGCGCAAGGCCGATCTGGCGGCACGGTTCATCGGTAAGCGCAATCCGCACGTCGAATGCCGGACGGTCCCGGACCGGATCGAGGGCGATAATGCCGACGCTATCCTGTCCGGCCATGACCTGATCATCGACGGCACCGACAATTTCGCGACGCGACTGGTGGTGAGCGATGCCGCGGTCCGGCTCGGCATTCCTCTGATTTCCGCCGCCGCCCAGCAATTTCAGGGACAAGTTGCCCTGTTCCGGGGCCGGCCCTGCTATCGCTGCTTCGTCGGCGACGCCTTCGATGCCGACGATTGCGACACCTGCGCGGAACTCGGCGTTCTTGGTGCGCTGACGGGAACCGTCGGCAATTTCGCCGCGCTGCTCGCGATTCGAATGATCGTTGGCATACCGCCGGATGCCAGCGGCACGCTTCACCTGTTCGACGGGCTGACCTTGAGCTGGCGTCAGATCCGAATCTCCGCCGACCCCGGCTGCAAGGCGTGCGGGACTATTTCCTAGCCTTCCTGCCCGGCGCCTTGCGTTTGCCTTTCGACGGACCCTTGGCCGCCTTCTCGGCGATTAGCGCAACTGCTTCGTCCAGTGTTACTGACTTGGGATCGGCCGTCTTGGGCAGGGTGGCGTGGGTGGCGCCATCGCTGACATAAGGGCCGAACCGGCCCGCCATCACCTTGATCTCCTTGCCGGACTCCGGATGAGGCCCGAGAACCGCGATGGGTTCGCGCGATCCGCTCCGCTCCCCCTTCGCCGCCGCTGCTTCGGCCAATTTGACTACCGCCGCGTTCATGCCGGTGTCGAACACCTCGGCGGTCGAGCCGAGCCGGGCATATTTGCCGTCATGCGCGAGATAGGGCCCGTAGCGGCCGATCGAAGCGGTGATCGGCTTGGCTGTCTCCGGATGCGGGCCGATCTCTCGCGGCAGCGACAGCAGCTTCTCGGCCATGTCCAGGGTCAAGCCATCCTGCGGCACATCCTTGGGCAGCGAGGCTCGCGCGCCATCGCGCTCCAGATAAGGCCCGAAGCGTCCGCTTTTCAGCACGATCCCGTTGCCGATCTCGGCGGGGCCCTCGCTGGCCGCTTCCTCCCCCTGGCCGAAGCGGCGGGTATATTTGCATTCCGGATAATTGGAGCAGGCGACGAAGGCGCCGAACCGTCCGCCGCGCAGGCCGAGCTTGCCCGTCCCGCACAACGGGCACAGCCGCGGATCGCTGCCATCGCCCTTGTCGGGGAACAGCCAGGGGGCGAGGAAATCGTCGAGCGCCGCCGTCACATCCGACGGCTTCTGGTCCATCACCTCGCCGGCCTTCGGCTTGAAGTCGCGCCAGAAATTTTCGAGCAGCTTGAGCCAGCCGAGCCGCCCGCCGGAGACGTCGTCCAGCTCCTCTTCGAGTTCGGCGGTATAATCGAAACTGACATAGCGCTCGAAAAAGCGCTCGAGGAACGCCGTCACCAGGCGGCCGCTCTCCTCAGGGATGAAGCGGTTCTTCTCGAGCCGCACATATTCGCGGTCCTTGAGCGTCTGCAAGGTGGCCGCATAGGTCGAGGGCCGGCCGATGCCGAGTTCTTCGAGCCGCTTGACCAGGCTCGCTTCGGAATAGCGCGGCGGCGGCTGGGTGAAGCTCTGGACGGCTTCGACTCCGGTCTTGACCGGCGCATCGCCCGAACGAAGGGCGGGCATGCGGCCGCCTTCCTCATCATCCTTGTCGTCGCGGCCTTCCTCATAAAGCGCGAGGTAGCCCGGAAACAGCACGACCTGCCCGGTTGCGCGCAAGGTCGCCCGGCCCGCGCCGTCGGTCAGCTCGACCGTCGTCCTCTCAAGCCGTGCCGATGCCATCTGGCTCGCCAGCGCGCGGTTGAAGATCAGCTGGTACAGCCGGCCGTGATCGCCCGAACCGGCGCGGTCCTTCATGAAATCGGTCGGCCGGATCGCCTCATGCGCCTCCTGCGCATTCTTGGCCTTGCTGGTATATTGGCGCGGCTTGTCGGGAAGGTAGCCGGCGTCATAGCGCTCGGCGACGGCGCGGCGGGCGGCGCTAATCGCCTCCCCCACCATCTGCACCCCGTCGGTCCGCATGTAGGTGATCAGCCCGTCCTCGTAGAGCGACTGGGCGAGCCGCATCGTGTGGCTGGCCGAAAAGCCGAGCTTGCGCGCCGCCTCCTGCTGCAATGTCGACGTGGTGAAGGGCGGCGGCGGATTCCTGGAAAGGGGCTTGGTTTCGACCGAAGCGACCGTGAAACGGCCATCTTCGACGACCTTCTTCGCCGCATCCGCCGAGCCCTTGTCGCCGATGCTGAGCCGGTCGAGCTTGTTGCCGTCAAGTGCCACCAGTCGGGCCGTAAAGGGCGTGCCGTCAGCCTCGAACCCGGCCGATACCTGCCAATATTCCTGGCTGCGGAACAGTTCGATTTCGCGCTCGCGGTCGACGATCAGGCGAAGCGCTACCGACTGGACGCGGCCGGCCGACTTGGCGCCGGGCAGCTTCCGCCACAGGATTGGCGACAGGGTGAACCCCACCAGATAATCCAGCGCGCGGCGAGCCTTGTAAGCGTCGATCAAATCCTCATCGAGGCCGCGCGGCCTGGTCATCGCCTCGGTGACCGCCGACTTGGTGATGGCATTAAAGGTGACGCGGTCGACCTTGGCCGGGAGCAGCTTGCGCTTCCTCAGCACCTCCTGGACGTGCCAGCTGATCGCCTCGCCCTCGCGGTCGGGGTCGGTTGCCAGGATCAGCGCGTCGGCCTGCTTGGCGGCATCGGCGATGGCTTTGAGCTGCTTGGCCTTGTCCGGATAGGTCTCCCACTCCATGGCGAAGCCGGCATCGGGATCGACCGAGCCATCCTTGGGCGGCAGGTCGCGGACATGGCCGTAGCTGGCCAGCACCTTGTGGCCGGGCCCCAGATATTTCTCGATGGTTTTCGCCTTCGCGGGCGATTCAACGACGACAAGCTTCAAGGCAGCGGATTCCTTTACGTGTACGCGCGATTGTCGTGCTGCGGATTCCGGGGCGTCAAGCGGGCTTAAAGGCTCCGGAACTTAATATCGTGATAGGCGCGGATTGGAGCCGCTGTCACATCACCTCGATGTGGCGTCACGCCAAATATTTCGCCGCTCGCCGGATCCGCGAAGCGGGCTTGATTTCCTAAGTCGGTTATTCATGATTTTGCAGGATGCGCGGCTGATCAAGCGGTGGCGCTTCGCTGCATATCTGCTTCCCTGCCTCGCAGTAGTGTCGGCGGTCTTGCTGTCCCGCATCATGGGCGTGTCCTGGATGCTGGAGGATTGCGCGACATCAATTCTCGTCGCCGGTCCGCCACTATTGCTTGGCTGGTTCTTGACCCGCCTTGGCAAGGTTCCGGCCTTTGCCGGCGTGCTGACGATCTTCAGCCTGACGGTGGCCCTGATGCTGGTCGGCGCCGCGCTCGCGCTGCTCGGTACCCGGAGCCCGGCACCGATCGCGGATCCCTGGCTGGCCGCCGCGGACCGGGCACTGCCTGTGTCAGCAATGGAAATCGTCCGATTAATTGACGCGTGGCCGAGTTGGGCCATCTCGGCACTCCACAAGGTCTACACGCAAACGGGACTCTATCTGTTTCTCACCTTGATTGTGCTCCACCTGATGGAACGCGGGGCTCTTGCCTTGCGGATGTTCCTGATCTGGGGAATTTCCTTCATCCTCATTTCGCTGATTGCCTTTTCCGCGCCAGCTTTGGGGTGTTTCTCGCAGCTCTCGGCGGCGGAAGTCGAACATTTGCCGGGGGGCGCCGGACGATATGCGATCCGTGCATTCACCAATTTCCGGAACGCAGCCGATCCGGTCCTATCCTTCGATCGGGTATCGGGCGTAATAACCTTCCCGTCCTTCCATACCGTTTGCGCTCTCCTGATCGCACAGGCGTGGAATGGGTCCCGTATCGGCGGGCTAGCCAAGGTATTGACTGGCACAATCATCCTGTCCTGCGTTCCAATGGGCGGGCATTATCTGGTCGACTTGATAGCCGGCGCGGCGGTCTGGTGGGTAGTTACGCTTGCAGTCGATCGCCTGGGCAAGCCCCGCCCGGCCCCTGCGCCAGGCGCGGCCATTGCGGTGCCCGCCGCCTGAAGCAACGAAGTCGCCTTAGCGAAGACTTACCTTGTTGCCGGCGTGGCGATCCAGCCGCCCCGCCAGATCCAGTTCCAGCAATGTCAGCTGTACGGCGCCCGGTCTGGCGCCGGACAGGCGCACAATCTCGTCGACCGGCACCGGCGAGGGGCTGAGCAGCTCTTCGATCAGCAACTTTATGTCGCGCTCGGTTTCGATTGGCTCGGCAGGCGGCTGGTGATCAAAGCTGCCTTGCGGACTGGCTACCCTGCCATTCAGATGGGTGATGCTCTCAAGCACGTCGGCTGCAGTCTGGATCAAGGTCGCGCCGTCGCGGATCAGTTGGTTGCAACCCTGCGCGCGCGGATCGAGCGGCGATCCGGGCACGGCCATCACATCCCTGCCGGCCTCCGCCGCCAGCCGGGCCGTTATCAATGATCCGGACTGCGGCGCCGCCTCGATAACCACCGTACCCGCCGCCAGCCCGGCGATGATCCGGTTGCGGTAAGGGAAATGGCGTGCCCTGGGCTCCGTTCCAGGCGGCATTTCGGCAATCAGCAGGCCGCGCTCGGCGATCTCGCCCTGCCGCGCCTCATTTTCCGGCGGATAATAGACGTCGACACCGCCCGCGATGACGGCAATCGTGCCGCTTTCCAGCGACCCGTCATGCGCCGCGCTGTCGATGCCGCGCGCCAATCCGGACACCACCGCAATGCCCTCGCGTCCAAGGTCATGCGCCAGCCCGCGTGCAAAGCGGCAGGCGGCCGCGCTGGCATTGCGCGCACCGACGATTGCCACCATCGGCCGATCGAACAGCGACGGATTGCCCTTCGCGGTCAGGAGCGGCGGCGCATCCTCAAGCTGGGCCAGGCTGCGGGGATAGAGGCCCTGTCCCAGCGCCAGGTAACGGGCGCCAAGCCGCTCGACGGACTCGATCTCCCGCTCGGCCTTGTCCTTCGCGAAAACCTGCGGCGCCTTGCCGCCTCCCCGCCGGGCGAGATCGGGAATGGCGGCCAGTGCCGCTTCCGCACTGCCGAAGCGAAGCATTAGCTGGCGATAGGCGATCGGACCGATCCCCGGCGTGCGGATCAGCCGCAGCCGGTCGATCAGGTCGGGCGGCTGGCTCAAGCCTTGGTCCCCACCCGCGGTTCCTGGCCGCGGGACAGCCGCCGGACATTCTCCCGGTGCTTCCAGATTACGAGCAGCGCGAAGCCAAGTAGCATCGGAAACAGCGCCTGCTCATTCAAAATCGCCGCGGTGACGGGGGCGCTTGCAGCGGCGATTATTCCGGCAACCGAACTGTAGCGGAGGATCAGCAGGAGGCCGAACCAGAGAAGGGCATAGACAAGGGCCGCCTGCCAGAACAGCGGGGCCAGGATGCCGAGCATGGTGGCGACGCCCTTGCCGCCCTGGAAGCGCAGCCATGCGGGATAGAGATGTCCGACCAGCGCACCTGCCGCCGCGAAATTGACGGCGTCCGGCCACCAATATTGGGCGATCAGCACGGCGGCTGCGCCCTTCGCGGCGTCCAGCAACAGCGTCGCCGCCGCCAACCCTTTCGAACCCGTACGCAGCACATTGGTCGCGCCGATATTGCCCGATCCGATTTCGCGAATGTCTCCCTTGCCGGCCAACCGCGTCAGCAGCAGCCCGAACGGGATCGAGCCGAGAAGATAACCGACAACAAGTGCAAGCAACGCTGGTCCGCCCATGCGCCGATGCGTAGCAGATCGTTTGAAGCCCGCAATATTACA
The DNA here is from genome assembly GCA_045811425.1 of Sphingomicrobium sp. Taxonomy (GTDB): domain Bacteria; phylum Pseudomonadota; class Alphaproteobacteria; order Sphingomonadales; family Sphingomonadaceae; genus Sphingomicrobium. Next base: position 18,575 of record JBJMUA010000025.1, on the reverse strand, counting down.
TCCTCCCGAGCAGTTGCTGGGGAGGGGGACCATGCGTAAGCATGGTGGAGGGGTTCTCAAATGTCAGTCACCCAAGCACGGAGATTAAGGCGATCACTGAGCCCGCCAGAGGCTACGCTTTGGAACATTCTCCGTAGTCGCCCAGACGGCTTCAAATTCCGACGCCAGCATCCGGCTGGTCCATATGTACTGGACTTCTACTGTCATCAGCTCTGCTCGCCATCGAAGTTGATGGTTTCTCTCACCAGCTCGGCAACAACCCTCAGCGCGATGCAGCTCGGGACCGGTGGATGAAGCACCAGGGCATCGCGACGCTGCGCATTGACGTTTTGGATATCCGAAACAATCTGGACGGAGTGCTGATCTATATCCTCCAATGTTGCGCTGAAAGAACCCCTCCACCAGCTTCGCTGGTCCCCCTCCCCTCGAATTCGATGGGAGGATGAGCATGGATCCCGAATCTCCCATCCTCTTCTTCGATTCGGGCGTTGGCGGCTTGTCCGTCCTGCGGCCGACGCGGGCGATGCTGCCCAACGCGCCGATCGTCTATGCCGCCGACAGCGCCGGCTTCCCCTATGGCAAGCGAACCGAGGCCGAGCTTGCCGCCAGGGTTCCCGCGCTGCTCGGCCGGATGGTCGAACGTTTCCGTCCGCGCCTTGCGGTCATCGCCTGTAACACCGCATCGACCATCGCGCTGGACCATGTGCGGGCGGCGCTCGATATACCGGTGGTCGGCACGGTCCCGGCCATCAAGCCCGCCGCCGAACTTTCCAAAACCCGCGTGATTGGGGTGTTGGGAACCGAAGCAACGGTCCGCCAGCCTTATGTCGACGAACTGGCCACGCGGTTCGCCGCCGACTGCACGGTGATCCGCCACGGCAGTGCCGACCTTGTCGAGCTGGCCGAGGCCAAGTTGGCCGGCGAGATGATTTCGATCCAGGCGGTCCATGAGGCGGTAGCGCCGATGATCGCCCAGCCCGAGGGTGAGAAAATCGACGTGATGGTGCTGGCCTGCACCCATTTCCCGCTGCTTGCCGAAGAGATAACGGCCGCCTTTCCTTCGATCGTGCAGGTTGACGGCGGACCGGGCATTGCCCGTCGGATTGCCTATCTGACGCAAGGGCAACCATGGCCCAGCCACCCGATCGGCACCGCGGTCTTCACGGCTCCGCCAAGGGCGCCGCTGGCGTCGGCGCTGGCCCGCTTCGGTCTCGACGAGGTACAGGAGCTATAATTGCGAGTCGTTCTCAATGGCGTTCCGGCGCCGCCGAGGATAATGGGCGCGGGAGCGAAGGACCCAAGTTTGGACTACGACAGCATCTTCAAGGCGGCGATCGATCGTCTCCATGACGAAGGCCGGTACCGCGTCTTCATCGATATCCTGCGCACCAAGGGCAGCTTCCCCAACGCGCACTGCTTCCATGGCCATAATGGCCCGAAGCCGATCACCGTGTGGTGCTCCAACGACTATCTCGGCATGGGCCAGCATCCCGCGGTTATCGAGGCCATGGAGGAGGCGCTGCACGGCGTCGGAGCGGGATCGGGAGGAACGCGCAACATCGGCGGCAACACCCATTATCATGTCCAGCTGGAGGCCGAGCTTGCCGACCTCCACGGCAAGGAAGCGGCGCTGCTGTTCACCAGCGGCTATGTTTCGAACGAGGCAGCGCTTTCAACGCTCGGCAAGCTCTTGCCGGGCTGCATCATATTCTCGGACGAACTCAATCACGCTTCGATGATCGCCGGAATCCGCAACTCGGGATGCGAGAAGCGCGTGTTCAGGCACAATGACCTGGACGACCTGGAGCGGCTGCTGGCCGAGGCAGATCCCGACGCCCCCAAGCTGATCGCCTTCGAAAGCGTCTACTCGATGGATGGCGACGTCGCGCCGATCGCCGCGATCTGCGACCTCGCCGACCGCTATGGCGCGATCACCTATCTCGACGAGGTTCATGCTGTCGGCATGTATGGCGCGCGCGGCGGGGGCATTTCCGAGCGCGACGCGGTTGCCGATCGCATCACCCTCATCGAAGGCACGTTGGGCAAGGCGTTCGGCGTGATGGGCGGCTATGTCGCCGCGGACAAGAACATCATCGATTGCATCCGCAGCTACGCGCCCGGCTTCATTTTCACGACCTCGCTGTCGCCGGTGCTGGTCGCCGGCGCGCTGGCCAGCGTTCGCCATCTCAAGCAATCGGGCGACGAGCGCGCGGCGCAGCAGGCGGGCGCGTCCATGCTCAAGACCAGGTTCCGCGACGCCGGCCTTCCGGTGATGGACAGCGTCACGCATATCGTCCCGCTGCTGGTCGGCTGTCCGGTCAAGGCCAAGCGGATCAGCGACATTTTGCTTGCCGAGTACGGCCTCTACGTCCAGCCGATCAATTTCCCGACCGTTCCGCGCGGCACCGAGCGGCTGCGCTTCACGCCTGGGCCGACCCATTCGGAAGCGATGATGGACGAATTGACCAAGGCGCTGGTCGAGATCTGGGACCGGCTGGAGCTGGAACTCCGCAAGGCCGCTTGATCTCATGGACGCGCGGCCGCTGATCGAGGCGCTTCCGCGCGAGCTCACGCTCACCCTGGTCGATGTCGGCTCCGCCGGCGGGCTCAATATGCGCTGGAAGCCGTTCGCTTCTATTCTGTCATCGGTGCTGTTCGATCCGCGCGAAAAGGAAGCGTCCGGCAATTTCGGCCGGGGCCGGACCCGCACCTATCCGGTGGCGCTTGGCGACCGGGACGGCGAGGCGCCTCTCTACCTCACAGCCATGGCCAACATGTCCTCCTTCCTGGAGCCAGACCCGTCGGTGTTCGAGCGATACGGCAAGAAAAAGGGCGATGCGTCCGTCACAGCGACCGAGGCGGTGCCGACCGAACGGCTGGACGGGCTGGCGGCGCGCGAAGGCTTCAGGCCCGATGTGCTGAAGGTCGACACGCAGGGCAGCGAGCTGATGGTTCTCAAGGGCGCCGAGCAGGCGCTGAGCTCGGTCATGCTCGCCGAAATCGAGGTCTCCTTTTTCCGCCGATACAAGGAGCAACCCCTGTTTGCGGACATCGAGGCGCATATGACGGCGCGCGGGTTCGACCTCATCGATCTCCTCAATCTCAAGCGGTACCGCTCATCCAACAGCCTTGGCATCCGCAATGCCGGCGTGCGCGCCGGTGACCGGTCTGGACGGGTTGCCTATGCCGACGCGATCTTTCTCCGGCGCGGGACGGACATATTGGCTGATGGCGAAACATTGCTGAAAGCCGTTGTGGCGCTGGCGGCCTATGGCAAGGCGGACATGGCCGCTCAACTTCTCGACCAGGGGCATGACCTGCTACCGGCCGGGCAAATCGAAGCCGTCGGTTCGGGGCTGAAGAAATTGGGCGCCGGACTGGTTCATCGCCTGCTGGGCCGCGCCTGATGGGCCACCCGCTCGGCCGCGTCGAATTCGGCGGGCCGGACCTGCCGCCGCGGCACCTCCGGGATCTGCTGCAGCAGCATGTGGATCAGTCTCCCCCCGGCAGCCGGATTGACTGGGCGACCTATTATTTCCGGGACCGGGAACTGGCCGAGGCGCTGATGCGCGCCAGCGACCGCGGCGCGAGCGTCCGGCTGGTGATGGAAGCAAAACCGCGCCGGGAGGGCGCCAACGACCGGGTCATCGCAATGCTGCGGGCGCATGGCCTCGGCGGGGGATTCCATCTCTACGTCTCGCCGAGCGACCCGCCGGGCCGCATCCATAGCAAGATCTACGCTTTCTCGGAGCCTGACATTGCCTGGGTCGGATCGTTCAACCCTTCCGGCGACGAACCCGAAGACCCAGAGGTCATCGCCGAGATCGGGGACCAGGACCGCGGCCACAACCTGCTGCTGGGAATCGAACGTCCGAAGCTGACCAAGGCCTTGCGCCGCGAGGTCGGGCGGCTGATCGAACCGCCCAAGGCGCTGAAATGGCGTCCGTCGACCAATTGGCGCGTGCGTGACGGTGACACGCGCCTCTATTTCTTCCCGCGCATGCTATCGCTGGCGGCCGAACCTGCAATCGCACGAATGGGCAAGCGCGACCGGCTCCGCGGCGCCATTTCGCACCTCAAAAAGAGCCCGCTGACCCGGGTGCTGGCATTCGCGGCGCGCCGCGGCGCGGCGATCGATCTGCTGGTCCATGACACGGAGCGGCGGGTGCCGTCGGGATTGGTGGCGCGCCTTGAAGGAGCGGGCATTCGGATCCGGCGGGTGGCGGATGCCGGCGATTTGCCGATGCACGCCAAATTCCTGCTGGTCGAGCGCCGTGGCCGCACCACGGCCTGGCTCGGCAGCTATAATTTCAACGACATGTCGCGGCTTCGGAATGCCGAGGTGCTGCTCAGCACTACCGACGCGGCGGTTGTCGAAGCGCTGTCACGGCGCTTCGAACAGATCGCCGCGATGGCTGGCTAGAGGGTGGCGAATCTTGACGGCTTGGCCTAGGGCTTGGCGATGCGCATCGCCCTTGCCGCCGACCATGCCGGTTACCAGTTGAAAGACGAGCTCGCCGCCTGGCTGCGCGAGGCCGGACACAATGTTGCCGACCTTGGCACCAATGGCCCGGAAAGCGTTGATTACCCGCAATTTGGGGCTCGCCTGGCCGACGCCGTGGCGAGTGGCGAGGCCGAACGCGGGGTCGTTGTCTGCGGGTCCGGCATCGGCATTTCGATCGCGGTCAACCGCAACCCGGCGTGCCGCTGCGCGCGCGTCTCGGAACCCCTCTCCGCGGCGCTGGCCCGTGAGCATAATGACGCCAATGTGCTGGCGCTTGGCGCGCGGCTGGTCGGCAGCGACATGGCCAAGGCCTGCGTCAGCGCCTTCCTCGGCGCCGAATTCGCCGGCGGGCGCCACCAGCGCCGCGTCGACCAGCTCTCTCAACTTCTCCAGGAAAGCGACTGATGGCCACCGCGCCCGACCTGACCCATGTCCAGCCTTTGGGCTTTTTCACCCGGCGGCTCGCCGATGCCGATGCCGCCGTTGCTGACGCGATCAAGGCTGAGCTCCATCGGGAGCAAGACCAGATCGAATTGATCGCGTCGGAGAATATCGTCAGCCGCGCGGTGCTCGAAGCGCAGGGCTCGGTGCTCACCAATAAATATGCGGAAGGGTATCCCGGCCGCCGCTATTACCAGGGTTGCGGCCCTTCGGACTCGGTCGAGACATTGGCGATCGAGCGGGCCAGGAAGCTGTTCGGCTGCGGCTTCGCCAATGTTCAGCCCCATTCGGGCGCGCAAGCCAATGGCGCGGTGATGATGGCGCTGTTGAAGCCGGGCGACACGATCATGGGCATGAGCCTCGCCGCCGGCGGACACCTCACCCATGGCGCGCCGCCGGCCCAGTCGGGAAAATGGTTCAACGCCGTCCAATATGGAGTGAGGCCCGACGATCACCTGGTCGATTTCGAAGAGGTCGAAAGTCTCGCGCGCGAACATCAGCCAAAGATGATCATTGCCGGCGGATCGGCCTATCCGCGGCACTTCGATTTCGCTCGCTTTCGCGCGATTTGCGACGAGGTCGGGGCTTACCTGATGGTCGACATGGCCCATTTCGCCGGCCTGGTCGCCGCGGGCGAGCATCCAACGCCGTTCGGCCACGCCCATGTGGTCACGACGACGACCCACAAGACCCTGCGCGGCCCGCGCGGCGGAATGGTGCTGACCGATGACGAGGCGATCGCCAAGAAGGTCAATTCGGCGGTTTTCCCCGGCCTCCAGGGCGGACCTTTGATGCATGTCATCGCCGCCAAGGCGGTCGCGTTCGGCGAGGCCCTGGAGCCCGGCTTCAAAACCTATGCCAAAGCGGTGATCAACAATGCCCAGACCCTGGCCAATCGGTTGAAGGAGCGCGGCGCCGACCTGGTTGCCGGCGGTACCGACACCCATCTCGCCTTGGTCGACCTCCGCCCGCTCGGCCTCACCGGCAAGGACGCCGATCAAAGCCTCGAGCATGCGGGCATCACCTGCAACAAGAATGGTGTGCCGTTCGATCCGTTGCCGCCGGTGCAGACCAGCGGCATCCGGGTCGGCTCGCCGGCCGGGACCACCCGCGGCTTCGGCGAGGAGGAGTTCCGCGACATTGCGGACATGGTTGCCGACGTGCTGGACGGGCTGCAGGAAAATGGCGCCGACAATAACGGCGCGGTCGAAAGGACCGTCAACGAGCGGGTCCGCGCGCTGTGCGCCCGCTTCCCGATCTACGAGGGCTGAGGATTGCGCTGCCCCTTTTGCGCCCATGAAGACAGCCAGGTGAAGGACAGCCGCCCGTCCGAGGACGGCGCGGCAATCCGGCGCAGGCGGCAGTGCGAGGGCTGCGGCGCCCGCTTCACCACCTTCGAACGGGTGCACATTCGCGACCTGACGGTGGTCAAGAAGGATGGCAAGCGCGAGCCGTTCGATCGGGCCAAGCTGGAGCGCGCGATCAGCCACAGCTGCCGCAAGCGCGACATCGATCCGGCCAAGGTCGACCAGCTGATCAGCGGCGTCCAGCGGCAGATGGAAACGCTCGGCGACGAGGTCACCTCCGCCCGGATCGGGGAGGCCGTGATGGCGGGCCTGAAGGCGCTCGACCATGTCGCCTACATTCGGTTCGCCAGCATCTACAAGGACTTCAGCGAGCCGGGCGACTTCGCCGAGATCGCCGAGCGGGTCGAGAAGGAATCGATCCCGCCCGGCCACAACAAGCTGTTATGAAATCCAGCCGTTCAAGACCCGTTCGTCCTGAGGAGGGCCTGAGCGGGCGAAGCCCGTCGAAGGCCCGTCTCGAAGGGCCCGCATGAGCTTTCATGCCTACATGCTCCGCTGTGCCGATGGCAGCTACTATGTCGGGCATACGGATGACTTGGACGCGCGCATCGGGGCGCACCACTCCGGGCAAATTCCAGGCTACACCCAGAAAAGACGACCGCTTAGCCTGGTCTGGAGTCAGGATTTCCACAGCCGGGAAGAGGCTCTTGCGGCCGAACGCCAAATCAAGGGATGGAGCCGAGCGAAGAAGGAAGCCTTAGTCCGCGGAGATTGGGAGGCTGTCCAGCTCCTCTCCCGGAAGCTGTTCCTTCGATACGCCGCTTCGACAGGCTCAGCGGCAACTCAGGACGAACGGGGAAGAGGCCGATTACACCGACCGTTCGTCCTGAGTAGGGGACTGAGCGAAGCCGAAGGCCCCGTATCGAAGGATAAAGGACCAATCATCGTGCTCGTCCGCCCCCAGTTGGGTCAGAACATCGGCAAGGCGGCTCGGGCGATGCTGAACTTCGGGCTGACCGAAATGCGGCTGGTCGCCCCGCGTGATGGCTGGCCCAATCCCGATGCAGGCCCGGCGGCGAGCGGCGCGGACGTGGTGCTCGAGAAGGCGAAAGTCTACGCGACCACCGCCGAGGCTATCGCCGATTGTGCCCAAGTGTTCGCTTCGACGGTCCGGCGGCGCGACCTGGTGGTTCCGGTCGTGGGGCCCGAGGCAATGGCGCGCGGCATCCGCTCGACCGAGGGCCGATCGGCGATCCTGTTCGGGCCCGAGCGCTCGGGCCTCGAAACCGAGGATGTCGCGCTCGCGAACTGCATCGTCACCGTGCCCATCAACCCCGATTTCGGCAGCCTGAATCTGGCCCAGGCTGTAATTCTGCTGGCCTATGAATGGTCGCGAGGTGCCGGTCTCGCCCAGCCGACCGTGAAGGAACTGGAGCCGCCGGCGCCGATGGGCGAACTGGAAGGGCTCATCGGCCAGCTGAACTCCGAACTTGAAAAATCCGACTATTTCTTTCCGCCCGAGCGCATCGAAGCGACAAAAACGACATTGCGGACGATCCTGACGAAGCCGCAATGGTCAAGCCGCGAAATTCAGGCCCTGCGCGGAGTCATTCGGTCGCTTTCCAAAGGACATTCGTCGAAAAAATAGTGGCGTTGGAATGACTTGATGCCTAAAGCGAATCATCAATTACATTGTCTAGGATGGTCTAATGATCCCCGCATTGTTCGCGTTGATGCTGGTTGCCCAGGAACCGGCGCAAGCTGCCGCCCAGGAATCCACCGAGGTCCAGAAGCCGGAAAAAGAAAAGAAGATCTGCCGCGAGAATGTCGGCGCCACCGGCTCGCGCATGCGCAAGAAGACCTGCCTGACTCAGACCGAGTGGGTCCAGCGGGACCAGGGCAAGAGCGCGTCTGACCTGAAGACGATCGGCGGGCGCTAGTTTTTTCCGCCGTTCGTCGAAAAAACAAGGCAAGGCGCATTCCTTTCCGTCTTTCCGCTGGCTAGGAAGCCGCTTTCATAATCCAGATTAAGGGGAATTTTTGATGCTCGCCGCTTTGTTCAGCGTGCTTCTGCTCGCGTCCGATTCAGCCAGTGCCGAAGTCCCGGCAACGCCTCAGGCGCCGGTCGCCAATGAGGCGGCCGATCCGGATAAGAAAATCTGCAAGCGGCAGCAGGTCACTGGCCAGATCCAGGGGACCAAGCGCGTCTGCATGACCGCCGAGCAATGGAAGCGGGCGCAGGAAGCCACGAACCGCTCCAAGCGGTAACGCCTCCGCCGGGCGCGCCTAGCCGCGCGTCCGGTCGAACTCGGCAAATTCGTGCGCGATCGAGGTTTCGATCAGATCTTCGTAGATCCGGGCTAGCAATGTCCGGTCGACGCCCAGCTCGGCCGCGCTCGCATCGACCTTGGCCAATACGTCGGCCTTGCGCCATTCATCGCGCACTGCCGATCGATCGGGCTTGATGCGGGCCGCCGCGTCCATAAAGCCGAACCGGCGCTTCAGCAGGGCCACAAGCTGGCGATCGACATCGTCGACCCCTGCCCTGACTTCGGTCATGGTCATGCAGTCGGCGGGGTCGCGGATGTCGGTCATGATCGTCCCATGCCAAAAGGCTTCACGCCTTGCAAAGCTTGACCTTTCCCCTCTCGCCCGCTAGGCGCGCGGCTCGCAATTGACCCTGCACGTCCGGTGAAGCGGTGGTCGCGGTTGGCAACAGGCCAGCCGGTGCGGTTCCGGGCACGCTTGCTCTTCCCGAAAAGTGGGAACCGGTTTTCGGACAAGAAGTGCAAGCAACAAGAACTGAAACGCGAATTGGAGTGATGAAATGTCGAAGCGCAGCAGCGCCAAGTATAAGCTCGACCGCCGCATGGGCGAGAATGTCTTCGGTCGCCCGAAGAGCCCGGTCAACCGCCGCGAATATGGCCCCGGCCAGCACGGCCAGCGCCGCAAGAGCAAGATTTCCGATTTCGGCCTGCAGCTCCGCGCCAAGCAGAAGCTCAAGGGCTATTACGGCGACGTCACCGAGAAGCAGTTCAAGCAGACCTATCAGCAGGCCAGCCGCATGAAGGGCGACGCCTCGCAAAACCTGATCGGCCTGCTCGAGCGCCGCCTCGACATGCTGGTCTATCGCGCCAAGTTCGCGCCGACCATCTGGGCCGCCCGTCAGCTGGTCAGCCATGGCCACATCCGCGTCAACGGCGTGAAGTGCAACATCGCCTCGCGCCGGGTCGACGTCGGCGACGTGATCGAGCTTGGCTCGAAGGCGCAGGAAATGGCGCTGGTGATGGAAGCGCAGAGCCTCGCTGAGCGCGACATCCCCGACTATGTCGTTCCGGACGGAACCGCGAAGATCCAGTTCACCCGCGTCCCGACCCTGGACGAGGTGCCCTACCCGGTCCGGATGGAACCGAACCTGGTCATCGAATTCTATTCGCGCTGATCCCTCGGATCGGTCGCAACGAAAAAGGGCGGTCCCTCACGGGGCCGCCCTTTCTCTTTTTGGCTGACGGTCGCGGTTATTTGCCGATCGTGCGTTCCAGTAGCTGGCCGATTTTGGTCAGCATTTGGGTCCGTGCGGCACTGTCGTCGAGCTGGTGGTCAAGTCCTTCGAAGCGGAGCAATTCGGCATTGTTCCCCGCCGCTTTGAGAGCGCTGGCCATCTTGACGCTGTGGCTGACCGTCACATTGCCGTCCAGGTCGCCATGGACCAGCAGCACCGGCGCTTTGATCGCGGCGGCATGGCGCAGGGGCGATCCCTCCGCCACGTGCGGCCCGGTGCCAACCATGTTCTCGACCAGGCGCCCGCTGGTGAATTCCTCGGCGTCCTTCTTCCACAATTCGAGGTCGGTCACCGGTGCGATTGCTACGACGGCCTTGTAGGTCGACGGTTCGATCGACGACAGCTGCAAGGCCGCATAGCCACCGTAGGACCAGCCGACGATGGCCATCTTGCTGGAATCGGCGATGCCCTTGCCAACCAAATATTTGCCGGCGGCGCTGATGTCGCTCATTGCCGTTTTCCAGTCCCGGAAGGCATTCTGCCCCGCAAATTCGTCGCCATATCCGCTCGATCCGCGATAGTTGGGCTGGATGACGGCGTATCCGCGCGCAGCCAGGAACTGCGCCAGCCAATCGAACCCCCAGGAATCACGCGCGCTGGGTCCGCCGTGTGGAAGAATAACGGTTGGAAGATTTGTCGAGGTTCCGCCGGGCGGAAGTGTGAGGTAGGCAGGTATGCTGGTGCCGTCAGCGGCCGGATAACTGATCGAGGTCACGGTGGCGAGCTTGCGGTTAGCAAGCAATGGCCGCACGGGAGCGACCTCCATCATCTGCTTGGTCTTGCGATCGAGCAGATAGAATGTGCCCGGGTGGGTGTCCGCGCTGGCGAAAATCAGTTGCTTGGTCCCACCATGATCGGTGCCAGCGAAATGCACGATCGGACTGGTGGGCAGTGCCTTCCCCAAGCCGGAGGCAAGCTTGCTGTACTCCTGGTCAAAATAGACCGCCTTGCGTTTGTCATCGACCAGCGTGTAGCCGATTACGCGCTGCCCCTTGCCGGCGCGAATGACATCGTCGATGTCGAAACGGTCGCTCGAAGCGACAAGCGTGATGGCACGCGTTCCATCGAGCGCTTGCCGATAGAGCGCCTCGCGGCCGTTGAGCTTCTTCAGCAGGTAAACGGAATTGGTGCTCGCATCGACCGCCAACGGATGGATATTGACGCCATCTGCGCCGCCGGACTGGCCAAGGTCCTGCCAATCGCTGGAGCCTGGTTCGCGGTAGCGGTATCGAATGACGCCGCTCAGGTAGTTGCTGTCGACAATCTCCTTTTCAATCGAAATGAGCCGCACATTGCCGTTTCCGTCGGTCGTATATCCGCTGATTTCGTTGCGCGGCTGCTCGACAGGTTGGATCTTCATCGTCGCCAGCTCGATGCGGTCGACGCCAAGGCCATCCTTCTTGCGGCCGGCGTGAATGCTCTGTTGCCCCACCTCGGGAATATATTCCCGCTCCATCAGCACGGCACCGTTCGATTCCGGCAGCCAGTCGATGATTTTGCCGTCGAACTGGCGGATGCCGGCGTCGTTGGTGCTGCGCGATTGCCCCAGCATGCGTGGCTCTCCACCCGCGCTGCTGATCGCCATCAGCCGCGAAAAACCGAGTACCAGCCCGTCAACCTTGGTATAGCCGCCGTAACGGCAAACCAGATAGTCGTCAGAGGCGAACCCGCAGGTCTCCAAGCCGCTCGCACCAATGATGGTTTTCGATTGTCCGGTCGCCACGTCGACCACCTTGGCCAGGGTCGTCCGCCCGCTTCCTGCCGACAGATAGACGATCTTGCTTCCGCTCGGCGAAATGTCGACCGACCAGGCATTTTCGCGCATGCCGAATGCCTTGGCGTCGTCGGCCAGCGGCGCGATTTGCGCAGGCAAATTCGTTGACACACCGGCCAGCAGGCCGGCCACAATTAGACTCTTCAATTTCACTTGGAACTCCCCCGTTTGAAACTTCAATCATGCCGTAATGGCGGCAGGCAGCAGGCTCTGCTGGCGCACTTCCCGCCCACCTTGCATCAATCGCCAATGGCCTTGTCGAGCATCGTGCCGATCCGCGTCAGCATCTGGACCCGCGCGTCGCTGTCCTCCAGATAATGGTCCAGTTGCTTGTAGCGCAGGAATTCGACGGGCCTGCCCAGGCCCTGCAGCGCGTCGGCCATCTTCGTGCTGTGGGCGATGCCGACATTGAGATCCAGATCGCCGTGGACCAGCAGGACCGGAACGTTGATCGCCGCCGCATTCTTGAGCGGAGATCCGTCGCGGACGTGCTGGCCCGATCCAACGAATTCGCGCACCAGCTCTGAACTGGTGTACTCGTCGGCTTGGCGTTTCAGCAGGCTCAGATCGGTGACCGGCGCGATGGCGGTTACCGCCTTGTACAGGCCGGGCTCGACCGCCGCCGCCTGCAATGCCGCATAGCCGCCGTAGGACCAGCCAACGATCGCCAACCGATCCTTGTCGGCGATGCCCTGCTCAACCAGGTAGCGGGCGGCATCGTTCACGTCCGAAATCGCCTTGCGCCAATCCTTGAAGCCACTGGCCCCCTCGAAGCTTTGGCCATAACCGGTTGAGCCACGATAATTTGGCTGGATAACCACATAGCCGCGGGCCGCGAGGAATTGCGCCAGCCAGTCGAACCCCCATTCGTCGCGGGCGCTCGGGCCTCCGTGGGGAAGCACCACGGCCGGAAGATTCTTACCGGCGGTCCCGGCGGGAATGGTGACATAGGCAGGAATGGTCGCACCGTCGGCCGCCTTGTAGGTGACCGGCTTCACGGCGCTGAGAGTCCGCTTCGATAGCGCCGGGCGCACGTCGAACAGCGGGCTCATCTCCCTGGTCCGTCGATCAAGCACATAATAGGAGCCGGGATTGGTATCGGACCCGGCAAAGATCAGCAGGGTCGTCCCGTCGTTGCTGGCGTCGGAAAAATCGATGATCGGCAGGTTGGGGATCGCCTGGCGGAGGCCCGTCGACAGACGTTCGAACTCCGGATCGAAATATTCCACCTCGCGGGCATCGGTTGCATAGGTATAGCCGATAACCTTTTGCCCCCGACCGAAGCGGGTCACGCCATCGATATCCACGGATGCATTCTGGGCCACCAGTGTCGTCTGCATCGATCCGTCGAGCGGCATCCGGTAAAGCGCGTCGCGGCCGTTGAGCTTGCGCAGGAAGAAAAGACTGTTGCTTTGCGCTTCGATCGCCAGTGGCTGCATGCCTTCATGGCTATTGCTGTCGTAAGTGCCGAGATCATCCCAACCGCCGGATGCGTTGCGAAACTGGTATTTGGTAATGCCGGTCAGGCGCCCGCTGGAATCGACCAGGCTGTGCTCTCGGATCCGGATCTGCCCCTTGCCGTCCGTGACATATCCGTCGACGTCGCCGTGAGGCTGCTCGACCGGCTTCGATTCAAGCGACGTCAGGTCAATGCGATCGACCCCCAGCCCGGTACGCTTGCGGATCATGCGCGTCCCGGTTCGCCCCGCCTCCGGAACATATTCACGAGCCATGAGGACCGCCCCGCCCTCACTTGGCAGCCAATCGAGGATTTGGCCGTCAAATTGGCGAATGCCCGCGTCATAATCACTGGATCGCTGGCCGAGCGGCGCCAGGTTCTTCCCGTCAACGCCGACCCTGATAAGCCGACCAAATCCCAGCAGGACTCCGTCCACGGTCAGGTTGCCGCCATATCGGCAAACCAGCTGCGTCTCGCTGCCAAATCGGCACCAGCGGAGCGTTTCCGGCGTGCCGGGCGATGCCAGGATGGTGCGTTGCTCGCCGGTTGAAAGGTCGAACAGCCTGGCGGTCGTCTGGGCGCCTTTGCCCGGGACCAGGACGACGATCCGATTGCCTGATGGAGAAATTGCGACCTGTTCCGCGGCCGGCCGGGCGCCAAAAGCAGCCGCATCTTCGGCCAGGGGCCGTACCTCGGCCCGGATGGGCGCAACCAGGAATGCACCGGCTGCCACACCGGCCCACCATTTATACGCACGCGACATGGAAACTCCCCCCACCGGCTAGATTCGGCCCGGCAAACCTTGCCGCCTTTTGCTTGCGGCGCAACCATCTCTTGCCTTGCCTGACTTTGAGGGTCGCGCTTTCGGCCCGCCTTTGATAGGCGCAGCCGCCATGAACCTCGTTCCCCTTCCCGAATGGGCCCCTCACCAGGCCGTGTGGATCGGATTTCCAAGCGCGGCCGACTTGTGGCTGGAGGACCTTGCGCCGGCCCAGTCCGAGGTCGCCGCCTTCGCCGCGGCCATCCATGCCGATGGCGCCGGCGAAGAAGCCTGGCTGGTCGCAGCCGACGATAAGGCCGCAGCGGAGGCGCGGCGGTTGGCCCCGTTCGCGAGGGTAATTGTCGAGCCATTCGGCGACATCTGGCTGCGCGATACGGGCGCCATCGTCCTTGGCGGAGGACCTGGCCGCCGGGCACAGGGCTTCGGCTTCAACGGCTGGGGTGGCAAATATGAGCTGGAAGGCGACGACAGCATCGGAGAGCGCCTCGCCGCAGAAGCGGGCCTGCCCCATTCGAAGTCGGACTGGATATTGGAAGGGGGCGCCATCGACGGCGACGGGTCGGGCACATTCATCACCACGGAGCAGTGCCTGCTCAATCCCAACCGCAATCCCGGCTTCGACAAGGAAGAGGTCGAGGGGCGGCTCAAGCGCGACCTTGGTGCCACCCGCGTCGTATGGCTTGGCGACGGCCTGCTCAACGACCATACCGATGGCCATGTCGACAATCTCGCGCGTTTTATCGCCTCAAACCGGGTTGCCATTCCCGAGGCGACGACGGACGACCCCAACACCCAGGCCTATGCCGACGCCGCCGAAGCGCTGCTCGATGCCGATCTCGAGGTCGTGGCGATCCCCTCGCCCGGCACGGTCGAGCGCGACGGCGAGATCATCCCGGCCAGCTACATGAATTTCTATATCGGCAATGCGACCGTCGTCGTGCCGCTTTACGGTGCGCCGAACGATGGGGCGGCTGTGGACGCGATCCAGTCATTGTTCCCGGATCGCAAGGTTGTGGGATTGCGCGCCGACCATATCCTGACCGGCGGTGGCAGCTTCCACTGTATCAGCCAACAGGTCCCCGCATGAGCCAGAAGATCACGGTCGCCGCCCTTCAGCTCGCCTTCGGAGAGGACGTCGCCGAGAATATCCGCAACGTGTCAGAGATGGTGCGTGAGGCTGCGGACAAGGATGCGCAGGTCATTCTGCCGCCGGAGCTGTTCGAAGGCCCCTATTTTTGCCGGGTCGAAGACGAAGCGCTGTTTGCGACTGCCAGGCCGGTCGCGAAACATCCATCGGTGCAGGCCATGCAAAAGCTGGCGGAAGAGCTGAGGGTCTGGATCCCCACCAGCTTCTTCGAGGCCGATGGCCCCCACTACTATAACTCGCTGGCGATGATCGGCCCCGACGGCAAGGTGGAGGGCGTTTATCGCAAGAGCCACATTCCCGACGGACCCGGTTATGAGGAGAAATTCTATTTCCGCCCAGGCAACACCGGCTTCAAGGTGTGGCAGGGCGCCGGAACCACCGTCGGCGTCGGCGTCTGCTGGGACCAATGGTATCCGGAAACCGCCCGGGCGATGATGCTGATGGGGGCCGAGATCCTGTTCTACCCCACCGCCATCGGTACCGAGCCGCACGATCCGGACCTCGACACTTCGCGGCTATGGCGGCGGGCCATGATCGGCCATGCCGTGTCGAACGTGGTGCCCGTGGTTGCCGCCAATCGTATCGGCAATGAGGGCGGCCAGATATTCTACGGGCACAGCTTCATCTGCGATGAGCGCGGCGACATCCTCGCTGAATTCGGGAAGGACGAAACCGGGGTGCTGGTGGCCACGCTCGACATCGACCAGGCCAAGCGCCACCGCGCCGCGTTCGGCTTCTTCCGCGATCGCCGGCCCGAACTTTATGGTCGCCTGGTGGAAGACAAGTGACCGCAATCGACCCCGACGTAACGCAGGCAATCGAGCAGGCGCTGGTCGAGCGCGATATCGGCCGCGCCGCGGACCTGGCGGAACAGGCCCTTGCGGAGGGTCGGCGAGACCCGATGCTCCTCAACCTTGCCGCGTGGAAGTGCGAGGAAGCCGGCGAATATGACGCATCGCTGGAATTGCTGAACGAGGCCCTGGAGCTGGCGCCTGGCGATCCGGCGATCATCGGCGCAATCGGCGCGGCGCTGCGCAAACAGGGCAAGTTGGGCGAGGCATTGCGCCGCCTCGACGAGGCGATCCGCCTCGACCCCACCGCGGCGGCGCCGTGGCTGGAACGCGGAATGGCGCTGGAAACCGGCGGTTCGCTGGAGGCTGCGCTCGCCAGCTATCATCGCGCTGCCGAACTCGATCCCCAGTCAGCGTCCGCCTTTGGCGGGGTCGCCTCGATCGCGTCGCGGCGCGGGGATCTCGACGTGGCCGTCCGCTTTGGCCAGCGGGCGCTGGCGATCGATCCGCTCGACCCGCCCGGAGCCGCGGGAATGGCGCGCACGGAGATTGAACGGGGGCATCCGGATCAAGCGATCGCCATCCTCGCCCCCGTGCTGGAAACCGAGCTGGGCGACGAGAACCGGGCGAACCTGGAAAGCCTGCGCGGCGATGCGCTCGATCGCCTAGGCCGCCACGCCGACGCCTTCGCCGCTTACGCCAACGCCAACCATGCATCGGCACGCCGTTTTGCCCGGTTCGAGGGCGCCGGGGAGTCGAATACCGAATTCGTCCAGCGCCTCGGCCGCGAATTCGCGGCGATCGATCCCGCATGCTGGAAACCATCCCCGACAAGCGCGCAATCGCCCGCCTTCCTCATCGGATATCCGCGCTCCGGGACCACCCTGGTCGAAAATGTCCTGGCATCCATCCCCGGCGTCGAGGCGCTGGAGGAACGGCCGACCCTGGCCGCGTCCGATCCCTTCCTGCGCGAGGGCGGCCTGGCCCGCTTTGCCAGGGAGGATGACGGGGCCCTGGACGCGTTGCGAACCGCCTATTGGCAGGCCGTTCGGGCCGCCGGGATCGATGCCGAGGGCAAGCTATTCCTCGACAAGGACCCGCTGAAGGGCCTCTACCTGCCGATCATCGCGCGCCTCTTCCCCGCTGCCCGGATCATCGTCATGCGGCGCGATCCCCGCGACGTCGTCTGGAGCTGCTTCCGCGCCAACTTCGCCCCCACCGCCGCGGCAGCCCAGTTCACGGACCTGGAGCGGACGGCGCGCCACTATGACGCGGTGATGCGTGCCCAGGAGGCGTTTTTGGCGGCCCTCCCGCTCGCCCGCCATATCCTCCGCTATGAGGCGCTGGTGGGTGATTTCGACGCGGAGACGCTTGGGCTCTGCGACTTCCTCGGCGTCTCCTGGACCGAGGAAATGCGCGATTTCGCGAGAACGGCGCGACGGCGCGGCGTGTCGACTCTCAGCGCCAGCCAGGTCGGCAAGCCGCTCTACGACGGTTCGCGCCAATGGCGTCGCTATGAAGAACAATTGCGGCCAGTCCTGCCGCAGCTTCAGCCCTGGATCGAGCGGTTCGGTTATCCCGCCTAGATCCAGGGCGCCCGGGACTGGCGAATTGCATGGGCCTAGCCTAGGCGACGGCCAATGGCCGAAGCAACGCACCTTTACGCCATCGCCATCGGCTCCAACCGGCGCCACATCCGCCATGGCCGGCCGGCCGGCGTCGTCGAAGCGGCAATCGCACGGCTGGATGCGGAGTTCGACCTGTTCGACGCCTCGCCGATCATTTTGAACAAGGCGGTGGGGGGCGCCGGCCGCGATTTCGCCAATGGCGTGACGTTGGTCGAGAGCGGGCTGGAGCCCTTGGATATGCTAACCAGGCTCAAGCTCATCGAGCGGGAGTTCGGCCGACGCCCCGGCAAGCGTTGGGGAAGCCGCGTCCTGGATCTCGACCTGGTTGCCTGGAGTGGCGGCCGGGTGGCGGTGCGCGGCCTTGCCATTCCGCATCCGCGGCTCGAGGAGCGCGACTTTGTGCTGGGACCGCTTGCGGCAATCGCTCCCGGCTGGAAGATCAAAGGCGGCCTCACCGCCCGCCACCTCGCTTCGCGCCTTGGCAAGCGGCGGCCAGCAAGCTAACGGCAGCGCTCGGCTGGAAGGGCCCTTAGCTCAGTCGGTAGAGCAACTGACTTTTAATCAGTAGGTCGCTGGTTCGAATCCAGCAGGGCTCACCAGCACTTAGATGGAACTTCGCGATTAGCGAGTCGGCAAAAGTAATCACCCGGCAGTCACGGGAACCTCCATAGTTGGATCCTCAGCGCATCCAGACAAATCGACGGGAAGCTGCTCGACTCAGCTAATGACCGGTTTCGACCCATTGCGGTCATTAGCCATCTGCCTCATCAATCTTGCATGAGACTGGTTCGCGTTATTCTTCCTCGGCTCATGCTTCCTGCGTTGGCGGGATGCACGCCAAAGATAAACGTCAAGGTCACGCTCGTTGGCGGGCAGCCCGTTCTCACTTTCCTGTCGGGAGGCTATTTTCCTCGTCGGCTGGATTCCATTTGCCTGTGGACTGTGGAGGTCATTGACGACGTCTCTGACACTGTCGCCCTGAAGGTACTTGCGTCAGACTATGAGCGAAAGTGTTCGGATGTATCGCAAGTGACTTTGAGTCGGCTTGAGCCGGAATTGATGAAAACATCGCATACTAGCGGCTTGATCGCAGGACACGCCTATCACGCCGAGGTCACTGCAGAAGGGGGCGTTGGTAAATCCGACACATGGCGTCAGCCATAGCGACTAACGGCAGCTTT
>JBJMUA010000024.1:0-19761 GCA_045811425.1 Sphingomicrobium sp. | reverse complement strand
GCCAGGCGTCGGATCATAGCAGCTGTGGCTCATTCCGGCGTCGAGCCCGAGCCGCGCGGCCTCGCGCGCGATGTCGGCCTTGCTCATCTGCTGGAGCGGCGCGTGGATGGTGAACCCATCGCCTTCGACACCAGCCTTGGTTGCCTTGTTGGCCAGCGCCTCGAACGCGGCGATGAAATCCGGGCGGCAGTCGGGATAGCCCGAATAGTCGAGTGCATTGACGCCGATGAATAGATCGCGCGCGCCAACGGCTTCGGCCCACGCCAATGCCAAACTGAGAAACACAGTGTTGCGCGCGGGCACATATGTGACCGGGATTCCCTCGCCGACGCCTTCCTTCGGGACCGCCAGGTCGCTGGTTAGGGCCGATCCGCCGAAAGCCGTGAGATCGAGCGGCAGGATGATATGCCGGTCCGCCAGTTGGACCGCGATCCGCCGCGCCGCCTCGAGCTCCACCCGATGTCGCTGATTATAGTCGATGGTCAGCGCCAGCACCGAAAAGCCGGCCTCGCGCGCAAGCCCCGCGCAGACCATCGAATCCAGCCCGCCCGACAACAACACAACGGCTAGCGGCATATTTTGCGACATGATTGTCATCCCGCGCGCCATCTAATGACGCGCAAGGCAAAAAAATAGGGCCGCCCTTAAAGCGGCCCAGTTGCGGGCCTGGGCCCGACAGGGAGGAAAGCGTGCCGAAGAAGGGCACGCCGTCACCAATATCCGGTTTATGGTTAAAGCCGCCTTAACGGCCGGCCAATTAGCGACAGTCGGAAACGCGCCGCGCGTAGAGCTGATAGTGAAAAGGCAGGTTATCGGAGATGCCCTGCGTATCGATCCTGAGCGACCTCGGCGTGATCAAGGTCATCTTCGACTGGCCGAAACCCCCGCCGGTGCAATTGTAGCTGATCAGCGTGTCCGTCCCGATGTCGCTGATGACCTTGCGTGTGCAGTGTTGCTGGCGATGTTCGAAGACGGCCAGCAGGTCCGGGGAAGCAACGCAGATGCGCGTTGGATTATGGCCCGTTGCGCTTTTGCTGACTTCCCACAGTCCGCCCATGGCCGGAGCCAGGGCGTGCGGCACGGAGGCCGCAACCAGGCCGGCGGACATGATCGACAAGCCAACAAGGCCGATTCGGAACATGATGCGCACCATAATCCCTTTACCCTCGGGAGGTTAATTGATGGCAAATCATCATGTTATTTTTTAGGCGGCTTCAGCCTCAATCGGGAAGCTGGTCGCGCAGAATGCGCAATCGACGCGGATCAATCCGTCATCGCCAACCATTGCCGCCCGCTCATCGGGCGGGAAGCGGGCGATAACCGACGCGATATAATCCGGGCTGCACCGGCAGCCGCGCGACAGCTTGACCGGACCGAGCGTGCGCACTTCATCCTCCTCATGGAGCAATCGCCAGATCAGGTCGTCAAGGGGCAGCTCCCGGTCCGTAAGCTCTTCGGATTTCACGGAGCCGACCAGCACTGCGATATGCGGCCATTCGGGATGATCGAGCCTTGTATGCAGCCGATCGCGCCCCTCTTCCCCTTCCGGCAAGTGCTGGAACATCAGGCCGCCGGCAACCCATCCCCGATCATCCTTATGCGCGGACAGGCGGACGATTGAAGGTATTTGCTCGCTCTGCGCAAAATAGCTTTGTGCGGCTTCGGCCAGACCTTCGCCTTCCAGCGGGACGATCCCCTGGTAGCGTTCCTTGGACGCGGGCCGGTCGAAGGTGGTTGCCAGGTAACCCTTGCCGAACAGGCTGAACAACGTCGGGTTGGGGCCCGCCTCGGCCAGCCGTTCGGGGTCATGGCGGACATATCCGCGAAGTTCGCCGCCCAGATAGTCGCAGACCAGCAGGCCCACGATTCCATTTTCGGTCTGTGCCTGGATGGTGAGCTGGCCGTCCGGATCCTTCAATAGCGAGCCCAGGAGCGCGGTGAGTACCAGCGCTTCGGCCAGAAGCTTCTCGATCACCGGCGGATAGTCGTGATTGGCCAGGATGGCATCGAGTACCGGCCCGATGCGAGCGGCGCGGCCCCGCGCATGTCGCGACGGCACCGTGACGCCCAGCGCGACGTCCTGTTTCAGCGAGATTTCGGTCATCGCGGCTCCAAATGGGTGTCGCTGCAAAAAATCGCAACCTAGGGCAATTTACCCATGCACCACATCAACAGCGCCTTCTGCGCGTGCAGGCGGTTCTCGGCCTCGTCCCAGACCGCCGACTGTCGGCCGTCGATAACGGCGTCGGTAACTTCCTCGCCCCGATGCGCCGGCAGGCAATGGAGGAATGTGGCATCGGGCGCAGCGAGCGCCATTATCGCCTCATCGACCTGGTACGGCGCAAAGGACTCCTTGCGATATTGGTCATCCTCCTGGCCCATCGACACCCAGGTATCGGTCACCACCACCTCGGCGCCGCTGATCGCTTCCTTGGGATCATGGGCGAAGCCAATCCGGCCGCCGCGGGCGACGGCGGAGGACGACATGACCAGATCCGGTTCAAACTCGTTGGGACATGCCACGGCGAGCTCAAAATGCATCAGCGATGCCGCTTCGATCAGCGAATTGCAGACATTATTGCCGTCGCCGAGCCAGGCCCAGCGTGAACCGGCCAGCTTCGACCTCTTCTCGATGACGGTCTGCATGTCGGCCAGCAGCTGGCACGGGTGCGAAAGATCGGTGAGGCCGTTAATCACCGGAACCGAAGCATATTGCGCCAGCTCTTCCGCCTTTCGGTGATGATCGGTGCGGATCATGATCGCGTCGGCGAAGCGCGACAGCACGCGCGCCGTGTCGGCAATGGTCTCGCCGCGTCCCAACTGGGACGATCCCCCCTCCAGCACAATCGAGGATCCGCCGAGCTGGCGCATGGCGAGGTCGAAGCTAACCCGGGTGCGGGTCGAGCTTTTCTCGAAGATCATCGCCAGGACCGCGCCGTCGAGCGGCCGGTCTTCGTCCGGCCTGCCCTTTGGCTGGCCGGCGCGCCGCTGCTTCCTTTCCATCGCCTCGTTCAGGATCGCGGCGATGGCCTCCCCGCCCGCGTCGGACAGGTTGAGGAAGTGCCTCACGCCGCTTCCGGGACGTCGTAGTCCGCCGCCGCGGCCGAAAGCCCCTCGACAAATTCGGCGATGTGGCTTTCGTCGATGACCAGCGGCGGCAGAACGCGCACAACATTGTCACCGGCAGCGACGGTCAGAATGCCCTTGGTGCGCAGATAGGTGACGAAGGCCCGGCTGTCGGTCTTCATCTTGACCCCCAGCATCAGGCCAAGGCCGCGAACGCTTTCGAACAGATGATCATGGTTGGGGATCATCTGCTCAAGTGCAGAGCGGAGGCGCTCGCCCATCTTGCGGACATGGGCCAGGAATTCATCGTTGGCGACGATGTCGAACACCGCCTGGCCGGCGGCCATGGCGAACGGATTGCCGCCATAGGTCGATCCGTGTGTGCCGATCACCATGCCGCCCGCCGCCTTTTCGGTGGCTAGGCAGGCGCCGATCGGGAAACCGCCTCCGATACCCTTGGCCGAAGCCAGGATGTCGGGCGTCACGCCATAATATTCATAGGCATAGAGATAGCCGGTGCGGGCAACGCCGCACTGGACCTCGTCGAAAATGAGCATCAGGTCATTCTCGTCGCAGGCCTTCCTGAGGCCAGCGATGAATTGCTGTGACGCAGGACGGATGCCGCCTTCGCCCTGGATCGGCTCGACCAGGAAGCCGGCGGTATTCTCGTCCACTGCGGCGAGCGCCTCATCCAGGTTGTCGAACTCGACGACCTTGAAGCCCTCCAGCAGCGGCGCGAAGCCGTCGCGCAGCTTGTCCTGGTTGGTCGCGCTGATGGTCGCCATCGTCCGCCCGTGGAAAGCGTTGGAGAAGGTGATCAGCGTGTGCTTGTGCGGATTGCCCTTGGCGTGGTGGTAGCGGCGCGCGGTCTTGATCGAGCATTCGACGGCTTCGGCGCCGGAGTTGGTGAAGAACACTGTGTCGGCGAAGGTCAGGTCGACCAGCCGCTGGGCAAAGGCTTCGCCCTGGGGGCTGCCGTAGAGGTTGGAAACATGCAGCAGGGTCGCCGCCTGCTCCTGCAGCGCCTTGGTCAGGTGCGGATGGCCATGGCCCAGCAGGTTGACCGCAATGCCGCTGGCGAAATCGAGATATTTCTCACCCTCTTCGCCGTAGAGATAAACCCCTTCGCCCCTCACCGGCCGCACAGGCGAACGCGGATAAACGGGCATAAGCGGCGTAATGGGCATGGGGGCTCCTTCGTCGGGCGATGTGAAAAAGGCAAAAGGCGGTTCGTCAGGAACCGCCTTGGCGAGCCTATAGCCATCACGCCAATCAAACAAAAGGGGCGGCCCATAAACGCGGACCGCCCCTCCTTACGCCTTACGACGCTCTACCCGGGCCCAAGGCCCAAAGCTTAGTCGTGGTTGTAGCCGCGATCGTCCTCGTAGCGGTCGTTGCGGCCGTCACGGTCGCGGTCGTTCCAGCCGGCCTGGTCGTAGCTGCCGCGATAGCGGTTGCCATCACGCGCCTCGCGCTGGATGCGGGTTTCCAGGCGATAGACCCGACGCTCGATGTCGTTGCTTTCCCAGCCACTCAGCCCGTTGCGGGCCGCATAGTGGAGCCGGCGCTCGACATCGCGGGACTCGCCGCGCAGACGGCTGGCCTCGCGCTCGCTAAGGATGTTGTGGCGATCGAGATTACTGATCTGGCGCTGTAGGTTGTCGACGCGAACCTGCAGGCGGCGAACCTGGCCGTAATTATTATAGCCATATCCATAGCCTTGGGGCTGCTGAGGATAATATTGGGCGGCGGCCGGCGCTGCGGCAACGAGGGTCGAAGCGGCAAGCGCGGCGGAAATCAGGTACTTACGCATCTGGCTCTCTCCTTGAGAACGGTTGATGCGTTACTTTTGGAACTAGCCGCTTGATTAAGCGCTGAACGCGACTGTTATTCGCCGTTCAGCGACCTTAACTGTTCAACTCACTGTATTTGTTCAATTCTTGATTTTCCACCCGCTTTTCAGGACTGAATAGCAGATACCGAAAAGCAGGATATTCAGCACCAAAAGAGCAATGGCGCCGACATAGATTGGCGAATCGGCCTCGCTCAGGAAACCGTGGCGGAAGCCGGAGATGATGTAGAAAAATGGATTGGCGTGGCTGACCGCCCGGAAGGCGGGCGACAGCTGCTGTACCGAATAGAAGGTGCCCGAGAGCAGCGACAGCGGCGCTACGACGAAGTTGGTGACTGCCGCGGCATGATCGAATTTGTCGGCCCAAAGGGAGGTGAGCAGGCCGAGAAAGGCGAGCAGCAGGGAACCCATCAGGCCGAACCACAATATGGACAGCGGATGGACGACGGGAACATGGACTCCGGGCCAGAAGCTCATCACCAGCCACACCGCGAAACCGACCAGGAAGGCGCGGGTGACCGAGGCTCCGACCAGGCCCGCGATCAGCTCTCCGGTCGAAAGAGGCGGCATCAGATAATCGACGATCGTTCCCTGGATCTTGCCTACCAGCAGCGAAAAGCTGGAGTTGGCAAAGCTGTTCTGGATCATCGCCATGACGATGAGGCCGGGAGCGATGAAATCGGCAAAGGGCACGCCCAGCACCGTTTTGCCCTCGCGCCCCAGCGCGACCGTGAAGATGATCAGATAGAGCAGGGTCGTGACTGCCGGAGCCCAGACGGTTTGCATCTGGACCTTGAAGAAGCGCCTCACCTCCTTGATATAGAGTGTTGAAAGGCCGCCCCAATTGACGCCCTCAAGGCTAGGCTTGCCGGGTTCGCTGCGAACCCAAGAGGGAGTCTGGTCGTTCACGCGACAATCGCCTATCGGCGGCGGCGGCGGCACGCAATATATATGGAGTATCTGATTCAATGAGCTGGACCGACGAGCGCATCGAGCGCCTCAAGGCGATGTGGACCAAAGGCTCCACCGCCAGCCAGATTGCCGAGGAGCTTGGCGGCGTCAGCCGTAACGCGGTAATTGGCAAGGCCCACCGCCTTGGCCTCGAATCGCGTCCTTCACCGGTTAAGTCCGGCGAGGAAAAGGAGAAAAAGGCAAAGGCCGCCCCTGCGCCCAAGGCCGCCAAGCCTGCCGTGCCAAAGGCTACGCCAGGCCCCGCGGCGACCAAGGAACCGGCGGCGGATGCGCCGCGACCTGATTCGCCTTCAGCTGGGGTCCGGACGCAGCAGCGGCAAATGGACCCGCAGGCGATGCAGTATCGATCGGTTGGCCCGGGCGGCTTCATTCGCCAGGGACCTGGCGACACCCAGGCGCCGATCCCACCGGCTCCGCCGCGCCGGCTGGTCCCGGCCAAGCCATCGGCCGAAGTTGCCGACAAGACATCGCTGCTCGACCTGAACGACCGTGTCTGCCGCTGGCCAATGGGTCATCCGGGAGAGCCCGACTTCCATTTCTGCGGGCAGCCATCCAACCCCGGCTACCCCTATTGCGTCGCCCATTGCGGCGTCGCCTACCAGGCGCAGCTGCCGCGCCGCGACCGGCGCCCGCCACCGCCCCTTCCCTATGGCGGACCGCGGGTGCGATGACATTCCCGGCCCCGGCGGGTGCGCCGGGGCTTTTCATGGCGACTGATGCATGTCTGCCGCTTGGCAGGCTGCTCTTGAGCACCGTATAGCGTTCCGGAAATGTCCGATCTTTTCGCTTCCGGTTCCGCTACCCCGTCCGACAATTACGACGCTTCGGCAATCGAGGTCCTGGAAGGCCTCGAGCCGGTGCGGCGGCGGCCAGGCATGTATATCGGAGGCACGGATGCGCGCGCGCTCCACCACCTCGCCGCCGAGGTGATCGACAATTCGATGGACGAGGCGGTGGCCGGCCACGCCAGCCGGATCGAAGTGACCCTCGAGCTCGGCAACCGGCTGACCGTCACCGACAACGGCCGCGGCATGCCGGTAGACCCGCACCCCAAATATCCGGGCAAGAGCGCGCTCGAGGTCATCATGACCATGCTCCACTCGGGCGGTAAGTTCGAAGGCAAGGCCTATTCGACCTCGGGGGGCCTCCACGGCGTCGGCGTCAGCGTCGTCAACGCCCTCTCGACCGATACAATCGTCGAAGTCGCGCGCGACAAGAAACTCTATCGGCAAGCCTTTTCGAAGGGCGTTGCAACTTCCCCGCTGGAGGAGGTTGGCGCGGCGCCCAACCGGCGCGGCACCACCGTTTCATTCACCCCGGATGTCGAGATATTCGGCAAGGACGCCGCCTTTTCGGCCGAGCGGCTCTACCGGCTTGCACGGTCGAAAGCTTATCTCTTCGCCGGCGTCGAGATCCGCTGGCGCTGCGATCCATCCCTGGCCAGCAATGATGTTCCCGAACAAGCTGTATTCCAGTTTCCCGGCGGGCTTGCGGATCATCTCAATGAACAACTCGCAGGCCGAGAATGCTTCACCACCCCGCCTTTCGCGGGACGGCAGGATTTCCCGGACGGACAGGGGTCGGCCGAATGGGCCGTTGCCTGGCCGGTGTGGAGCGAAGGATCGAACGAAAGCTACTACTGCAACACCATCCCGACCCCCGATGGCGGCACGCACGAGGCCGGCCTTCGCGCCGCCCTGACCAAGGGCATCCGCGCCTTTGCCGACCTGGTCGGCCAGAAGAAGGCCAAGGACATCATCCCCGATGATGTGCTGAACGGCGTCGAGCTGATGCTCAGCGTGTTCATCCGCAACCCGCATTTCCAGAGCCAGACCAAGGACCGCCTGACCAGCCTCGAAGCCGCGCGCTTCGTCGAGGCGGCGGTGCGCGACCATTTCGACCATTACCTCGCCGACAATATGGAGCGCGGCCGGGCCCTGCTCGGGGCGATCCTCGAACGGATGGACGAGCGGCTGAAGCGCCGTGCCGAGCGCGAGGTGAAGCGCAAGACGGCCACCAGCGCCCGCAAATTGCGCTTGCCGGGCAAGCTCACGGATTGCGCCAACGACGATGCCGAGGGCACCGAACTGTTCATCGTCGAAGGCGACAGCGCTGGCGGATCGGCCAAGCAGGCGCGCAACCGCAAGACCCAGGCGATTCTTCCGATCCGTGGCAAGATCCTGAACGTCGCCTCCGCGTCAGCCGACAAGATCCGCCAGAACCAGGAGATCGCCGACCTCAACCAGGCGCTGGGATGCGGAACACGCGACAAATGGGACGAGGGTTCGCTCCGCTACGATCGCGTCATCATCATGACCGACGCCGACGTCGACGGCGCGCATATCGCCACCTTGCTGATGACCTTCTTCTTCCAGGAAATGCCGGAGCTGGTGCGGCGCGGCCATTTGTTCCTCGCCCAGCCACCGCTCTACCGCCTGACCGCGGGCAGCAAGTCGGCCTATGCCCGCGACGACGCCCATCGCGCCGAGCTGGAACGGACCGAGTTCAAGGGGAGGAAGGTGGAGGTGGCGCGCTTTAAGGGCCTCGGCGAGATGAACCCGAACCAGCTCAAGGAAACGACCATGGACCCCGCGTCGCGGTCGCTGATCCGCATCACCCTGCCCGCCGAATATCAAGATCGGCAGCCGGTCCGCGACCTGGTCGACCAGCTGATGGGCAAGAACCCCGAGCATCGTTTCAATTTCATCCAGAGCCGCGCCTCGGCGCTAAGCGACGACGAAATCGACGTTTAGATTCCGCCGGAGCTGCCTCACCCAGCTTCAGAAATGTCTCCGGCCTTCAGAAAATCCGGCGCGACAACGCCTGGCGCCTTGGCCGTGGGTTTGGTCGGTTGCAGCAGCTTCAAGTTGAACTTTTCCTTGAACTGCACGCCAAACTGGGTGCCCTTGGTCCACACGATCTTCGCGTCGATCAGGCCGCCGGCCGCGAAGTCGAGCTGGATCTCCGCCCCGACTTCGACCTCTTCGCGGCACTCGACCAGTGCTCCGCCGCTTGAGATGTTCCTGAGGCGCGCGCCCCTGACCTGGCCGTCGATATGGAGCAGCGCCGCCCGGATGATCCGGACGCGGGGTTCGCGCGCCGGCAGTTGGGCCGGCAATGTCGCCGCCCCCTTGTTGGCTAGCTCCAGGGCCTCGTCGGCAGGCATTGGTTTGCCGAAAATATAGCCCTGGACGAGCGAGCAGCCGAGGTCGCGTACCAGCTGCAGCTCCTCGGTCGTTTCAACGCCTTCCGCCGTGGTCTGCATTTTGAGGTCGGAGGCCAACCCCACCATCGCCCGGATCAGCGCCGCGTTCCGGCTTTCCGGATCGGAAGCGCCGCGTACGAACGATTGGTCGATCTTGATCTTGTCGAATGGAACGCGCTGCAGATAGCTGAGGCTCGAATAGCCAGTGCCGAAATCGTCGAGCGCAAGCTTGAGGCCGATCGCTTTCAGGGTATCGATCATCTCATGGACGTGCTCGTCGTTGCTCAGGAACACGCCTTCGGTGATCTCCAGTTCCAGCCTCTTGGCGGCAAGGCCTGTCTCGCTTAGCGCCATCCTCACCATCGAAGCCAATGCATGCGATTTGAATTGGACCGGCGACAGATTTACTGCGACCGATACATGCTGAGGCCATTTGGCGGCCTCTGTGCAGGCGGTCCTCAATACCCACTCGCCGATTTCGTCGATGAGCCTGATTTCCTCGGCCAGCGGGATAAACAGTGCGGGGCTGATCGGCCCATGTTCCGGATGATCCCAGCGGACCAGTGCCTCGAAGCCGGTGACAGCTTCGCTCGACGCATCGACCTGCGGCTGGAAAACGACCCTCAACTGGCCCTTCTCGAGCGCCACGCGCAGGTCGGATTCCATCAACTGCCGCTCACGGGCGGCTTCGTGCATCTCCGGCGCGAAGAAACGGAAGCATCCCTTGCCCGCCGCCTTGGCCGCGTAGAGCGCGAGATCGGCGTCGCGCATCAGGTCGTCGGCCGTCCGGTCATCATAGTCGGAGGTGACGATGCCGACCGAGGCGCCGATCGACACCAGGGTCCCGTTGATCGTGTAGGGCCGCGACAGGCTGTCGATGATTGCCTGTGCCAGCCGCGACAGCTCGCATTCGGATGAGAGGCTGGGCAGCACGACCTGAAATTCGTCGCCGCCGAGACGCCCGACCTGTCCCAACTCGCCGACTTCGTCAGTCAACCTAAGGGCGACCAGCCGCAGCAATGTGTCTCCGGCCGGATGCCCCAGCGTATCGTTGACGGCCTTGAAGCGGTCGAGGTCGAGCAGGAAAACCGAGCAGCGGTGCTTCCGCCGGACGGCGCCCACAAGCGCATCGTCAAGCGCGCGGCGAAGGGCTTCGCGATTGGCAAGGCCGGTCAGTGAATCCTGCCGCGCCAGCCGATCGAGCTCTACCTCCGACTGCCGCATCCTCGTCAGGTCGGACGCAAAGCCGCGGAATCCGAAGAAACGCCCGATTTCATCATGGACCGGCCGGCCGGATAGCGACCACCAATTCTCGTTCTTGGTCTTGGCGCGCACGATCAGGTCCTGGAAAGCGACATGGGACGAAAGATAGAAACCAAGCGTCCTTTCCGACGTCGCGCTTCCGTCTGCGGTTTCGGACGAGATCAGGTCGGTGAAGGGCCGTTCGAGCAAGTCACCCGGCTCCCGTCCCAGGGACCGGGCGACGCAATCGCTTATGTAGGAAAGCGTGCCGTCCCTCGTCGTTTCCCAGAACCAGCCCTTCTCGCTATTTTCGAATTCAGCGATGAGCCCCTCGGCGCGCGAGGACTGCGGACGCGACTCTTCCGGGGAAGAATTGCCTCCCGTCCTTAACAGCCGCCTGATGGTCCCCACTGCAAAACTCCCGGTCGTTGCGGAAGCTTGTAAGCGCGCGGGGGTTTAAATTCGGTTAGGTTAAAGGTCGCAAAGGCAGTCGACAGGAAAAATTTAAGCGAAAGGGTACAGATCGCGTGAACCTGGTTCTTGGTGAGGTGGACGTAGAGGTGAAGGGCATTTCACGCGGTTCGCTCGCGATCGCGGCCTTTTCGACCATTGTCGAATGGTATGATTTCACCCTCTATCTCTATTTCGCGACCGTTCTTTCGCGCGTTTTCTTCGGCGGCGGAACCACATCCCTGCTGACCACGCTAGGTGGCTTTGCCGTCGCTTATCTCATGCGCCCGCTCGGCGCGGTGTTCTTCGGTCATATTGGGGATCGAATCGGTCGCCGCCATATGCTGCTGCTTTCCGTCGCGATGATGACGGCGGCCATGCTCGCCACCGCAGCCCTTCCTACCTATGCGCAGATCGGCGCGGCCGCCGGCTGGCTGCTTTTTTTGCTCCGCTGCGTCATGGGGTTTTCTGTTGGCGGCGAATATACCGGCGTGGTTGCCTATTTGCTGGAAGGCGCGCCGGCGCATCGGCGCGGCCTGGTTGCCTCCCTGGCCTCGGCGGCCAGCGAGGTGGGCGCATTGCTTGCGGTCGGCGTGTCGGCGGTAACCGTGGCCTCGATGGACGAGGCCAGCCTGCAAAGCTGGGGCTGGCGAATTCCCTTCCTGGTTGGTGCTGCGCTCGCAGGAGCGGTCTGGATTGCTCGGTCGAGGATGGAAGAATCGCCCGAATTCCATCGGCAGAAAGCGGCCGGAACAGTGCCGGAAAGTCCGCTGCGCCACTGTCTGGGCAACCACCGTTCAGCGATTGGGCGGGCTTTCGCCATCTCGGCGCTGGGATCGATCACCTATTATGTCGGCATCACCTATGTTCCCGCCTTCCTGACCTCGGCGGGGGCATTGAGCGAAAAAGCCTCGCTCTGGCTGTCGACCATAGCGGCCGTCTCCGTCATCGTCGTTACGCCATTTGTCGGGACATTGTCGGATCGCATTGGCCGGAAGCCGGTCCTGGCCGCCCTCAGCCTGGGCAATGTGCTGCTGCCCATGGCGATGTTCTCGCTGATGGCGAGTGGGTCCCATGAACGGGCATTGGCTGGTGCGGTCATCCTTGCCGCACTCGCGGGCGGTGTCAGTGCCGTCGGCGCTGTAGCGACTGCCGAGCAGTTTCCGGGCGAAGGGCGGGTCACCGGGCTTGCCTTGGGGGCTACAGGTGCAACCGCGATTTTCGGCGGCCTTACCCCATTCATCGCCCAGTTGCTGGTGGAGCGGACCGGCGCGGCGATTGCGCCGGGAGCGATGATTGCGGTCGTTGGACTCTGCGTGCTGCCGCTCTTTATCTCGATGAAGGAGACCGCGCCGCTGCGGCCACCCAAGACTCGCCAATTATCCGGCTGAGCTGATTTTAAATAATCCCATGTTTACATCGCCTTTACCTCCATCGCTTATGCAGCGGACCATGGGGGTGCAATGAGTAAAGGCGTAACGCATCGCGGCAGCAATCTGTATCAGTTGGCGAACAGCCACCTGATCACGACCTGCGCTACCTTGGCCGCACTGATCCTGTTCGTGATGGTAGGCGCCAAAGTGGTACCCAGCGCCATCGGGTCCACCGATGTGCGGCAACCCGCGCTGGCGGTGGCCTTCCTCCTCAATATCGCGATCATCCTGTTCGGATGGCGCCGCGCCCGGGATCTCAACCAGACCCTGTCGGCGCTAAAGGATGCAGAGCGGGAAGCGCTGGATAACGCTTACTCCGATCATACAACGGGGCTGGGCAATCGACGCGCTTTGCTGCGCGAGCTGGAATGTCTGTCATCCAGGGCCAATGCCAACTCGACGCTCATCTTGCTCGACATCGATCATTTCAAGAAGGTCAACGACCTCTACGGCCATTCGGTTGGCGACGAGCTCCTGAAGTTCGTCGGCGATGCCATCATTGCGACATTTCCGGCCGGGACATTTGCAGCGCGGCTTGGCGGCGACGAGTTCGCAGCCTTGCTCCCACCGGGCGCGGACGCCGAACAGCCGGCGCAAAAGCTTGTTGCCTTGCTGTCGGCTCCCATCGCACTAGGTGGGATCAAAACCCAGATTTCGGCATCGGCTGGCATTACCGTCATCGACCGTGCGGCGGCTCCGTTGGAAGTACTGCGGCGCGCGGATGTCGCGATGTACAGCGTGAAGCGATCGGGCCGTAACGGCTTCGCCTGGTTTGACGACGAGATGGAGAGGCGGTTGCATGACCGCGTCGCGCTGGAAGAAGAGATCCGTCAGGCAATCGAAGCCGACGAGTTCGTGCCCTATTTCCAGCCGCTGATCAGCCTGGACAGCGGGAATTTGAACGGCTTCGAGGTTTTGGCGCGCTGGCGCTCCCCCAAACGCGGCCTGGTCGAGCCGGTCGAATTTATCGAGATTGCCGAGCAGTCGGGCCAAATCGGCGCCCTTTCCATGCGTGTCATGGAGAAGGCCTTCCAGGAGGCGCGGGAATGGCCGACCGAGCTAAAGCTCGCGGTCAACATTTCGCCGGTCCAATTCCGGGATCCGCAGCTCGCCGAGCGGATCATCAAGATACTGACCGAGACCGGATTTCCGGCCGCCAGGCTTGAGGTTGAGATCACCGAGAATTCGCTGATGGAGGACCGGCAGCAGGCGTTGACGATCGTTCAGAGCCTCCGCAACAGCGGGATCACGATCGCGCTTGACGATTTCGGCACTGGCTATGCGTCGCTGAGCCAGCTGCACACGCTGCCCTTCGACAGGATCAAGATCGACAAAAGCTTCATCAATGCGCTCGGCAACAATGAGCAGAGCGCCGCGATCGTCGAAACCATCACTGCGCTCGGCAAGTCATTGAATGTACCGATTACCGCCGAAGGCGTCGAAACCCATGCCATCCGCGAGCAATTGGTGGCGCTGGGATGTTCCGACGCCCAGGGCTGGTTCTTTGGCCGGGCCGTCGCGGGTCATGTCGCCAGCATGCAGTTTGCGCCGAAAATGGAATCGCAGCCTGAATCGCTCCCACTGCCCGAACGCAACAACCGGGCAGGCGCGGGCAAGAAATGGTAATTCGCCAACGGGCTTGACGGCATCGGCCCTTCCCCCTTCACTTTCGCGCAATCGCGGCAAGGGGGAACACCGCATGATCGATCGAGTCATCCTGGCCGGCCTTTTGGCGACATCTCCCGCGGCCGCAGCATCCCCCGGCAACCTCTTCGGCCCTGACGATCTGGCGCGGCTGGCCGCCGTGGCGGAGCCGGCATTGTCGCCGGACGGCCGCTGGCTCGCCTACAGCGTCAAGACGACCAACGCCGCAGCCGACAAGCAGCAGTCGGACCTCTGGCGGGTGAACTGGGACGGCAATGAACGAACGGCGCTCACCCATACATCTGATGACAGCGAATGGCTGCCGCAATGGAGCGCTGACGGCCGCTGGCTGGCCTTCCTCGCCGATCGAGGCGGCGAGGACGCCAAGGCTCAGGTCTGGCTGATGCCGGCCGACGGCGGCGAGGCGCGCCAGGTGACCAAATTGCCTGATGGCGTCGAGGACTTTGTCTGGTCGCCCGATGGTCGTCGGCTGGCTGTTATTGCGTGGGATCCGGAGCGCTCCGAAGGCACCCCCAAGCCGAAAAACCCGCCACCGATCGTCACCAGCCGTTACCAGTTCAAGGAGGATGGTACCGGCTACCTGACCAGCCGCCGCAAGCACCTCTATGTTGTCGATGTCGATGGCGGGAAGGCGGCACTGCTTACGCCCGGCGATCATGACGAGCAGCTGCCCGCATGGTCGCCCGATGGCCGCACGATCGCTTATGTGACCAAGCGCGGCGCCGACCCCGACCGGCACCTCAATTTCGATATTTACCTGGTCGCGCCCGAAGCGGGAGCGACGGAGCGGCAGCTGACCAGCTTCCCCGGCTCCGATCTCGACCCCTATTGGGAGTCGCGCCCGTCCTGGAGCCCGGACGGCAGACATATCGCCTATCTGCAGAGCGGCGAAGACAAGTGGATCTATTACGCGCCCTGGCAGCTGGCGGTGATCGATGCTTCCACCGGCAAGTCGACCCTCCCGGCCCCCATCGACATGTCATTGTACAAGCCGCGCTGGGCGCCGGACGGGCGCTCCGTGTTGAGCCTCGTCGAGCGCAACAGGGAGACGCATCTGTCACGTATCGACCTCGCCGATGGCAGGGTAACGGCTCTGACCAATGGTCCGCGTTTTGACACGGACTTTGCTATCGCGCCGAACGGCCGCATTGCAGTGCTCGGCGGCGATGACCTGCACCCCTATGAGGTCTCCGCAATCGAGGGCAGCAAGTTGCGACCGCTCACCAATCACAACGCCTGGCTAGCAGCCAAGCGCCTGGCGCCGGTCGAGGACATTCAATTCACCGGCGCCGACGGAACGCAGCTCGAGGGCTTCCTGGTCAAGCCGGTCGACTATCAGCCGGGCAGGCGTTACCCGACCATTCTGCGCATCCATGGCGGGCCAGTCTACCAGTTCAGCCATGAGTTCATGGCCGATTGGCAAGCCTATGCCGCCAGCGGCTATGCCGTCGTCGCGGTCAACCCGCGCGGCAGTTCGGGACGCGGTTTCAACTTTGCCCGGGCGATCTACGCCGATTGGGGCAACAAGGATGTCCAGGACGTGCTGTCCGGCGTCGATTATGTGCTGAAGCTCGGCATTGCCGACCCGGACCGACTAGGGATCGGCGGTCGGAGCTATGGCTCGATCCTCACCAACTATGTCATCGCCAGCGACAAGAGGTTCAAGGCGGCAGTCAGCGGCGCCGGTTCCTCGAACATGCTCGGCATGTATGGTCACGACCAATATACGCGGGAGTATGAGCTGGAGCTAGGAACTCCATGGGCCAATCGCGAAGCCTATGACCGCACTAGCTACCCCTTCCTGCATGCCGACCGGATCGTCACGCCGACCTTGTTCTATTGCGCGGAGAAGGATTTCAATGTGCCATGCCTTGGCGCGGAGCAAATGTACCAGGCGCTGCGCTCGCGCGGGCTCGATACACAGCTCGTGATTTATCCAGGGGAGAACCATCCACTGACCGTGCCGAGCTACTTGCGCGACCGGATGCAACGGCTGATCGGCTGGTACGATCGGTTCCTGAAGAAGTCGCCCTGATCCGGGCTGGCACTAGCGCGACCCGAAGCCGGTCGTCATCGTCCGGATCGTCCGGAAGGTGATCAATATATCGAGCCAGGCCGAGAAATATTTCACATAGTAGAAGTCGTACTGCAGCTTGGCATGGACCTCGTCGACGCTGGCGACATGGCCCTGGTTGACCTGGGCCCAGCCGGTGATCCCCGGACGCACCACATGGCGATAACGATAGAAGGGGATTTCGCCGGTATAGTAGACCGACAGCGCCTCGGCTTCCGGCCGGGGACCGATCCAGCTCATCTGGCCGGCGATGATGTTCAGGATCTGCGGCAGCTCGTCTAGCCGCGACTTCCTTAGCCGCTGGCCAACGCGGGTCACTCTCGGGTCGCCATCGGTCGTGATGACCTCGTCCATTCCGTCGTTCAACTTGCGATGAACCATGGTGCGGAACTTGAGCATGTAAAATGGCGCCCCAGCCCGGCCTACGCGGCGCTGGCGAAACAGGATCGGGCCGGGACTGTCCAGCTTGATGGCCAGCGCGATCGCTCCGAGAACCGGCATCACAAAGGGAAGCAGGGCAAGCGCCAGCGCTAGGTCGGCCAGCGATTTGAGATGGAAATATCCGCGCGCCGGCACCAGGCTGCCAAAGCTGTTTTCCGACAAATGATCGACAGCAACGCGGCCGGTGAGTGACTCGCTGAGCTGTTTGACCTGATAGACCATCCGGCCCTGGACCGCGGCATCGGCCAGCAGTGCTTCCCATTCCGGCGGCATGTCGCGCGCGCTGAAGTCGGCTACTAGTCCATCGCAGCCCACAGCGTCATCAAGTGATGCGCGGCTCATTACGTGCCAGTCGACATTGTCGATGTTTTTCAAGCGCTCGACGTCGCCGAACGGTACGATCGCGATCCGGTGGCGAATGTATCGCTGCACCGAAAAATAGAGGCCGTAGCCCCAAACTATGTGCGCCACGAAGCCCGCGACGAGCGCTAGTCGATCATAGTGTAGCCGGGTCAATAACAGGACTGTGACGATCGTCGCGTGGGCGAGCACGATCGACGGCAGAATGACGTGGGTCGACCGGTTGCCTGGGTAAGTTTCGATCGATAGCCGGGTCCAAAATGCGATCAGCACGGCAAGTGCGTTGAAAATCAGGGCGTTGATCGATGCCGCGTAGAATGTGTCCTGCGGTAGGATGATTGCGCGAAGCAAAAAGGGCAGCAGCGCAACCGCGACTATTGCTCCAAGCAAGTTGAACCGCTGCCTCGAAATGAATCGGCGCTGGGTTCGGAGCGTAGTTGGCGGCGCGTGCAACATCAGGGACAGTGGCCTAGCGCAAACTGGTTAGTGACATACGGCCTGCAACGCTGGTCTGCTCCATTATGTCCCACGATCGTCAGGGCCGACCCCGTCCAACACCGCGATATTCAAGGCCGGCGTCCTCGGCATCGGCCCGATCGTAGATATTCCTGAGATCGATCAGCGTCCGTCCCCGCATGCGGCGGCCAAGGTCCTTGAGGTCCAGTGCACGAAACTCATCCCACTCGGTAACGATGACGATCGCATCGGCACCATCGGCGACCTCCTCGGCCGATCTGGCGAACATGATCCCCGGAAGCAGCGGCTCAGCCTGCTCGCGACCTACCGGATCGAACGCTGTGACGCTCGCCCCGCCCGCCAGCAGGCCCTGGATCAGGGGAATTGACGGCGCATCGCGCATGTCGTCGGTATTAGGCTTGAAGGTCAGGCCCAGGACACCGATACGTTTGCCCTCGACGCTGCCGCCGACAATATCTTTGACGCGGTCAGCCATCGCCAGCTTGCGGCGATCATTGACCTCCACGACGGTCGAAACGATCCGCTGTTTGACCCCCGCCTCTTCGGCCGTGCGGAGCAGCGCCAGCGTGTCCTTGGGAAAGCAGCTGCCGCCATAGCCAGGGCCAGCATGGAGGAATTTGGGCCCGATGCGATTGTCGAGACCGATCCCCCGCGCCAGGTCCTGGACGTCGGCGTCGACGGCTTCGCACAGATCGGCCATTTCATTGATGAAGCTGATCTTGGTCGCAAGAAAGGCATTGGCTGCATATTTGGTGAGTTCGGCCGTTCGCCGCGACGTGAACAGCATGGGCGCTCGGTTCAGGAACAGCGGCCGGTAGATTTCAGCCAGGCAATGGCGCGCGCTTTCGTCCTCTGCGCCGACCAGGATGCGGTCCGGGTGTTTGAAGTCGGCGATCGCAGCGCCTTCCCGCAGAAATTCTGGGTTGGAAGCCACCGACACGCCCTTCGGCGCGCCCTTTTCCTTGAGCAGCGCGGCGATCTGATCTCCGGTCCCGACCGGAACGGTAGACTTGGTGACGACGACGATTGGCCCTGTCAGAAGTCGCGCCAACTCCTCGATTGCCGCGAAGACATAGGTCAAATCCGCATGACCATCTCCGCGGCGGGACGGCGTGCCGACTGCAATGAAGACGGCTTCCGCTCCTTCCACCGCCCGACTGAGCTCGGTGGTGAATTCGAGCCTGCCGCGCTCGACATTAGCCTTGACCAGCGACTCCAGTCCCGGCTCCCAGATTGGCATGCGACCGGCCAATAGCCCCTCTATCTTGGCCGCATCTTTGTCCACGCACGTCACATGATGGCCGAAATCGGCAAGGCAGGTGCCGGAAACCAGGCCGACATAGCCGGTGCCGATCATTGCGATACGCATGGGGGGTCAGAGCTCCTGGTTCGGGTCGCCACGCCATAGCGGCGCTGACCAGCCCGGCCAAGGCTCCTCCTGGGAAGAGGAAGAAAATTAGGTCGTTCCCGGAACGAAATCGCTTTTCCGAAGCAATAATAGGCGGCTCTCGGTAAGCGCGGAAAACCGCCGTCGCGGATAAGCGCCTCGATTTTGCCTGAAAAGTCGTTATATGGCCGCCGCTTCCGCTATGGCTACGAAATTACCCTCCCCGCCGCGTGTCGGCATGGTGTCGCTTGGCTGTCCCAAGGCGCTCGTCGATTCCGAACGGATCCTCACCAAGCTGCGTGCCAACGGCTACGACATGTCGCCCGATTATGCCGGCGCGGACGTGGTGCTGGTCAACACCTGCGGCTTCCTCGACAGCGCCAAGGCGGAAAGCCTGGAGGCGATCGGCGAAGCCATTGCCGAAAATGGACGGGTGGTCGTCACCGGTTGCATGGGCAAGGAAGCCGATCTGATCCGCGAGCGCTTTCCCGAAGTCCTCGCCGTAACCGGACCGCAGCAATATGAGGAGGTGGTCGGGGCAGTACTGAAGGCCGCGCCGCCGGTTGCTAATCCCTACATCGACCTGGTTCCGGAAGCCGGCCTGAAGCTCACTCCTCGGCACTACAGCTATCTAAAGATTTCAGAGGGTTGCAACCATCGCTGCAGCTTCTGCATCATCCCGTCGATCCGTGGCGACCTGGTTTCGCGCCGCCCCGATGCGATCTTGCGAGAGGCGGAGAAGCTGGTGGCGGCCGGAACCAAGGAATTGCTGGTCATCAGCCAGGACACGTCGGCCTATGGCGTCGACGTCCGCCACAAGGCCTGGCCGTGGAAAGACGGCGAAGTCCGCGCCCACATGACCGATCTCGCCCGCGAAATGGGCAGGCTCGGTGCCTGGGTCAGGCTCCACTACGTCTACCCCTATCCGCACGTCGACAACGTGATCCCCTTGATGGCCGAGGGTCTCGTCCTGCCCTACCTCGACATCCCCTTCCAGCACGCGAGCCCGAAGGTGCTGCGGGCAATGCGCCGTCCGGCCAATGACGCGAAAGTGCTGGAGCGCATCCGCAACTGGCGCTCACAGGTCCCCGAACTCGCCATCCGCTCCTCGTTCGTTGTGGGCTTCCCCGGTGAGAC
>JBJMUA010000023.1:0-10324 GCA_045811425.1 Sphingomicrobium sp. | reverse complement strand
GCCGATGACCCTGGCCAGCCAGGCCGTGCAGGCGTTTTCGATCCGGACGGCACCCGGGCTGGCCGAGGCGAAGCCGGAATATTTGTTGGAAACGGCCGCCAGCAAGTCGCCCAGGGCGGAATGGAACAGGCCGCCGCCCGGGATATAGGCCATGAAGCGGGGCGAGGCGGTGGTGAACCCCGGCTGGTTCACGCACTGGCCGAAATAGGACAGCAGATGGGCTGCATCCCGGCCGGCCTCGTCGAATTCGGGGTCGAGCCGTTGGGCGAACACATCGTCCCAGCTGTTGTTCGACGGAAGATCCGGCAGCGCCTCCAGATAGGCCAGCGCATGATCCAGCACTTGCGAACCGAGGCGCCTGCGTTCCTCAGTTCCGGGCTCGAGCGGCCGCATGGCGGCTTTGAGCGCTTCCAGCTCGTCCCGGTCCGACAAGCCGGTCACCCCTGGATCAGCCTCGCCGCCAGCGGTGCGTGATAAGTGAGGACCCCCGCCGCGCCGGCGCGCTTGAAGGCCAACAGGGTTTCGAGGACCAGCGCGTCACGCTCACCCGCGCCCGCGGCTGCGGCGGCCTCGATCATCGCATATTCGCCGGACACCTGGTAGGCGAAGGTCGGCACGCCGAATTCATCCTTCACCCGCGCCACCACATCCAGATAAGGCAGGCCGGGCTTCACCATCACCATGTCCGCGCCCTCGGCCAGATCGAGCGCGACCTCGCGCAGCGCTTCCGCTCCGTTGGCGGGATCCATCTGATATCCGCGCTTGTCTCCCTTCAAGAGGCCGCGCGAACCGACAGCATCGCGGAACGGGCCGTAGAATGCCGAGGCATATTTGGCGGCGTAGGCCATGATGGCCGTATCCTGGCGGCCGGCTTTTTCCAGCCCCTGGCGAATGGCGCCGACGCGCCCGTCCATCATGTCCGACGGGGCGACGATATCGGCCCCTGCCAGGGCCTGGACCAGCGCCTGCTGGACCAGGACCGCCACGGTCTCGTCATTGAGCACCCGGCCCTTGTCGTCGGTAAGGCCGTCATGGCCGTCGGCCGTATAGGGGTCGAGCGCGACGTCGGTCAGCACGCCGACTTCCGGCACCGCATCCTTGATCGCCTTGATTGCCCGGCAGATGAGATTGTCGGGATTGAGCGCCTCACGCCCATCCTCGGTTCGGAGGCTCGGCGGCGTGTTGGGGAACAGCGCGATGCAGGGGATGCCGAGGTCGCGCGCCTCTTTCGCCTTTTCCGCCAGCCGGTCGACCGACCAGCGACTGACGCCGGGCAGCGTGGCGATAGGCTCTTCCTGTCCCTGACCCTCGCAAATGAAGAGAGGCCAGATGAGATCGCTGGGATGCAGTCGATGTTCGGCCAGCATGTCGCGGATCCAGGGCGAACTGCGGCCGCGCCGCATGCGCATCGACGGAAAGGAGGGCGTTTCCATGTGGCGCGCTCTAGCCGAGTTGGGCGACGGAAAGAAAGTCGTGCCTGCGCATTAAGCGGCAATGTCCAATGCGCTGCCGAAACGGGCGATGCTGATCGTCAATGCCATGAGCCGCAGTGGCGAGGATGCGTTCGACGAGGCATGCGACAGGCTGGCGGCCGCCGGGCTTGAACTGATCGATGCCCATGTCGTCCACGATCCCAAAGTGATGGAGCCGGTGATCAAGGCCGCTATCGCCAGGGCGCCGATGGTGATTGTCGGCGGGGGCGATGGAACGCTTTCCTCGGTGGTCGATCATTTCGTGGGTAAGGATACGGTCTTTGCAGTCCTGCCGTTGGGCACCGCTAACAGCTTCGCCCGAACGCTCGGCCTGCCCCTCGACATCGATGGCGCCGTCAAGGTCATCGCCTATGGGCGGCGCAAGCGGATCGATCTCGGCGTCATAGACGGCGACTATTTCGCCAATGCCGCGGCATTGGGGCTGAGCCCGCTGATTGCAGACACGGTTCCGCATGGCTTGAAGCGCTTCCTTGGCATGTTCGGCTACGCGATCTGGGCGATCCGCGTGGCGTTCAAGTTCCGCCCATTCAAGCTGCGGGTCACCCTGGACGACGGAGCAACGATAAGCTGCTGGGCAACCGAGGCGCGGATCGCCAACGGCAGCTACCATGGCGGTGTCGAGCTGGTCGAAAGCCAAAGTCTCGACAGCGGAGAAATGGTCATCCAGGCGGTGACCGGGAAAAGCCTGATGCACCTCGCATGGAGCTGGTTCGCCACGCTGTTCCGCCTCCGGAACCGCGACCAGACCGTCACCGAATGGCGGGGCAAGCGCATGACTCTCGACGCGAAACCGCGCCAGAAGATCAGCATCGACGGAGAGCTGGCGGCCAGGACGCCGGTCGTGGTCGAAGTTGCGCGCGGCGCCATCGAAGTCGCGGCACCGAGAGTGGAGCCTAACCCGCCGGGTTGATCCGCCCGCCGGGTTCGGTGAGGCCCTCGGCCTCCTCGATCGCCTCGTCGACGCTGGGTTGCGCAAGCATCCTTGCCTTGCGCCAGCCGCCGTGCCGATAAAAACCGATCGCCATCGCGACATTGGCCAGGCTGCTGACCGGGAAGCTCAGCCACAGCGCATCAGCCCCCAGCCAAGGATAAGCGCCAAGGGCAAACCCGAGCCTTACCGGGTAGAGGCCGATCGCCAGGATGATCAGCGGCCCGATGACGGCCCCATTGGCACGGACGGTGCCGAACAGGATCATCGTCACGCCGAACA
Source organism: Sphingomicrobium sp. (assembly GCA_045811425.1). Taxonomy (GTDB): domain Bacteria; phylum Pseudomonadota; class Alphaproteobacteria; order Sphingomonadales; family Sphingomonadaceae; genus Sphingomicrobium. The sequence continues at coordinate 7,621 of JBJMUA010000023.1, read as the reverse complement.
GCAGGAAGCTCCAGGTCGCCAGCAACTGGATATGCCGGGCGATTGGCAGTGCGGGGCTGTGCTCGCCCAGGAACAGCGCCAACGCCGGCCGGTCGGCGACGGCGAGCAATGTGACGAGGATGCCGGTGATCATGAAGGTGTAGATGATTCCGGAGCGCGTGATCTCGCTCACACGGTCCCATTTGCCGGCACCAATATTCTGGGCCGCCATCGCGCTCACCGCGGCGCCGAGCGCCATCGCCGGCATCTGGAGATAGGTCCACAGCTGCATGGCGACGCCGAATGCGGCCGTCGTGTCGACCCCTTCACGATTCACCAGGCCGATCGTCGCCAGGGCCGATGAAGAGATGACGATCATCTGCAGCCCCATCGGCAGGCCCTTGCGGATAATCGCACCCAATAATTGCCGGTCGGGCATCAGATAGCGCAGCTCCGAGCCTTTCAGCCGCAGCGGCAGGTCGCGCCGGTAGATGTAAATGATCAGCCCGATCAGGCTGACATAATTGGCGATGACGGTGGCAAGAGCGCTCCCCGCAATCCCGAGACGCGGCAATGGGCCGATGCCAAGGATCAGAAGCGGGTTGAGGCCGGCATCGAGGATGACTGCCAGGATCATGAACCACATCGGGGTCAGCGCATCGCCGCTGCCGCGAAGGGCCATCATCATCAGCACCAGCAGCAGGATCGCCGGCATCGCCATGAAGATCGTCCGCAAGTAAGCGAGCGCCAACGGCATGGCGTCGGCGGGCATGGCCAGCAGCCGAAGCAAGGCGGGCGAACCGACCCAGCCGATCATGGCGATTGCCACGGCGACCGGTACGAATGCGCCGACCGCCGTTCCCATCACACGGCGCGCGCCATCTAAATCATGGCGGCCCCAGAACTGGCCGATGATCACCGTCGCGGCCATGCCGAAGCCGAACACGAAAGCCATCAGCAGGAACATGATGAAGTTCGCATTGAATGTGGACGCCAGCGCGGTCTCGCCCAGGAAGCGCCCGATCCAGATCGAGTTGATCGACCCATTGAGCGACTGAAGGATGGACGATGCCAGTGTGGGAAGGGCGAACAGCAGCAGCGACCGGCCGATGGGGCCCTGGGTCAGGTCGGGTCGCTTTGATTGAGCTGCGTCCGCCATCAATCTCCCCTCGTCACCCCGGACCTGATCCGGGGCCTGCCTTTCTTCATTCCGCCGCTTCAAGGAAAGGCGGATCCGGCTCAACGCCGGGACGACGACTAGCCCAGCCGCGACAACGCCGCAGCCAGCCGTTCGGCATCGGCGGCGCGTTCCTCATGATCGGCGCGAGCTTTTTCCACCGCTTCGGGCTTGGCGCGCTCGGTGAAGGCCGGATTGGCGAGGCGGGCGGCAAGGCTGTCGCGGTCTTTTTCTGCCGCGTCGACGGCCTTGGACAGACGCGCGCGCTCGGCATCGAGGTCGATCGCGCCTTCCAGCGGGAATGCGATAGTCACGCCGCTGACAACGACCTGTGCCGAACCGGGCGGAACAAGGTCGCTATTCACCGGCGGCGCCACCTTGGCCATGCGCGCCAGCGTGGCTGCATTCTTCGTCAGCCGCTCCATCGTTACAGTGTCGCCACCAATGACATGCGGTGCCAGGTTGGCGCTCCAGGGGATGTTGAGTTCGGCACGCATGGCGCGAACCTGCTCGATCACCTCGACCAGTCCGCCAATTTCGCGGGCAGCATCGGGGTCGCGCTGGGCCTCCGGCTCCGGCCATTGGGCAACGATCAGCTCGTAGGGCCGTGTCCCCATCGAATGCCACAGCTCTTCGGTGACGAAGGGCATGAACGGGTGCAGCATGACCAGGATCTGGTCGAACGCCCAGGCCGCGACGGCGCGGGTCTCGTCGTCGAAGGCGCCCTTCACCAGCTCCACATACCAGTCGCAGAAAGTGCCCCAGGTGAAGTGGTAGATTGTGTCCGCCATCTCGTCGAAGCGCAGCTCGGCGAACGCCTTGTCCAGCTTCGCCAACGTGTCGACCACTTCGCCGACGATCCAGCGGTTGACCGGCAGTGCGGCTTCGGGTGCGGCGATGCTCTGTGACGCGCCGATGCCATTGCCCTGGAGGAAGCGCGCCGCGTTCCACAGCTTGGTCGCGAAGTTGCGATAGCCCTCGACACGTTTCTCGTCGAGCTTGATGTCGCGCCCCTGGCTCTCCATCGCCGCCAGGGTGAACCGCAGCGCGTCCGCGCCATATTTGTCGATCAGGCCCAGTGGGTCGACCGTGTTGCCCTTCGACTTGGACATTTTCTGGCCATGGGCATCGCGGACCAGGCCGTGGAGGTAGAGGGTGCGCCACGGCACCTCGTCCATGAACTCGATCCCCTGCATCGCCATGCGCGCATCCCAAAAGAACAGGATGTCGAAGCCGGAGATGAGCACATCGTTGGGGTAATGGCGCTTCAAATCCTCAGTCGCTTCCGGCCAGCCCAAGGTGGCGAACGGCCACAGTGCCGATGAGAACCAGGTGTCGAGCACATCATCATCGCGGCGAAGCGAAACGCCCTCGCCAGCTTTCTCTTGCGCCTGCTCAACAGTTTCCGCGACAAAAATATTGCCAGTCTGGTCGAACCAGGCGGGAATGCGATGGCCCCACCACAGCTGGCGCGAGACGCACCAGGGCTGGATATTCTCCAGCCAGTTGAACCAGGTCTTCGACCAGGTTTCCGGCACGATCCTGATCTCGCCGGAGCGGGTGGCCGCCATCACCCGCTCGGCGAGGGGAGCGACGTTGACATACCATTGGTCGGTCAGCCAGGGCTCGATCACAACGCCAGAACGGTCGCCATAGGGCGTGGCGATGGTCCGGTCCTCGACCTTTTCCAAGGCCCCCTCGGCCTCGAGCATTTCCACCACCCGCTTGCGCGCATCGAAGCGGTCGAGGCCGAGTAGCTCTGCGGGAATCAGTCCGTCCGCCGTCTGGACTACATGCGCCGTGGCATCGAGCATGTTGAGCATCTCGCCCGGCTTGATCCCGGCCCGCTTGCCGACCTCATAATCGTTGAAGTCATGGCCGGGCGTAATCTTCACCGCGCCCGAACCGAGCTCCGGATCGGCATGCTCGTCGGTGATGATCGGAATAAGACGTCCCGTGATCGGGTGCTTGACCTGCTTGCCCACCAGCGGCCGGTAGCGATCATCCTCGGGATGAACCGCGACCGCCATATCGGCCAGCATCGTCTCCGGCCGGGTAGTGGCGACATGGATCGCTCCGGAGCCGTCCGCCAGGGGATATTTCAGGTGCCAGAACTTGCCCTGCACCTCCCGCGTCTCGACCTCCAGGTCGCTGATCGCGGTCTGGAACCTCGGGTCCCAGTTCACCAGGCGCTTGTCGCGATAAAGCAGCCCGCGCTTGTGCAGCTCGACGAACACCTTGACGACCGCGGCCGAAAATCCCTCGTCCATGGTGAAGCGCTCATTGGCCCAGTCGCAGCTGGCTCCCAGCCGCCGCAGCTGGCGGGTGATCTGCCCGCCCGATTGCGCCTTCCATTCCCACACATGCTCGAGAAAAGCTTCTCGGCCGATCTCGGCACGCTTCAACCCCTGTGAATCGAGGTTGCGCTCGACCACCATCTGGGTGGCGATCCCGGCATGGTCGGTGCCGACCACCCACAGGCTGTCCTTGCCCTGCATGCGGGCATGGCGGATGAGGACGTCCTGCAGCGTGTTGTCGAGCGCATGGCCGATGTGCAGCGATCCGGTTACGTTCGGCGGCGGCATGACGATGGTGAAGGGCTCGGCGCTGGACCGCTCCGGACGGAACAGGCCCTGCCGCTCCCAATGGGCATACCAGCGGTCCTCGATCGGGCCCGGTTCGAACGTCTTGGCAAGCTCGGTCATCGCCCGGCGGTTAGCCGCCATGCTGCGCCGCCGCAACCGCCCGCTCCCAAACGTCATGCTGAACTGGTTTCAGCATCCATTCCGGGGAGGGGCGGTGCGGATCGCAAAAATGGATCCTGAAACAAGTTCAGGATGACGGCTATTGGGCTGGCTTTAGATATTTGCCCAACCAGCCCTGGACCTCATCATACCAGCGGATCGAATTCTGCGGCTTCAGGACCCAGTGATTCTCGTCCGGATTGACCAGCAGCCGCGACGGAATCCCGCGCCGCTGGAGCGCGGTGAAGGTGGCGATGCCCTGCGTGTAGGGGATGCGGAAGTCCTTCTCGCCGGTGATCACCAGCATCGGCGTCTTCCACTGGGCGACATGATTGACCGGGTTCCAGCGCTCGAACGCGGCCGGATCTTCATAATAGGCCTTGCCGCCATGCTCCCACTCGTCGAACCACAGCTCCTCGGTCTCATAGGCCATGGCGCGTGCGTCGAACACGCCGTCATGCTGCACAATGCATTTGAACCGGTCGGGCCACTGTCCCTCGATCCAGTTCATCATATAGCCGCCATAGCTGGCGCCAAGCGCGCAGGCATTGTCGGCGTCGAGCTCAGGGTCGCTGGCAGTGGCGAAGGCCAGTCCCTTTTGCAGGTCCTCCAGCGGCCAACCACCCCAATTGTTGCGGATCGAGTCGGTGAAGGCCTGGCCATAACCGGTCGACCCATGGAAATCGACGCTGACCACGGCATAGCCGGGGCCGGAGAAGACCCGCGGATTCCAGCGATAGGACCAGCTGTTGCTGAAGCTGCCTTGCGGGCCGCCGTGGACGACGAACGCGATCGGCAGCTTGGTGGTGCTCCGCGGCTTCAGGGTGAAGCCCCAGACGGTGTCGTTGTTGGCGCCCTTGAAGCTGAATTTCTTGAAGGTGACCGGATCAAGCTCGGCGATGAGGTCGCGGTTGACGTTCGTCAGCTGGGCGACCTTGCCCTTGGCGTCGAGGCGGTAGAGGTCATCGGGCGCCATCACGCTGTTCGAGGTGAAGACCGCGCCGCCGCCGGGTAGCGGCACCACATTGCCGGCATGGCCGGCGTCGGTCAGCCTGGTGATCTTGCCGGTGGCGACGTCGACCCGGAACACCGGCTGCTCCAGCACGTCCTCGGCCGTGACCAGGATCGACTTTCCATCCTTTGCCCAGGCGATCGAGCCGACCGAGCGGTCCCAGTTGGCGGTGACCGCGCGGACTTGGCCCGTGGCGAGATCGCGGACCTGAAGCACCTGGCGGTCGGCTTCATAGCCGGCGCGGGCCATGGAGAAATAAGCGAGGCTTTGTCCGTCCGGCGACAAGGTTGGCAAATTGTCGGTGCCGTCATTGTCGGCGGTGAGGTTGGTCGGCTGCGCGGATCCATCTGCGGGCGCCGAGAAAATGTCGAGATTGGTCGATTTGGCTTCGATCCGGCCCGCCTCGCGCAGGGCGAAATAGACCGTGCGGCCGTCGGCCGAGATATCGACCTCCTCGCCGCCTCCAAACGGCTTGGACGGCGTGTCGCCGACCAGCGCGCCGGTGACCGGTACGCCGGCGCCGGTTACCTTGCCGCCCTCGATCGGGAAGGCGAAGATTCGGCTGCGGACTCCGGGCTCCGCCCAGCTATCCCAATGGCGAACGAACAGCTGATCATAGGCCCGGGTCGACCCGGTCTTCTGCGCCTTGGGCAGGTCAGCGCATGCGAAGTCGGCGCAGCGAAGGTCGCGGTCGGCCCACAGGATCAGGCGGCTGCCGTCGGCGCTCACCTTGAATCCGGAAATGTCGCCCTTCAGGCTCGATAGCTGCGCCGGCTGTCCGCCGATCGTCATGCGAAACAGCTGGTCCTGGCCGCCGACCGGAGCGAGGTACCAGACTGCCCCGTCAGCGCCGAACAGTGGATCGTGGGCGCCCGATGCCGCACCGGCGAGCGGCTGCGGCGCCGCGCCCCTGGCCTTGAGATCGAGGATATGAACGACATTGTTGCGCTTGTTGGCGGCAAGGTCGGTCGTCGACAGGGTGAAGACGGCATAGCGGCCATCGGGCGAAACGCTGGGAGCACCGAGGCGACGCATCATATGCATGTCGGTCGCGGTCATCGGCCGGGCGAGCGCTGGCGTTGAAAGGAGGGCGGCGGCCGCAACCGAGGCGGCGAGAGCGATGCGCATGATCATGGATGGCTGCGTAACGGTGCAGGCTTACCGATTCAATAAGGTCGGTCGATACGCCTCACCCGCTTGTCGAAAGCTAGAGCGGCCGTCCGGTGATGCGGTGGATTTCGCGCTTCACATGCTCATCGACGATGTTCGGCAGGTGATCGTCCAGCCATTGCTTGAGGATCGGGCGGAGCATTTCGCGCACCAACTCCTCAAGGGGATTGACCTGCGGAGGCGGCGGCGCGGCGGCGGCAACGCTGGCCAACTCCTCCAGCTTCAGCCTGCTTTCGTCGGCAACCTCTTCCTCGAGCAAGGGCGGACCCAGGTCCACCGGCGGCGCGAGCGGCGCCTCCATGCTCTCGTCAAGCTCGAGAACGTCGCCCTCTTCGGGTTGAGCCTCATCCTCCGCCGACGGCGGAGCGGCGGCGCGAACTTCTTTTTCTTCGGCGATCACGCGTTTGATCGACGCGAGAATATCTTCCATCGATGGTTCCCGGGCCACGGCCATGGCCTCCTATTACCTATCGCGAAGCGGGAGTCACGCCCTGGGGTTGTTCGGCGGGGGTTGCGGTGGGGGTGGCGACGGGGTTGTGGCGGGGGTCGTCCGCCCAGTCGTTCCAGTCGGCGGCGACCCGGCGGTAGTTGCCGAGCGGGTCGTAGAGCGGCCCGCCCTCTAGCCCGAGATCGCGCGCCTCGGCCTGACCCATCGCGTTCAGCAGCTGGAAGCCGGCCACGTAAGCGTCGCGCTTGGCGGTCACCAGCGCCACCTGCGAGTTCAGCAGCTCCTGCTCGGCATTGAGCACATCGAGCACCGTGCGGGTGCCGACGCTCTGCTCCGCCCGGACGCCTTCGAGCGCGAGCTCGTTGGCCTTGACCGCGACGGTGCTCGCCTGGATCGCCTTCTGCGCCGAATCGTAAGCGGCGAAGGCCGCGCGCGTGACCTGCACGACGGCGCGCTCGGTGCCGACCAGCTGTTCGAGCAATTGCCCGCGCTGCGCCTCGGCCTGGCGGATTCGGGCCGCGGGGAGCCCACCCTGGAAGATCGGTACCCGCGCGTTGAGGCCGGCGGTCGTCTGCGTGCCCGTGCTCGGCGCCGACCCGCCGGTCAGCGGATCCGTTTCCGAGCCGCCCAAATTGTTGACGTAGGTGCCGCTGACCACTCCGTTGAGCGTCGGCAGCCTGGTCGCCTGAGCGACGCGGATGTCGAACCCGCCCGCGATGGCCGCCCGCTGCGCCGCGATCAGGTCGGGGTTGTTGTTGAGCGCGATTCGGATCGCTTCTTCCTCGGAGCGGGGAAGCGGAGGGAGCGGCGGCGGCGGAGCGAGCTGGCCTGGCGGGTGGCCGATCACCTGGCGGTAGGTGGCTTCGCTGGTGGTCAGCGTGCCGACCGCGCGCGCCAGCTGCGCCCTGCCCAACTGCAGCCGGGCTTCGGACTGGGCGACGTCGGTACGGGTGAGATCGCCGATCTCGAACCGGTCCCGGGTCGCCTCGAGATTGGTCGTGAGGACCCGCACGTTGTTCTGGTTGAGCTCGACGATCGCCCGGTCGCGGATCACGTCCATGTAGGCCGAGACTGCCAGGACGAACACGTCG
>JBJMUA010000022.1:0-13140 GCA_045811425.1 Sphingomicrobium sp. | reverse complement strand
TCGCGGTTTATTGCGGTTCGGCTCCGGGGTCCGACCCGGCATTTGCCGACATGGCCCGCGCCCTGGTGCGAGAGATGGCGTCGCGCGGCATCGACATGGTCTACGGCGGCGGTCGTCTCGGCCTGATGGGGATTATCGCCGATGCAATGCTGGAGGCCGGCGGCAGGGTTTATGGCGTCATCCCGCAGGCGCTGGTCGACCATGAGGTGGCGCACACCGGCCTCACCGAGCTTGTCACCGTCGCCAACATGCATGAGCGCAAGGCCAAGATGACCGAGCTGTGCGACGGTTTCATCTGCCTGCCGGGCGGCATCGGCACCCTGGACGAGATGTTCGAAGCATGGACCTGGAACGCGCTCGGTTACCACGCCCAGCCGTTCTGCCTGTTGAACGTGAACGGTTTCTGGGACGGGCTGGCCGACTTCATGGACCATGTTCGCGACAGCGGCTTTTTGAGTCAGCCTCGCCGGCTCCAGCTGCTGAAGGCGGAAACGCCGGCGGAGGCGCTGGACCTACTGGACGAAGCTGCCAAAAACGCGGAACAAGGCGTCACCTGGTAAGCGCTCGACTTGACCCGGGGGAGGGGTCGCGTTTCATGAATCACTATCTGCTCGGGGTGGCGGGCATCGCCGCCATCATCCTGATCGCGGTCGCATTCTCGTCCAACCGCAGGGCAATCAATCTTCGCGTTGTTGGTGCTGCGTTCGCGCTGCAGGCGGTGCTTGCCTTCCTGGTCATCAGGACGCCCTGGGGGCGGGCGACGATCCAGGCCATGTCCGATGGCGTCGCGGAACTGCTTGGCTATGCGACCAAGGGCACGGAATTCCTGTTCGGCCCGACCGCGTCCAACCCGCTGGCGCACACGTTCGCCATCGCCGCATTGCCGGTGATTATCTTCTTCGCCTCCCTGGTCGCCATCCTCTACCACCTCGGCATCATGCAGCGGATCGTGCAGTGGGTCGGCGGCGCGATCGGCTGGGTCACGGGCGTCAGCCGGGTCGAATCGCTCGGCGCCGCAGCGAACATTTTCGTCGGCCAATCGGAAAGCCCGCTGGTGGTGAGACCCTATCTGTCCGCTCTGCCGCCCAGCCACCTGTTCACATTGATGTGCGTCGGCATGGCCGGCGTCGCGGGGACCATCCTTGCCGCTTATGCCGGCTTGCTGGGCGAGAGATATCTGCCGTACCTCCTGGCCGCAGCCTTCATGTCGGCGCCGGGCGGCATCCTGATGGCCAAGCTGATCATGCCGGACGAACCGGCCGACCAGGAGGAACTGGAGCTCAAGGGCGGGGCAGTAAAGGCGCCCGAGGACGAGATCGAGGTCCATACCTTCGAAGAGGGCGAGCGCCCAGCCAATATCATCATGGCAGCGGCTCAGGGTGCCCAGACCGGCGTCAAGCTGGCGGTTGCGGTGGGTGCGATGGTGCTGGCCTTCGTCGCGCTCGTGGCTCTTGCGAACGGGATCCTGGGCGGCATTGGTGGCTGGTTCGGCAAGCCCGACCTGTCGTTCCAGGCGATCGTCGGCGCCCTCTTCTCGCCGGTCATGTACCTGATCGGCATTCCGTGGAGCGAGGCAGGGGTCGCCGGCGGCTTGTTCGGAACCAAGATCGTGCTCAACGAATTCGTCGCCTTCATCGACCTTGGCAATGCCGCGGGGCCGGCAGCGGCGTTGACCGATCGCAGCCGCGCGATCGTCACCTTTGCTCTGTGCGGATTTGCCAACTTCTCCTCCATCGCCATCCAGATGGCGGTGACCGGCAACCTCGCGCCCAACCAGCGTCCGATGATCGCCAAGCTGGGACTGCGGGCATTGCTGGCGGGATCTTTGGCGAATCTCATGAGTGCTGCGTTGGCGGGGCTCATGATCCCATAGTCGTCACCCTGAACTCGTTTCAGGGTCCATTTTCAAGTAGTGCGGCGCGGGCTCCGGAATGGATACTGAAACAAGTTCAGCATGACGATCGTGATCCATTGAATTACTAGGCGACCCATGACCGACGTAATCACCAGCGACCATATCGCATCCGTTTCGCTGCCTGACGCCGACACCGACCCGCAAGGCTTCGCCGAGGAGCTGGGCAACAGCTTCGTCGAATATGGCTTTGCCATCGTTCGCGACCATGGCATCCCGCAGGATCTGATCGACCGGGCGGAAGAATTGTCCAAGCAATTCTTTGCTTTGCCGGACGATGTGAAGAAGAAATATTTGATTCCGGGCGGTGGCGGGGCGCGCGGTTACACCGCGTTCGGGATTGAGACCGCCAAGGGCGCCACGTCGTTCGACCTCAAGGAATTCTGGCACGTCGGCCGCGAACTGGCCCCGGGCCACAAGTTCCGGGAAGTGATGGCCGACAATATCTGGCCGGAGGAAATCCCGGGATTCAAGGAGACCTTCCTCGAGCTTTATGACGCGTTCGACGCCGCCGGCGTGAAGGTGCTGCGGGCGATCGCGCGGTTCCTGGAGGTGGACGAGGAATATTTCACCGACACGGTCCGCGACGGCAATTCCGTGATGCGCCTGCTGCATTATCCGGCGCAGACGGAGCCCACCGGCAATCACATCCGCGCCGGCGCGCATGAGGATATCAACACGATCACCCTGCTGCTCGGTGCCGAAGAGGCCGGGCTGGAATTGAAAACCAAGGATGGGCGCTGGATCCCGGTTTCGCCCAAGGCCGGCGAGCTGGTGATCAACATCGGCGACATGCTGCAGCGGCTGACCAACGGCGTTCTCCGATCGACCAGCCACCGCGTCGTCAACCCGGCGCCGGAGCGGGCTAGCCATGCCCGCTATTCAATGCCCTTCTTCCTTCATTTCCGCCCCGACTTCATGATCGAGGCGCTGCCAGGCACGGTGCCGCCGGGCCAGCAGCCCAAATGGCCGCCGATCAGCAGCCATGACTATCTCCAGGAGAGGCTGCGGGAGATCAAACTGAAGTGAGTCAGCGCGAGCCCAAGCCCCAAGTCGCGGAATATTTCTGCCTCCCGGTGCTGCTGGCCTGTATTGGCATGGGCGGCGGCCTGGTTGCCGGGCTTTACTGGTGGCTCGCCTGAACCAGCAGGGCTGGTGGCAGGCTAACCCGCATCCTTGAGATTGGCCGGGCCGAAGCCATGGGGGATGAGCGTTGAGAGCGAATGCCGCTCTATGCTCTTTCCGTCGCCTGACGAACATATGACCTCAATGTCGCGGCCGCCGAGCTGTGAAGCTTCCAGGATGGCCTGGCGGCAGCCGCCGCAGGGGGTTACGACACCTTTGCCGAACAATGCGCCCGCCTGAACATTGCCGCCAGCCACCGCGATCCGCGCCACATTGTGCAGGCCGAAGGCGAGCTGGGCGGCGGTGAGCGCGCTTTGTTCGGCGCAGACGCCGAGCCGGTAACAGGCATTTTCGACATTGACGCCGGTGACAACGCGACCGTCGAGGCTCTCGACCGCGCAGCCGACGAAGAAGCGCGAGTAGGGCGCGTAGGCTTCCAGAGCGGCGGTGCGGGCGGCGGCGATGAGTTCGGCGTCGGTCATGGGCGAGGTTTACGCACTCATTTTTATATCGTCACCCTGAACTTGTTTCAGGGTCCATTTCGCCGCCGGGGCACTCGTCTCGAAGATGGATGCCGAAACAAGTTCAGCATGACCGCAGGGGTGGGAGGCCAAGCCCGGGCGCGAGATCATGCCAGTCAGGATTCTCGCTTTCGATAAGGTTTATTTTCCATTGGCGATGCCAGCGCTTCAGCTGCTTCTCCCCAGAGATGGCAGAGAGCATGTCATCAAAAAGCTCGAAGCGGACAAGATGACGGACAGCATAGCGCTTGGTGAAACCGTCAACCGCATCAGTGCGGTGATGCCAAAGGCGGGCAATTAAATCGGACGTGACTCCGATGTAGAGCGTGCCGTAGTGGCCGCTGGCGAGGATGTAGACGCAGGGCTGTTTCACGATCGCCGAGCATGTGGAGGAATGGATGCTGAAACAAGTTCAGCATGACGGCTTCTTGTTGGTTTTGGCCTTTGGGTTGGCGGGGTGTGCGACTGTTCCCCCAGCGCCGCATCCCGTCGAAGTGCAGATCCTCGCCATCAATGATTTCCATGGCAATATTGAGCCGCCCAACCTGACCGTTCCCGCCGCCGACGGCGCGGTGCCGGCCGGCGGGGCGGCTTATTTGGCGAGCGCACTGAAAGAGATCCGGACGCCAAACAGCGTGACCGTCGCTGCCGGTGACCTGATCGGGGCGAGCCCGATTTCGTCGGCGCTGTTCCTCGACGAACCGACCATCAAAGCGCTGAGCATCGCAGGCCTCGAACTGGCGTCGGTCGGCAACCATGAGTTCGACAAGGGATCGGCCGAGCTACAGCGTATGCAGAACGGCGGGTGCGAGAAATTTACGCGCCGACAGCCCTGTGCGCTGGAGCCTTTCACGGGCGCAGGCTTTCAGTATCTCGCGGCCAATGTGATGGGCTCCAATGGCCGGACGCTGTTCCCCGCCACCGCCATCAAGCAGGTCGGCGGGGTCAGGATCGGCTTCATCGGCATGACCCTGAAGGAAACCAAGACTTTGGTTTCGCCTTCCGGTGTTGCCGGCCTCAGTTTCCACGACGAAGCGACCACCGCCAATGCCCTGGTGCCGGGCCTCAAGGCGGCCGGGGCCGACACGATCGTCCTGCTGATTCATCAGGGGGCATCGATCCAAGGGCGGTTTGACGATCCGTCCTGTCCAGGCCTGGCCGGCGATATCTTGCCAATCCTGGCCAAACTCCATCCGGCGATCCAGCTGGTTGTCTCCGGCCACACCCACAATGCCTATATTTGCCGTGTGCCGATGGCAGGCGGCGGCACGCGCCTGCTGACGAGCGCCGGCAAATATGGCGCGCTGGTGACCGATATCCGCCTGACCTTCGACAAGGCTGGCAGTGCTTTGAGCGCCGAGAAGGCCGATTTCGTCATCGTCCAGGGCGCGCCGATCCAGACGGCGCGGCTGACCGCGCCGCTGGTAGCCGCGCACCGCGTCTATCCGGCCGATCCGGAGGTCGCGGCGCTGGTCAAGCGCTACCATGACGCTGCAGCGGGCGCGGCCAACCGGCCCATTGGAAAGATCCGTGGATCCGTGATGAAGGGAGAGGAGGGGGGCGAGAGCCAGGCTGCCGGGCTGATCTCCGACGGTCAGCTGTTCGTCGCCCGCGATCCCAATCGGGGCAATGCCGACTTCGCGCTGATGAACAATGGCGGGGCGCGCACCGATCTGCTTCCGGCCGCGGATGGCACGGTCACATTCGGCCAGATCTTCGCGATGCAGCCGTTCGCCAACAATGTCGTGACGAAGGGCTACACCGGGGCCGAAATCAAGGCGGTGCTGGAGCAGCAGTTTGCCAGCGGGACCAATACCGCCGAGAAGCCTAATTTCCTGACGCCATCAGCCAATTTCCGCTTCAGCTACGACAAATCGCGGCCGGCGGGCCAGCGGATCATGGCGATGACCTTGAACGGCAACCCGATCGATCCGGGCAAAACATATCGAGTGGCGGTCAACAATTTCCTTGCTTCGGGCGGGGACAATTTCACGCTGCTTGCTGCGGGCCGGGATCCGGTCGACGCCGGGCTCGATCTCGATGCGACGGAGGCGTATCTCGCCACTAATCCGCCAGTTCCGCAGCCGGGCCGAATTACCGACCTGACGCCCCCATCGTCGTCACCCTGAACTCGTTTCAGGGTCCATTTTCGTGAAGGGCGAGCCGTAACCGGAATGGATGCTGAAAGAAGTTCAGCATGACGGATTAGGTGGACTGGATCACCTCATCGCAGCGGCGGCTCGTCGAAGCTGCGCAGTTTGCGGCTGTGCAGGCCGTCGCCTTCGTCCCTTAGGATATCGAGCGTTTCGATGCCGATGCGGAGATGCTGGCTGATCGCCCTTTCATAGAAGGCGTTGGCCTGGCCAGGCAGCTTCAATTCGCCGTGCAGCGGCTTGTCCGACACGCAGAGCAAAGTCCCATAGGGTACGCGGAAGCGGTAGCCCTGCGCTGCAACCGTGGCCGATTCCATGTCGATCGCGACCGCGCGGCTCTGATTGAATCGCAGCGCAGATAATGTGTAGCGCAGCTCCCAGTTGCGATCGTCCGTCGTGACCACCGTGCCGGTGCGAAGCCTTTTCTTGACGCTGTCCTCATCTTCACCGGTGACGGCGAGGGTCGCGTTGAACAGCGCGGTCTGGACCTCGGCGATGGCCGGAATGGGGATTTCGACCGGTAACACGTCGTCGAGGACATGGTCGTCGCGCAGATAAGCGTGGGCGAGCACATAATCGCCGATCGACTGGCTGGGGCGCAGCCCGCCACAATGGCCGATCATCAGCCACGCCTCCGGACGAAGGACCGCGATATGATCGCAGATGGTCTTGGCATTGCTGGGACCGACCCCGATGTTCACCAAGGTGATGCCATCGCCCTCTGGCGTCATCAGATGATAGGCCGGCATTTGGTGTCGCCGCCATACGCCCGCGGCGATCTGCTCTTCGGCGTCCGCCAGGTCGCCATGTTCGAACGTCCCGCCCGGCACCGATAAGGTAGTGAAACGGCTGGCGGGATCGCGCAGCGCGGCAATGGCGAAGCGCACGAACTCGTCGACATAGCGGACATAGTTGGTGAACAGCACGAAGCGCTGGAAATGCTCGGCCGGCGTGCCGGTATAATGCTTCAGGCGCGCCAGGCTGAAGTCGGTGCGCAGTGCGTCGAACAGTGCCAGCGGCCGGGTCGGATCGAGCACCACATCCCAGGCTCCATCGGCCACCTCGTCGCCGATATGGATCAGGTCGGTCGATGGGAACCAGCGGCTAAGCTCTGCGGTCGAAATGCCCTGCAGGTCGAGGTCGCCGCCGTCGAGCACATAAGGATAGGGGATCTCGCTTGCCGAAGTGCCCACGCTGACTTTCACGGGATAATCGCGAATCAGATGCTCGAGCTGTTCATGCAGGTAGGCGCGGAACAGGGCGGGCCGCGCGATCGAGGCCGTGTAGATGCCGGGCTGGTTCAAACGGGCGAAGGCGCGGTCGGGAGTGGGCGGAGGCGATTCCGGATCATATTCGACGCGAAGCTCGGGGTAGGCGAATGCGCCGTCATCGCGGGTCGCGGGATCGGGACGAATCCCTTCTCGGGCATATAGGGCCAGCGCCTTTCTGAGGCGGCCGACCGAGGCTTCGTAGCGGGATTCGAGTTCGTCTAGGATAGATTCGATATTGTTCTGTTCTGTCATGAGGGCCCGGCTTGGCGCGAGATTGTGGCGCTGGCAAGACAGTGGTTGATATACTAAGCATGCTTATTATATACGGCGCATATGAAAGAGCTTGCTTGGGAAATCGGCGAAACCTACCGATCGTTACGCCGCTACTATGACCGGCGTGCGGCGGCGCTTGGCGTGACCACGGCGCAGTGGCGGGTCCTCGCCTGGCTGGGTCACTCGCCTGGCCTCAAGCAGGTCGAACTGGCGGAGCGGCTGGACGTAGAACCGATCACCGCCGGCCGGATCATCGACCGATTGGAGGAAGCGGGGCTTGTCGAGCGCCAGCCCGATCCGGTCGATCGCCGCGCCTGGCGCCTGATGCTCACCGCCAAGGCCGGTCCGATTATCGCCAGGCTGACCGAACTCGCGGAGGAAATGTCGGACGAGGCGTTTGCGGATTTTGACATCGAGGAACTGGAGACCATGCGCACCAGGCTGGCCCGGATGCGCAGCAATATCGGCCGTGCCGAAGCGGCGATGAGGAAATCGGCATGAATAAGATGAGTATAGTTGCGTCCGCCGTTGCTGCCGATGCACCAGCGGAACTGGCACCCAAATCCCGGCGCCGGCTGGCAATCATGCTATCGCTGCCGTTGCTGATCCTGGCTGCCGGTCTCTTCTTCTGGTTGACCGGGGGCGCAACCGTGTCGACCGACAATGCCTATGTGAAGCAGGACGTCACGGCGATCTCGACCCAGGTCAATGGGCCGGTCGTGGCGGTGTATGTTCGCGAGAACCAGCATGTGAACAAGGGCGACCTGCTCTATCGCGTCGACCCGGCGCCGTTCGAGGCCGCGCTCCACGCGGCCGAGGCACAATTGGCCGCGGCTCGGCTGCAGACCAATCAGTTGTACGTCCAGGCCGAGGGCACCAACGCCGATGTCCAGGGTACCGAGGCCAATGTGGCTGTCGCTCGCCGCGCTTTTGAGCGGCAGGCCGCCTTGATGAAGGATGGCTTCACCACCCGGGCCGCATATGACGATGCCCTCAATGAATTAAGCGATGCGCGGACCGACCTGGCCAATGCACGTGCCAAGTCGGAAAACGCGGCGGCGGCGATCTCTCCCCGCGGCAACCAGCCGCAAATCGCCGCCGCCCTTGCTGCCGTGGAAAAGGCGCGGCTTGACCTCGCGCACACCGTGATCCGAGCGCCCACCAGCGGTGTCGTGGCGCAGTCGGATCGACTCCTGGTCGGCCAGACCGCGATCACCGGCGTGTCGATGCTGTCGATCGTCGGAGACCGGCAGGCGTGGGTCGAGGCGAATTTCAAGGAAGGCGATCTCGCGAGGATGGCCGTCGGACAGCCGGCAGAGGTCGAATTCGACGCCTATCCCGATCTCAAGCTCAAAGGCAGGATCGCCTCGATTGGCGCCGGCACCGGCAGTGAGTTCTCGGTCCTTCCTGCACAGAATGCCAACGGCAACTGGGTCAAAGTAACGCAGCGCGTACCGGTCCGCATCGCCTTTGACGGTAAGCCACCGCGCGAGATGATTGCCGGCCTGAGCTCGACGGTCACGATCCGCGTCAGGAATTGATCATGGCCATCGAGCAGCAGCTCGATCCGGCACGGCGCCTGCTCGTCACCATCGCGGTGATGCTGGCCGTGCTGATCCAGGTGCTGGATACCACCATTGCCAATGTCGCCCTGCCGCACATGCAGGCGAGCCTCGGCGCGACCCAGGAAAGCATCAACTGGGTGCTGACCAGCTATATCGTCGCGTCCGCGATCGCCTTGCCCATCTCGGGCTGGCTGGCGGACCGCATCGGGCGCAAGCGGCTGTTGTTCTGGTCGGTGGTGAGCTTCACCATCGCGTCGTTCCTGTGCGCCATCGCCCAGTCGCTGCCGGAAATGGTCGGCTTTCGCATCATCCAGGGCGTCAGCGGAGCCTTCCTTGTTCCGCTGTCCCAGGCCACTTTGTTCGACATCAACCCGCCCAATCGCCATGCCCGCGCAATGGCGCTGTTCGGCGGCGGGGTCATGATCGGTCCGATCCTTGGACCCGTGCTGGGCGGCTGGCTGACCGACAGCTTCGACTGGCGCTGGGTGTTCCTGGTGAACATCCCGGTCGGCTTGCTTGCCGCGCTGATGATCCTGCGTTTCATGCCGACAACCGCCAAGTCCGATCACCGCTTCGACCTGTTCGGATTCGCCCTGTTGGGCCTGGCGCTGGCCGGGCTGCAGATGATGCTCGACCGCGGCCAGCATGAGGATTGGTTCGACAGCGTGGAAATCTGGATCGAGCTGGGCGTGTTCGCTGCCGCGGGTTGGATGTTCCTCATCCACACGCTCACCTCGAAGAAGCCAATTTTCGCCCGCTCGCTGTTCGCGGACCGCAATTTCGCCTTGGGCCTGACCTTCATGATGGTCACCGGCGTGTTGCTGCTGGCCGGCCTCGCCCTTCTGCCGCCGCTCCTGCAGAGCCTCTATGGCTATTCGGTGCTGCAGGCAGGCATCATGACTGCGCCCCGGGGCGTGGGTACGCTGATCTCCATGCTGCTTGCCGGCCGCTTGGTAGGCAAGGTCGACCTTCGTATCCTGGTCGCACTAGGTCTCGGCCTGATGGGCTGGTCGCTGCATATGATGACCGGGTTTGCGATCGACATGGGCAGCGGGCCGATCGTCTGGTCTGGGCTGGTGCAGGGGCTGGGCCTCGGCCTGGTGTTCGTCACCATGCAAAGTCTCGCCTTTGCGACCCTGGATCCCAAGATGCGGACCCATGCGGCGAGCCTCCTGAACCTGTCGCGCAATATCGGCGGCTCCATCGGCATCAGCCTGGTGACCACCTTGCTCGCTCGCAACATGCAGATCGCCCATGCCGACATGGCCAGTAACGTGACGGAGCAGATCCTGCCGACCCTCAGCCAGGGCGTCATTTCGATCTTTGGCCTGCCAGCCTCCACCGCGGTAGCGGTCGCCAATGCGGAGATCACGCGGCAGGCCGCATTCATCGCCTATATCGACGATTTCTGGATCATGATGTGGCTGACCTTCGCCGCCATCCCGCTGGTGCTGCTGCTGCGGCCGGCCAAGGCTGCGGCGTTGGGGGAACAGCAGATGGCAATGGCCGATTGACCGGCCCGGCCATCATCGGGGTTCGCGTAACGCCGCGTTCGGCCCGGCCCGGGATCGGCGACTGGAAAACCGATCCGTCCGGACGGCCGTTTCTGGAGATGCGCGTGGCGGCTGCCCCCGCGGACGGCGCCGCCAATGAAGAAGTGATCACGCTGCTGGCCAAATCGCTTGGCGTGCCCAGGAGCTCGGTCAAGCTTGTCAGTGGCCAGACCGCCAGACTGAAGCGCGTGGAATTGCCGCTCAGCGAGGCCGAGATACGGTCACGGTTAGGAAATTAGCCATCGGCGATCAGGCTCATGCAGGTGCCGCCCGCTTCCGCCTTCTGCAGTTCGGACAGGTCGACTTCGACGACCTTGAAGCCGCGATCGCGCAATGCCCCCACGGTACGCGGGCTTCCCTCCGCCATGATCAGCCTGTCGCCGGCGAGAACGACATTGGCTGCGAAGGGCTCATCCTCGGCGACCCACAGCGGCTCCGTTCCCGCGAATAGGGCCGGATCGACCCAGTCGGGATTGACGAGCAAGGTGGGCACGCCTTGATCGTCCAATCCGGCAAATGTCGCCGCCGTCTTGAGGTGGAGGCAGCGATCCAGCTCCACCGGGACCACCCAATAGCCCAGCGACGATACGACAGCTTCGAGCGCCTGTGTTCCCTCAGCGTCCGTCCGGCTGGATTGACCGACATAGAGGGTATTTTCGACGCGTAGCACGTCTCCGCCATCGAGCGTTCCGGCCGAGAGATAATGCACCGTGAAATGATGCCTTAATCCTTCAGCTGTCGAGAAGATTTCCGCCGCGCGTGAAGCTGCGCCGGGCCGGGTGATGATGGCGTGGTCGCCCAGCAAGATGGCTGTGTCCTCGACAAACACAGCGTCAGGATCGTCGGCCAATTCAGGCAGGCGAACGAGGTCGAAGCCGGCATCCTTCAATGCCTGCTCATAGGCGGCATGCTGGGCGGCGGCCCTGATGGCATCGATCGGCCGGCGATCGAGATGGGTGAGGGCACATTCGGCAATCCGCGGGCTGACCGCGCGAGTGAATGCAAGAGGCATGGGCAGGTCCTAGCCCAGCCATTGCAAAAGGAAAGGGTCGCTAAAGGACGCTTGTCACCGGCTTATGATTTTGCCGCCCTTCATCACCATGCTGACCTCGCGCATGGCCCGGACGTCGCGCGTGGGATCGCCGCGCACCGCGACCAGGTCGGCCAACAGCCCCTCCTTGACCTGACCGCGATCGGGCAAGCCAAAGATCCGCGCATTTCCGGAAGTGGCCGCGACCAGAACATCGGCGGGCGACATGCCGGCCCGAGCCATTGCGTCCATCTCCAGCCAATTGTCGCCGTGGGTATAGACGCCGACGTCGCCTCCCATGCAGATCGGCACGCCTGCCGTCATCGCCTGCCGGAACGACCGGCGGTTCTCCTCGACGCTGGCGGGGGCCGGTTCATGCCCATCCCAATGCTGGAAATAGCGGGCATAAGCTTCGGATGCCGCCAGGGTCGGGCAAAGGGCGACGTGCCGTTTGGCCATCTCCTCGAACACCGCCGAAGTTCCTCCGTAACCATGTTCGATCGTATCGGCACCGGCGCGAACGGCGCGCATCATGCCCTCCGGCGTCGTGGCATGGACGGCGACCGGCCGGCCGGCGTCATGCGCGGCGGCAACCCCGGCATCGAGCTCCGCCTGCGACAGGGTAGGGCGGCTCGGCTCGCCCTTGCCCCAATGATAGTCGGCGTAGAATTTGATGACATCGGCACCGCCTGCAATCTGGTCGCGGACCGCCCGCACCATTTCATCCACGCCCGCTACTTCCTGGGCGCCCTGGGGAATCGCGAGGCCTGGTTCAAAGCCCTTCGGGCCATACGCACCGCGGGCGACGATCGCCTTGGTCGAAACCAGCAAGCGAGGACCGGGCACAATCCCCTGGTCGATGGCCTGCTTTAGCCCGACGTCGGCAAAGCCGGCACCCTCCGTGCCAAGGTCGCGCTCGGTGGTGAAGCCGGCCCTGAGTGTCCGCTCGGCATGGACGACTGCGCGCGCAGTGCGAAGGGCGAGCGGCTCATGGAGGACTTGATCGTCCCACAATGTCTCATTGTAAGGATGAAGGAACAGGTGGCCGTGGCCCTCGATCAGGCCGGGCAATAAGGTCGTACCAGAAAGGTCGATGACATGGCCGCCAGCTGGCTGGGGCAAGTCGGGTCCAGCCGCAACGATGCGGTCGCCCTCGACCAGCACCTGCCACCCTTCGTGCATCGCGAAGCCGTCGAATACGCGCGCGGGACGCAGCAGTGTCGGCTCGGCCAGGGCGTGAGACGCGAACAGGATCAGGAGCAGAAAGGCGAGAAAAGGGCGCATATGGGTAGACTGCCGTTCGGCTGCGGCGAATGTCAAAGGTCAGGCTAAAGTCAGGCCCAAAACGACATTCCACGCTGTACCGATGCATCTTGCGACGCATGCATAATCGATGCTGTCAAACAGCGGGGCCTCATCCCTTTGGCGGCGATCCTCTCAAACGAAATCCTACTTTGCAATGGTTTTGCGCGCAGGCTGTTCAGGCGCAAGAAAAAGGGCGCCTCGGGATGCCCGAGACGCCCTTCCTTGTTCGCTGAAATTCGCGATTAGCGCTTCGAGAACTGGAAGCTGCGGCGAGCCTTGGCCCGGCCGTACTTCTTGCGCTCGACGACGCGGCTATCGCGGGTCAGGAAGCCTTCGCGCTTGACCGCCGTGCGCAGCGCCGGTTCGTAGCGTGACAGCGCCTGGGCGATGCCATGCTTGACCGCACCGGCCTGGCCCGAGAGGCCGCCGCCC
>JBJMUA010000021.1:0-33320 GCA_045811425.1 Sphingomicrobium sp. | reverse complement strand
ACGCACCCGTGCGCCACTAGACCCGAAGGTCTCGTTCGACTTGCATGTGTTAGGCATGCCGCCAGCGTTCGTTCTGAGCCAGAATCAAACTCTCAAGTTGATGTACGACAAGCTCCGGCGGAATAGGCCGAAGCAAGCCGGACTCTGGGAGCCGTTCCTGCACAAATATACAAACTGGTGTGTTTGCGTATTAGGACATTTGCTCATCCCGCCAGGCAAGCCCGACGGAAGTCACATTAAGGAACGGCATAAATTTGACCGACCGTTCGATACCCAGAGGCTATCGAAGACCGGGCCGCCGCCCACATGTCCCTTCATCTAAACCGACAATGTCAAAGAGCCGACGTGTCTCTGCCCCCGGTCCATTTGTTCCGGGTGTCGGTAGCCGACTGGTTAGAGACACGAACACGGTGGCGGACCAAACTGGCCGCCGCCGCTGCTGTGAGGGGGCATATATGGAGGGGGCCCCTGACCGTCAACCGCCTTTTTCAAAAAACTGGAAACCGTGCGGCCATAGTTTTGAAAAGGTTAGGAAATCCCCCAATTCCTATGTCGTCAGGCCGACTGGATGTAAGTCCTCAGCGCTTCGGCCTCGGCCTCGATCCGCTCGATTCTGTGCTTCACCAAGTCGCCGATCGAGACGATTCCGCGAATCTTTCCATCTTCCACCACCGGCAGATGGCGCATGCGGCGCTGGGTCATGGTGGCAAGCGCGGTGAGAATCGGCGTCTGGGTATCGACCGTCTCGACCGGGGAGCTCATCACCTTTTCCACCGGCCAGTCCAGCACACCGGCGCCATGGTCACATACGCATCGCACCAGGTCGCGCTCGGAGAAAATGCCGCTGATCCCGCCGGCGTCGAGCACGGGCACGGCGCCAATTCGCTTCTCGGCCAGCAACGACACCGCGTCGCGCACGCTGGTGCCCGTCGGTACGGTCGCTACCTCGCTTCCCTTGGTCGAAAGGATTGCCGCGATGATCATGGCGCCGCCTCCCTGTTGCGCTCCTAACGGATGTGCGCGTTGAAAGTCTCACTTTCAACCGCCAAATGCATGCACATGCCAAGTCCCGATCCCGTTTCGCCGCTCGGCCCCTTAAAGCTGCAGTTCCTCAGGATCATGCGCTGGGCGGTGCTGTTCTCCATCGCGATCGCGGCCGTGGCGGTCGCCCTGGTGGCGCAAGGCGATAGCGAAATCCGCGTCCATATGCTGGTAGCGACCGCACTTGGCGTTGGTCTCAGCGTGCTGCTGGGAATTGCGCTGATGACCCTGGTTTTCCTGAGCAACCGGATGGGCCAGGATGCCGACGCCGCGGATCATAAACAGAAGGGTGACGATGAGCCTCGATCATAGCATGCCGGTACTGCGGGTCGTTCCCGGGCCAAGCGACATCAATGCCAACGGCCATATCTTCGGCGGCTGGGTGCTGAGCCAGATGGACATCGCCGCCGGTATCGTCGCATCCCGCCGGGCCGGAGGCTCCGTCGCCACCATCGCCATCGACAAGATGGAATTCATCCAGCCGATCCACCTGCGCGATGTCATCAGCGTCTATGCCGAGGTCGAGCGGGTCGGCCGCACCTCCATGGCGATCCGCATCGAGGTCATCGCGACGCGCGATCGCGGGGCGGCCGACATCAAAGTCACCGAAGGCCTGTTCACCTTCGTCGCGTTGGACGAGCAGCACCGGCCACGGCCGGTCGACGGGCAATAAAAAGGCCCCCCGCCGAAGCGGAGGGCCCGGAGTCCCGGATCGAAGGGAAGAATTAAAAGTCGATCTGGGCTCGCATTGCAAAGACGTCGCTATCGAATTCCCGCTCGTTGATGGGCTCCGTCGTGCCGATCGGGAACAGGCCGATCAGCGGCGGCGGACCCAGGGTCGAGACCGTCTGGCGCGGGCCGCCGGTCACGTTGAGGTGCGCATATTGCGCCATGAAGCGAACATAGTCGGTCGGATTCCAGACCAGGCTCGCCTGGTAGGCGATCTGCTTGCCGCCGTTGACATAGTTCGGTGCCGTGAAAGTCGCGGAATCGGCGACACGGTCGCTAAGATCGAGATAGTCGATGCGCGCATTGAGCTGCAGCGCGCCCCATCCACCCTGGTTGAACGGCTTCAATACCTTTACGCGGCCGAAGCTGCCGCCCTTGTAGGAACGGGTTTCGCCGGTGAGATAGTATCCGAGCTCGGCATATCCGCCGAAGAAGCTCGGGTTCCCATTTAGGGCGCTGCCGGTCGGGATAACGTTGCTGCCAAGGTCGCTGTTGATATCGGCGATCTCGGCCACGCTGAGGGCGTCGCGCACCCACAGCTTTTGCGCTTCGGCGGCGAAATGGAACTGCTTGAAGATCGCCGCGGCTTCGAAGCCGAGGATGTCGTCGCCCTTAGCCGCAAGATTGCCCGTGCTGATGAAGCGCTGATCGGTCAGCTGCGTCGTCGGCCGGGCCTGGTAGTTCTTGCCCATCGCCTCCTTCTTGTTGACGCGATGTTCGAAGTTCGCGCCGAGGTGCAGGCGGGTGGTGCCCAGCGTCGGCGAGAAGACGCCCCGCGCGGCGAACGCCCAGCCGGTGCGATTGAAGTCGCCATTGTTCATCTCTTCGCTAAAGATACCGGCCTGCGCGAGCCACTTGTCCGTGGCCTTGTCGTTCGCAAGCAATGCAGCGCCGATGCGGCGGTTGTGGCTGAATGCGTCGGTGATGCCCGCGCGCTCCATGAACGAGGTATATTTGGAGCTGGTCATCGTCTCGAGGCTGGAGAAGGGATAGAAATATCCGGCCTGCACCGTCAGCGGCGAGTCCTTGAAGTCATAGGCAAGGAACACGTCTTCGAAATCGATGCTGTTTTGCACGAAGTTGAATTCGGCGCTGTAGCGGAAGCCGCCCGGGATCGAGCCTTCGGCGCCGATCGTCAGGCGCCGGGGACGGGTGTTCCATCCCAGGTTCTGGTAGTTGAGGCCCGTGTTCTGGGCGCTGTTGCGCAGCTCGTCGCCGTTCGGATAACCGACATAGCCGGCATCATATTGCAGCAGGCCCTTGGGCTTGAAACTCCAGCCGGCTTCCTTGTCCTCCAGCTGCGGCGAGCCTTTCCAGCTGGGCGTCACCTTGGCCTGTGCGGCCTGGATCTGCGCGATCGACTCCTGCAGCGCCTCGACCTGGGCCTGGAGCAGTTCGATCTTTGCCTGGGCATCGTCGAGCGCCTGCGCGCCCTGGATCGCCTGGTCGGCGGTGGCGTCGGACGGATCCGGCTGCGCTTCCGCGGAGGTATCGGCGGGCGGCGTGGCTTCCTGCGCCCAGGCGGTGCTGCTGATGACGATGGCGCTGCCAGCGAGCAGCGCGCGAACCAAATAACTAGGCTTCATCTTATTCCCTTTCCCCCCAACCTCGCCGCTTTCGCGAGGCCGTGGCGCGCCGCCCGACGGCGGCGCACCATGATTGCGTGACCTATAACTTGCTTATTTCAGCTCGGCGAACTTGACCGGAGTCAGGGTCCGGGCGGCCTGCTGCGACCTCGCGCGGACCGGCGCCGGTGCGGCGACCAGGCCGCCAGCCCGCATATAGCCATTCGGGCCGATCGCGCTTTCCTTGGTCATTTCGGCGACGAAGGCACGGATCGCCGGGATCGCCCGGACATGCGCATTCTTGACGTAGATGTAGAGCGGGCGCGCGCCCGGATATTTGAACGAAGAAATGGTGTCGTAGGTTGGCGCAACACCGTTGATGGTGATGCCTTTTAGCTTGCCGGCATTCTCTTCCAGGTAGGAATAGCCGAAGACGCCGACCGTCCCCTGGTTTGCTTCCAGCTTCTGGACGATGAGGTTGTCGTTCTCGCCGGCCTCAATGAAAGCGCCATCTTCGCGCAGTCCCTGGCAAACCGCTTTGTACTTCGCCTCGTTAGCCTTCTTCAGCGCCACCATGCCGGGGTTGCTTTCGCAACCGGCGGACATGATCAGTTCGCCGAACGCGTCCCGGGTGCCTGACGTCGGCGGCGGTCCATAAACGCGGATCGGGATTGCCGGCAGCTTGGCGTTGACGTCCTTCCAGGTCTTGGCCTTGTTCGGCTTGCCGAACGGCGTTTTGGCCAGCGCCATGTAGATGTCCTTGGTGGTGACGCCGCCAAGCGGGGAGCCTTTGGCGGTCGCGAAAGCGATGCCGTCAATGCCGATCTGGATCTCGGTAACTTCCTTGACGCCGTTTGCGGCGCAGCTCTTGGCTTCCGACGCCTTCATGCGTCGCGAAGCGTTTGAGACGTCCGGGAAGCGTTCGCCGACCCCCGCGCAGAACAGCTTGAAGCCGGCGCCCGTGCCAGTCGATTCGATGATCGGAGCGCCAAGTTTCGGGTTGGCGCGGGCGACTCGCTCGGCGGCCATCTTGGCAAAAGGATAAACGGTCGAACTGCCGACTGCGCGCATGCTGCGCGCATCGGCCATCGCCGGGATGGAGAGCATCGTCGCCGCCCCAGCGGCATAGAGTGAAAACTTCGAGGTCATGGTTCACGTCCCTTTGCGCGGCCTAAACAGGGCCGCCGACAGGCTGGGGACTAGCCATGGCCAGCGACGCGATAGTGACGCCCATGTTTCAATTGTGTGACTTGCGACCAAAGGAAAGGGCGGCCGAATTGCTCCGGCCGCCCTGGATATTCCTCGATTTTGCGCCGTTCACGCGGCCGGAGGGACTTCCTCTTTGCCATCGTCCGCGCGAGGCTTGCGGGCCCTGCGGCGCGGCTTGGTCTCCGGCTGTTGCTCTTCCGCCTCAGCTGCTCCGATTGCCGGCGGCAGGACACCGAGCGAAATCCGCTCTTCGCTTTCCTCCTCGACCTCCGGTCGATCCTCTCGCGGAGCGCCATTCGCACGGAAATCGCTGCGGTCCCGACGCTCGAAGCGGTCGCGGCCTCGTTCCCGGCCCCGATCGCGACCCTGGCCTTGATCCTGGCGCTGGCGGGGTTCGATTTCGCCCTCGTCTTCGCCCGATTCGCCTTCGGCCATCATCTCTTCATCGCCGTCCATATCGACGCCATCGTCGTCGTCATCCCGGCGGGGGCGGCGATGCGCCTGCTGCTCCTCGTAGCGCGAGCGGTTTTCCTCCAGCACGCGGAAATAATGGTCGGCGTATTGGAGATAATATTCGGTCTGGACACGATCCCCGCCCAGCTGCGCATCACGCGCGAGCGTCTTGTATTTCTCAAGCAGCTGCGCCGCGTTACCGCGCTGCCGGTTGTCCTGCCGGTTGCCGGGACTGCCGGCCATGCCCTGGGGGCGCTGTCCACCGCGACCACGACGACGGCCGCCCTGACGATTATTGATCAACTGGTTGTTTCCCTGTCGCACTGGCGCCGGCAAAGCCGGTGCCGCAATTCTTCCTTCCTAGGAAGTGTGTCCCGCCGTGGGCGGACCGGCCCGCGCAATAGAAGCGCAAGTCGACCCTCCCTTGCCGTCAACCGCCTGTCTTGCGGGAGCGCGGCGATGTCGTCGGGGGTCGGTGGCGGGAGCGCATCATTTTCGTGAGAGCGGTCCCGTCCCTGGACCCCGATGTAATGGCGCAATGTCGAAATTCCAAGCCTTTTTCAGCTTAACCTCGGATAAGAAGTGCTCGGGGACGCCCCGCCAGGTCCATCGCGACCCCGGGTCCAAGCCCCTGCGCCTCGAACAGCGCGGCGACGCTATCGGCCTGATCAAAGCCAATCTCGATCGCCGCCAGCCCGCCAGATGCCAGCAGCCTTCCGATCTCCGGAGCGAGGCGGCGATATTCGTCCAGCCCCTCCGGACCGGCGAACAGCGCTTCATGGGGCTCATATTCGGTGACACCCGGTCCCGTTTCAGCCCCTTCCGCGACATAGGGCGGGTTGCACAGGATGAGATCGAACATCCGATCGACGCCGTCGGCCCAGTTGCCGGTTCGGAATTCGGCGCGTCCGCTCATTCCAAGCCGCTGCGCATTGCGGGCTGCATAGGCCAGTGCTGCGTTCGACGCATCGATGCCGAGGCCGGTGGCACTGGGCCATTCGTCGAGCGCAGCGAGCAGCAGGGTGCCGGGCCCGGTGCCGAGATCGAGAATATGCCCTGGGCCGGCACTGCCGGCAAAATGCTCGACCGCAGCCGCGATCAGGGTTTCGCTGTCCGGCCGCGGGACGAGCGCGCCCGGTCCCACTTCCAGATCGACCGTCCAGAAAGCGCGCTGACCCGTAATATAGGCCACCGGCTCGCCCTTCGCGCGCCGTTCCGCAAATTCGAAGAAGGCCGCCGGTGCGTGGCCGCGGGGATTATCGAGGATCAGCCGGTCACGGCCGATTCCCAACGCCGCCGCCATCAGCAGCTCCGCATCGAGTCGCGGCGTGTCGCTGGTCTTGCCAAGCGCTTCGGTCGCGCGGCCCAGCGCGCGGGGAATCGTCGTCACGCTTCCTCGAGGCTCGCGAGGCGCTCGGCTTCATCCTCGGCGGCCAGTGCCTGTACCAGTTCGCTGAGCCCCGGGCCCTCGAGGATCGCGTCGAGCTTGTGCAGGGTCAGGTTGATGCGATGGTCGGTGACCCGGCCCTGGGGGAAATTATAGGTGCGGATGCGCTCCGAACGATCGCCCGATCCGACCATCGACTTGCGCGCGCCGGCGCGTTCCGACGCCAGCCGCTCGCGCTCCAACTCGAACAGGCGCGTGCGCAGCACTTTCAGCGCCTTGGCCTTGTTCTTGTGCTGCGACTTCTCGTCCTGCTGGATGACGACCAGGCCGGTCGGCAAGTGGGTGATGCGCACCGCGCTGTCGGTGGTGTTGACGGACTGGCCGCCCGGACCCGACGAACGATAGACGTCGATGCGCAGGTCCCTGTCGTCGATCTGGACGTCGACGTCCTCCGCCTCCGGCAAGACCGCGACCGTCGCCGCCGACGTATGGATGCGTCCGCCGCTTTCGGTCACCGGCACGCGCTGGACGCGGTGCACCCCGCTTTCGAACTTCAGCTTGGCGAACACGCCAGTGCCGCTGATCGAGGCCACCGCTTCCTTATATCCGCCGACATCGGCCGAGGATGCGCTGATCAGCTCGAACCTCCAGCCCTGTTCCTCGGCAAAGCGCTGGTACATCCGCAGCAGGTCGCCGGCGAATAGCGCGGCTTCGTCGCCGCCGGTGCCGGCGCGGACCTCCAGCATCGCGGCGCGCTCGTCGGCGGAGTCCTTGGGCAGCAGCTTCAACGCCAGGGCGCGCTCGGCGAGAGGCAGCTTCTCCTTGATCTCCTCGGCCTCGACCGCCGCCAATTCCTTAAGCTCGGGCTCGGCCGTGGGGTCGTGCGCGAGGCCGACCAGGACCTCCAGCTCGGCGCGCAGGCGGCGCACCTCCCGGGCCGCGGCCGCGACCGGCTCGATCTGCGCATATTCCTTGCTGAGGCGGACGAAATCGTCCGGCGACAGGTCGGGGGCCGCCATCGCCTCGGCGAGGTCATGCTTCTTCGTCTCGATCGAGACGATGCGGTCGAGCGAGATGGACTTCATGGACGCGGCCATTCGATCCCGTCGAGCAAGGCCGTGGCGCGCGATTGGGACGACGATTTGAAGCGGCTGGTCACTTCGCCGTCGTTGAGGCCAAGCACCAGGATTTCCTTGGCGCCGCGCTTCACCGCCCGGTCGAACCGCTTGCGCGGGCTGCCGGACGCGACCAACTCAGCGGACATCCCGCCACGGCGAAATACCGTCGCCGCTTTCCATGCAGCGGCCAAGACGGCATCATCCTCGACCACCACGGCGACATCGAGCGCTTCGACTGCCGGTGCATCGATCATCATCGCCAGCCGCTCGATGCCCGCCGCCCAGCCGACCGCCGGTGTATGCGGGCCGCCCAATTGCTCGACCAGCCCGTCATATCGGCCGCCGGCGATGACAGTTCCCTGCGCACCGAGCTGGTCGGTGACGAACTCGAATGCCGTGTGGCGGTAATAATCGAGCCCGCGCACCAGGTGCGGGTCAAGCTCGTAGGCGACACCGGCCGCATCCAACCCTTCGCGGACCTTGCCGAAGAAATCCTCGGCCTCGCCTGTAAGCTGCATGACCGGCGCATCATCGACGAACTGACGGTCCCGCGGGTCCTTGCTGTCCAGGATGCGGAGCGGGTTCTTGTCCAGCCGCTCCCGGCTGTCCTCCGACAGCTGGTCGCGATACGCGGCAAAATGCGCGACCAGCCTCGCCCGCCAGTTATCGCGGCTCTCGGCGTCGCCGAGCGAATTCAGCTTCAGGGTAACGGCGTTGATGCCCAACTCGCCGAGCAGCTGTGACCCCAGTGCCAGTAGTTCGACGTCGGCCTGCGGTTCGGCGGTGCCGATGATCTCCGCGTCCAGCTGATGGAACTGCCGGTACCGGCCCTTCTGCGGCCGCTCGTAACGGAAAGCGGCGCCATGGGTCGCGACCTTCAGGGGCGCATATTGCTGCCACCCCTCGCTCAAATAGGCACGGCAGATGCCGGCGGTGAATTCCGGCCGCAGGGTGATCGAATCGCCCGAGCGGTCCTCGAACGAATACATTTCCTTGGAGACCACGTCAGTCGTCTCGCCGATGGTCCGGGCAAAGACCTGCGTCGGTTCTATCAGCGGCACCTCGACCCGCTTGAAGCCGTACAGGCGCCGCACGCGGTCGAAGGCGGCGACCACTTCATGGAAGCGGTCGGCCTCTTCGCCGAGCATGCTCTGCGTGCCCCGGACGGGCTGCGGTGTCTCGATCTTTGCCATCGCGACCCGGGCGATAGCGGCTAGATTGCCGTTCGCCAACTGCCGCCCAAGAGGCAGCGGATTCCCATCAATCGCCCGCGACGGCGGGACGTTCCTCCGGCTCCAGCCAGCGATAGAGGCCGCCGCCGATCACCGCGCCGACGATCGGCGCAACCCAGAAGATCCACAGCTGCTGCAGCGCCAGTCCGCCCACGATCAGGGCCGGCCCCGTGCTCCGCGCCGGATTGACCGACGTGTTGGTGACCGGAATCGAAATGAGGTGGATCAGGGTGAGGCCCAGGCCGATCGCAATCGGCGCGAAACCGGCCGGCGCGCGGCTATGGGTCGAGCCCATGATGATCAGCAGGAAGAAAGCCGTCATGACCACTTCCGTGACGACACCTGCCTGCATCGAATAGCCGCCGGGCGAATGGGCCTCGACCCCGTTCACGGCGAGGCCGTTCGGATCGAGCATGAAGCCGGGCTGCCCGCTCGCGATGATATAAAGCAGGTAGGCCGCCGCAACCGCGCCAAGCACCTGCGCGGCGATGTAGAGGGGAACCTCCCTGGCATCGAACCTGCCGCCGGCCCACAGGCCGACCGTGACCGCCGGATTGAGATGGCAGCCGGATATGTGACCGATGGCATAGGCCATGGTCATCACCGTCAGGCCGAAAGCCAGCGCCACGCCGAGCAGGCCGATCCCCACGTCCGGAAATGCCGCGGCCAGGACGGCGCTGCCGCAACCGCCGAGCACCAGCCAAAAGGTGCCGATAAACTCCGCAACCCCCTTCTTCGTCATGCTGTTCATGAGCCCCTCCATGTTCGAAGTGGGTGACGGTGTGCCGCAAGCTCTCGGCCTTGGCCACCGGGACTATCCCTGAGGGGCTGGCGTTCATGCCGCCCCGCCGCTAGAGGCGCGCCCATCATGAATATCGACCTGATTCCCGTGGGGCCCAATCCCCCGCACAGCATCAACGTGGTCATCGAAGTCCCGATCGGCGGCGAGCCCGTCAAATATGAATTCGACAAGAAGAGCGGCGCCATATTCGTTGATCGCATCTTGCACACGCCGATGCGCTATCCGACCAATTACGGCTTCATCCCGCAGACCCTGTGCGACGACGGCGATCCGCTCGATTGCCTGGTCATGACGCGCTGGACCCTGCAGCCCGGCATCGTCATCGCCTGCCGCCCGGTCGGCGTGCTTTACCTGGAGGACGAGGCCGGCGGGGACGAGAAGGTCCTGGCCGTCCCGGTCACCAAGATCTCGCCCTATTACAAGGACGTCGAGAACTACACCGACCTGCCGCCGATCGTGGTCGAGCAGATCGACCATTTCTTCACCCACTATAAGGACCTTGAGGCCGAGAAGTGGGTGCGGGTCGGGACCTGGGGCGATGCGGAGGCGGCGCGCCAGGTCGTCATCGATTCGATCGCCAAGGCGGCGGCGCAGGCCCCGGCATAGACCTAGCTCGGCGGCCGCTCCCGCCGCTGCTGGAAGAAGCGGCGGGGGATGAACAGCTTCCTGAAACTGATGCCGATCGTCCTGCCGATGGGTTCGAGCAGATCGGGCTGGTAGCTTAGCGGCGTGTTGCCGGCCTCGTCGCGCACCTTCGGCCGATTGTTGAAGATATTCGCGATCTCCAGGCGGACAGTGCTTCCGCGGAAGAATGGGTGCTGCGCGGCCAGGTCGAAATTCTCGCCGAGATTGGCGAACAGCCTGAGATCGACGTCGAAATAGGGCGAGAATTTGAGGTCGCCGGACGAGCTGTCTACCGTTGTACCGCTGCGCCAATTGCCCTGCAGCCGTGCGCCATAGCCATTGTTGTAATATCCGGTTTCGAACTGGACTTCGTGCCGCGGGCGACCGCCGGTCTGGCCGACCGGCTCGCCATGCAGATAGTCCAGCTTGGGCACTCCGTCCGCGATGGTCACTTCGTCGACCAGGTTGAGCTGGTGGGTCAGCGAAAAGGTCAGGCGGCCGCCCTGCCTGCCCCCGCCAAACCGCCCGCCGCCAAATCCCCGGAAGCCGCCCGGACCGCCGCCACCCGGACCGGCGGCGCCGCCTTCAGACGGCGGCGGCGGCGGTTGCTGGCCCGTTTCCCGTTGCTGGCCAGGTTGCCGTTGCTGGGACGCGAACCGTTCGCGGAATGACGCGATCGCGGCCTGGGACGGCGGCTTCGACTGCAGCGGCTTGGTGAAATCAAAGCCCCAGCGAAACGTGTCGCGGCGCGCCTCCTGGAAATTGACGGGACGCAGGTCGACCGCCACCAGAGTCCCGCTCGCATCGCGGCTGAAGCGCTCCGGGAAAGCCGCTTCCATCGCTTCGCTGAGAGTCAGCGACGCCTGGGGATCGTCGGTCGTCTGCCGCACATATTCGGCGCGCAGGCGCAAGTCGGTATTTTCAAACGGCTGCCAGTGACCGCCGATCTTGAGGACATTGCGTGTATCGCCACGAAGGTCGGGATTGCCGCCGGTCAATGTCGTCACCGCCACGGTCTGCCCGGTGGCGAAATCGAACAGGTTCACCCCGGGCGTTTCGATTAGCGGGTCGCCCAGCTGCTGCAGGGTCGGCGGCCCTTCCTCGCGGGTCCAGCTGGCGGTCAGGTTGAGCCGCTCGGCCGGGGACCAGTTGAGCCCGGCGCCGATCGTGGTGATCGTGCCGAAGTCGCTTAGCTGAACGACGGAGCCATTGGCATTGGCCGTCAGCCTGCCGATCGCCGCACTACGCTTGGTCACCGGCAGGTCGAGATTGAGCGAGCCGAGCAGGCTGTTGCGATGCAGGTCGGATTCAGCGGTAAATCCGTCGACGGTCGACCTGCTGTCGATTCCGGTCGATCCGCCGGCAATCCGGAACGTGGCGGTCGCATCGCCGGCTGGGAGCGCAATGAGCGGCCCGGTGGCGGTCCCATCCAGGCTCAGCAAATAGCGGTTCGATCGGCTGCGATCGCGCGGCAGCTCGTCGAGCAGGCCAAGATCTCCGAGCGGCTCCAAGGTCGGATCGCCAAGATCGATGCGCGCCTGGATACCGCCAAGATCGGGGCCGTTGTCGGTTCGGGTCAGGCTATGCGAATATTCGGCGTTGCCGGTCGACGACAGGTGCCACTTGCCCTCCTGCCAATTGAGGGCCGTCCCGGCGCGCAGCGCTTCCGACTTCGAATCCCGGGTCAGCGGGCCCTCGTCCGGGAAAGCGCGCAGGATTTCGGTATCGCCGACCTCAAGCGAACCCGTCGGCACGCCAATTCGGGACTTGCCATCCGTGCGCTCGGCCTCCGCATTCACCGTTGCAGATACATCGCCGAGGATAGTGCGGTTGTGGGTGGCCGTCAGGCGCAGCGTGTCGCCCGATCCGACCAAGGTCCGGAACGGCCGCGGATCCACTGCTTTGGGCCTGCTGGCCACAGGTTGCAGGAGGATATCGCGCTCATCCTCGAACAGTGCCGAATTTCCTTCGGCGCGCAGGTTGACCGAGGTGCGCGTGCCCTCGGCGATGATCAGCCGGCCTGCGTCACCGCGACCATCGACATAGCCGCCATCGGTTGCCCCCCGGCCGCGAAGCTCGACATTGGTGGAATTGAACCGGCGCCTGAGGACGATGTTCACCACCCGCTGGTCGGCGGCATAGCCATATTTGAGTGCCACCTCTTCGGGGAGGATTTCCATCCGCTCGATGGCTTCGGGAGGCAAGTCGCGAATCTCGCGGAAGCCCGAGATGCGCTGGCCGTTGAGGAGCACGATCGGGCGCCCGCCCGATCGGCCGCGAGCGCTGCCGATTTGCGAGGCGACCGAATCCAGCAGCTCGTCAATGCTGGTCGCGCCGGTGGCGCGAATGTCGCGGGAGTTCAGGACATTCTCGGCCGGGATGTCCCCGACGACCGATCCGCGCGGACGTTGTCCCTGAACGACGATTTCCTCGCCGCCATATTCATCACCATTTTCTTCGTCGGGTTGAGCCGCGGCAGCCTCAACGGCTGCCTGCTGCGCCCAGGCCGGCAGTGACGCGGTGGTGGCGAGGAGGAACAGGGTGAGCGCAAGCCGGCGGGTCATGTACAATCCGAAACTCTCGAAAACGTGAACGGGCTCAGCGCTGGCGAGAAAAAGATGAAGCTGTCATGACTATGGCCGGTTGTTCGACAAAGGGGGCGTACATCCATGACGAACGGCAGATTTTCGGGGTTGATGGTGCCGCTGCTGCTGGCGGGTTGCACGGGCATTTCAACCGAGCAGGTGTCTCCGCCGCCTTCGGTCGAAGCGGCCCCGACGCCGCTCAGCGATCCGGCGATCGATCCCCGCATCGCCGAGGCGATGGTCCGCATCCAACAGATAAATCCCAGGATCGGCGCGGTCATCGCGATCGATCCGACATGGCGCGATCAGGCAGCCCGCATCAAAATGTCCGGCATACAGGGCCCGCTTGCCGGCGAGCCGATCCTGATCAAGGACAATATCGAGCTCGCCGGTCCGTTGCCGACCACTGCCGGCAGCCTGGCCTTGAAGGATAATGTCACCAATCGCGATGCGCCATTGGTGGCACGGCTCCGCGCGGCGGGAATGGTCATCATCGGCAAGACCAATCTCAGCGAGTGGGCCAATATCCGTGACAATGGCAGCATCTCCGGCTGGAGCGCTGTCGGCGGCCAAACCCGCAACCCCTATGCGCTGGACCGCAACCCTTGCGGCAGCTCTTCCGGATCGGGCGCCGCGGTCGCCGCCGGCATCGTCAATTACGCCATCGGTACCGAAACCAACGGATCAATCAGCTGCCCGGCATCGGCCAACGGCATCGTCGGTTTCAAGCCGAGCGTCGGGTTGGTCAGCCGGACCCACATCGTTCCGATCAGCGTCACCCAGGACACCGCCGGGCCGATGACGAGGACGGTAAGGCAAGCCGCGGAGATCATGAACGCCATTGCCGGAAGCGACCCGGCCGACCCGGCGACGGCCGAGGCCGACAGGCGCAAGGTCGACTATGTTTCTTCGCTCGATCCCGGGTCGCTGAAGGGCAAGCGGCTTGGCTTGATGCGCTTCGCATCGGGCTTCGGCACGGATGCCGCGCTCGACCGGGCACTGACAGTGCTCCGCGCCTATGGGGCGGAGATCGTCGAGCTCAAGTCATTGGGCGGATCCAGGCAAGAACCGAAACAACTGCAAGTGCTGCTGACCGAGTTCAAGGCAGGCCTCAACGCCTATCTCGCCACTACTCCGCCGACCGTGACAACTCGGACCCTTGCAGACGTGATCGCCTTCAACAAGGCGACCCCCCGGGAGCTCGCACTGTTCGGGCAGCAATTGTTCGAGCAGGCCGAGAAGACCAAGGGTCTCGGTGATCCGGACTATCGGAAATGGCGTGACCAGGGCATCGCCTATGCCGGCATCAACGGCATCGATCGGCTGTTGAAACAGAACAGGCTCGATGCCCTGATCGGACCGACGGTCGCCGCCGCCTGGCCGATCGACGCGGTGCATGGCGACCAATATCCGGGCGGTGGAGGAGGCTATCTCGCCGCCATGGCGGGCTATCCCCACCTCACCGTTCCGATGGGCCAGGTGAAAGGGCTTCCGGTCGGCCTCAGCTTCATCGGCCCCAAGTGGTCGGACTCGCTGATCCTGTCGCTGGGATACGCCTTTGAGCAGGCGCGGGGGCCATTGCCTGCTCCCCGGTTTCTGCCGTCGATCGAGCAGGCGCCCGAAATCGCGCCGCTGCTGGAACCGGTCAGGCCGTAAGCCTCAAGCCGGCGATGCAGCCGACAATGGCAAGGATGAGCAGAAGGCGGACAGTGGTGGTCGGCTCGTTGAAGAAGGCCATGCCGACGATGACCGTCCCGACCGCGCCGATTCCGCCCCACACCGCATAGGCGGTGCCCATCGGAATGGTGCGGGCGGCAAGCTCCAGCAGCCCCATGCTGAAGGTCACGGACACGAGGAACGCCAGGGTCCAGGGAAGATTCCTGAAGCCCTCGACGAAGCGGAGCGCCGTGGTGAAGCCGACCTCGAACAGGCCGCCGAGGATCAGCCAGAACCAAGCCATCGTCCGCTCCTTCTTTGCCGCTGGACGCTGCCAGCAATACGCGTCAGTTTTCGCCCATGGCGCGACAAATGCACATCGGCAACCGCATTGCTCCTCCGCGGTTCCTGCTGTTCATCATCCTGCTGGCGATTGGCTGGCCGGCCGGGATCATCATGCTGGGACTGGAGCGTGGATTGCTGGCCGGGTTCGACCTGGCGGCCCTTGGCTTCCTGCTTTCCTACGCCCCAGCCTTGAAGCTGCAGGCCCAGGCATTGCGCGACAAGGCGGCGCGGAACGACGCCAACCGCTGGTTCCTGCTGGTCATCACCATCCTCCTGTCATTGGTCATCCTGGCCGCGATCAGCGCGCAGATCGGCAGCGCCGAATCGCTCGACCTCAACCACAAGCTGCTCATCGTCGCGACCCTGGTGCTGGTCTGGATATTCGGCAACACGGTCTATGCGCTTCACTATGCCCATCTCTATTACACGCGGGACACGGCCGGGCGGGACTGCGAAGGGCTGAAGTTTCCCGGCGAGGGGCAGCCGGGGATGGCCGATTTCGTCTATTTCGCCTTCACCCTCGGCGTTGCGGTGCAGACTGCCGATGTCGCCATCACCTCGGCCCACATCCGAAGGGTGGCCACGATCCATTGCGTGATCGGCTTTTTCTTCAACCTTGGCGTGCTGGCGCTGGCGGTGAACGTCCTTGGCAGCCACTAGGCGGTGGCTTCGAGCACCGGGTGCTCGACCTTGCGGGTGCGTGCGGCAACCAGGCAGCCGGCGACGATCAGCGCAGCACCGCCAATGGTGAATGGCGATACTGTCTCGCCAAAGCGCAGCCAGCCGAGCAGCATGGCCCACAGGAAGGCGGTATATTCCGTCGTCGACAGATAGGCGGCACCAGCGCGGGCATAGCTCCATCCGAGCAGCATCAGCGACCCCGTCGCCAGGAACGCGGCCAGCAGCAGTTCGCCCCAATGGCCCGTCGGAGCGGTCGGCATGCCCATCAGCGGCAGGCCGAGGATCAGCCAGGTCCCGATTACCAGATTCTGGAAAAAGGCGATTTCGGCCGAATTCGCATTCTGGGCCTGCCGCCTCATGACGATGATGTTGAACGCGTAGATGACCGCGGACCCCAGCAATGCGACATTCCCGATCAGCGCGGTCGGCCCGAGGTCCGCCTTCGCCTGGCCGACGAAGATGATCACCACGCCGGCAAACGCGGCGATCGATCCCCCCACCGTACGCCTGCCGATGGGCTCCTTGAGGATCAGCGCGGCGAGCATCAGGGCAATCAGCGGGGCAATGAAGGTCAGCGCCACCGCCTGGGCCATCGGAACCCTGGCCAGCCCCCAGAAGAACAGGATGGCCATCGGCACCATCATCGTTCCGCGCAATAGATGGAGCCGGATCGCAGTCCGGCCCGGCCGGCCCTTGCGCGTCAGGAAATAGGGGAGCGAAGCAAGCAATATCCCGACCAGCGAGCGCCAGAAAAGGGTCGGGTAGGTGCCGAGTTCCAGGGTGAGCGCCTTCATCACCATGTCCATGATCGAAAACAGCGCGATCCCGACGACCGCGGTCAAATAGGCTGGAACGGGATCCTGTGGCTCGCTCATCCGGCGGGCCTTAGCGCGACTGGATTATTTGAGCACCATATAGTCGCCGGACATTTCGACTTCGCCCATCCGCGACAGATAGGACTGCCCAAGCAGCGACAGGGTCGTTCGCTCGAGGATGGCCGCGCGGACATGCTCCACCCGCTTGCCGTCGATCTCCACGCTGTCGAGGGTGATGCCCTTGCCCCGGACAGGGCCGCCCGCGCCTTCGCCGATCACCATGAATTCGGCCGGGTTGACCGCAATGCCAAGACGGCGCGCGTCGTCGACGGTCAGGACGACGTCGGTTGCACCCGTATCCACCACGAAATGGATCAGCTCGCGATCGTTGATCTTGGCATGCGCGTAGAAATGGCCGTTGGATTCGCGCTCGAGCACCGTTTCCTTGCGGTCGCCGGCCTGCATGACGTCGGCAGGGGCAGGCGCTTTCTCGCCGGACGGCCAGGCCAGGCCGATCAGCAAGCCGGTGAGGATGACGAAGATCAGGCCGCGGTTCATCGCCTCGGTTTACCGCGGCGATGGTTAGCAAAGGCTTAGGCCGCGGCGTCCTGCCTGGCGGCGGCTGCTTCGATTTCGGCCGCCTTCTCCTCGACCAGCCGGACGATATGGTCGATCATCTCGGCATCTTGCACATGGTGGTCGGTGATCCCCGACAGATAGACCATATGCTTGCCCTGGCCGCCGCCGGTGACGCCAATGTCGGTTTCGCGCGCCTCGCCGGGGCCGTTGACCACACAGCCCAGCACCGACAGCGACATCGGCGTCTTGATGTGCTGCAGCCGTTCCTCGAGCGTCTGGACGGTGCGGATCACGTCGAACCCCTGGCGCGCGCAGCTGGGGCATGAAACCACCCGGACGCCGCGATTGCGGATTCCGAGGCCTTTCAGGATCTCATAGCCGACGCGGACTTCCTCCTCCGGCTCGGCCGATAGCGATACGCGGATAGTGTCGCCGATGCCGGCCCAGAGCAGCGAGCCGATCCCGATCGAGGACTTGACCGTGCCTCCGACCATTCCGCCTGCTTCGGTGATGCCGAGGTGGAGCGGGCAATCGACCGCTTCGGCAAGCTGATGGTAGGCGGCGACGGCAAGAAACACATCGGACGCCTTCACCGCGACCTTATATTCGCGGAAGTCATGGTCCTCGAGCAACCGGATATGATCGAGGGCGCTTTCCACCAGCGCCTCCGGGCAGGGCTCGCCATATTTCTCGAGCAAATCCCTTTCGAGGCTGCCGGCGTTGACGCCGATCCGGATGGCGCAGCCATTGGCCTTGGCCGCATTGACCACCTCGCGCACCCGCTCGGCCGATCCGATATTGCCCGGATTGATGCGGAGGCAGGCAGCGCCCGCATCCGCCGCCTCGAGCGCGCGCTTGTAGTGAAAATGGATGTCCGCGACGATCGGCACGTTCGCCGCGCGCACGATCTCTTTCAATGCCGCCGTCGATTCCACGTCCGGACAGGACACACGGATGATGTCCGCGCCTGCTTCCTCGCAGCGGCGGATCTGGTCGATCGTCGCCTTGGCATCGGACGTCGGCGTGTTGGTCATCGTCTGCACGGTGACGGGGGCATCGCCGCCGACGGCGACATTGCCGACCATGATCTGGCGCGATTTGCGGCGCTCGATCGTGCGCCATGGACGAATTGCGGACATGGCGGCCATATAGTCGCACGCACTCATTCGGCCAACCCGATCGCCATTGGCCGTAACCCGTCTGTCATGATAATGGCAGTTTAACGGGACTCGGCAGGGGGTGGCCAATGGCTGATATTGCCCAGTTGCCACGAGCTGCCCGCGGAGCCTTCCTCCGCGGCGCTCGGCGTCCCTCCAATCAGCAGCGCTACATGGCGTTCCTCAGCTATAGTCACGACGATGCGGAAATCGCCGATTGGCTGCACGAATCGCTGGAGGAGTTTCGCGTACCCCCGCGCCTGGTCGGCAAACTGACCGACCAGGGCCCGATTCCCAAACGGCTGAGTCCCATATTTCGCGACCGGCATGAACTGGCCGCGTCTCCCGATCTGGGCGACGAGATTGAGGAAGCCATCGCCGGATCGCGCTTCCTGATCGTGCTGTGCTCACCCGATGCGGCCAAATCGCGCTGGATCGACGAGGAAATCACGACCTTCAAGCGGCTCCATCGGGAGGACCGCATCCTGGCCGCAATCGTCAGCGGCGAGCCCTTCGCCAGCGACATGCCGGGCCGCGAGGAAGAGGAATGTTTCCCGCCGTCGCTCCGCGTGCATTTCGACAGCCGGGGCCGCCCCACGGCGCAGCGCGCTGAACCGGTTGCCGCCGACCTGCGCGAAGAGGGCGACGGCAAGCGGATGGGCTTGCTCAAGATCGCCGCCGGGATGATGGGGGTCGGGCTCGACGAACTGGCCCAGCGGGAAGCCCAGCGCCGGCATCGGAGGCTTTATGCGATCACTGCTGCCTCGGTCGCCGGCATGTTGTTCACCAGCGGCCTTGCCTACACCGCCATCGACGCCCGCGACGAGGCGCGCGACCAGCGGCGGGAGGCCGAAGGGCTGATCGAGTTCATGCTCGGCGATTTGCGCGACAAGCTCCAGCCGGTCGGCCGGCTGGACGTGCTCGATGCGGTGGGCGCGCGGGCGCTGGCCTATTATGAGGGCCAGGACAAGACGAGCCTGACCGATGATGCGCTGGCGCAGCGGTCGAAGGCTCTCACCTTGATGGGCGAGATCGCTGCCTCGCGCGGCGACCTTGACGGAGCCCTGCGCCGCTACCGCGAAGCCCTGGCCAGCACCGCCGAGGCGCTGCGCCGGTCGCCGAACAATCCGCAGCGCATGTTCGAGCATGCCCAGAGTGTCTTCTATGTCGGCGAGACCGCCCGATGGCGCGGCCAGATCGACGAAGCGGCAGCCCAGTTCCAGGAGTATCGCCGCCTGGCTCAACGGATGATCGCGGCCGATGGCGACAACCCGAAGTGGCAGCTGGAAGGCGTCTATTCGGCCAGCAACCTGGGCATCGTCGAACAGCAGCAGACCCGCTACCTCGAAGCCGCCGCAACGTTCCAGGCGTCCGTCAAGGCGATGGAAGCACTGACCTCGGCCGAGCCGGCGAACACCGAATATTTCGGTCTGATGCAGGAAGCCCTTGGCTATCACGCCGAAGCGCTCGACGGGGCCGGCAAGCTCGACCAGGCGATCGCGGAGAGGGAACGGCAACTCAGCCTCCTTGCGCCCTACCTCGCCCAGGACCGGCCCGACGCGGAGCTTCGCCAAAAGGCGATGATCGCCCACATGCACCTGTCCCAGCTCCGCTATTTGCGCGGCGAGACCAGGGCAGCGCTGGCGGACGCGGCGTCGGCCGTCGAACTCGGCGACCGTCTGATCGCGCTCGAGCCGGCGAATGCCGACTGGAGGGGCAGGAGCGCCAACACGCAATTGAATCAGGCCCAGCTGCTGCTTCGCGCCGGAAAAACCACCGAAGCCGCCGCCGCCGCCGCCGCCGGATGCGAAAAAGCAACCTCGCTTGTTTCGCGCGATCCGACGGTGGTGTCATGGCGCTATTCCGAGCGGGTTTGCCAGCGCCTCCGGGCGGAGCTGGCGGTGGCGGGCGGGGCCGGCCAGGAATCGCAAGCGATCGCAAACCGGCTGCTCGATGCCGTCAAGGCCGACAAAATCCAGAGTCCAAAGGAAAAATTCGCGCTAGCCGAGGCGTACAAGCTGGTCGGCGACATGCGCTGGCGGAGCGGCGACCGTGCCGGCGCACGGGCCGCATGGCAGGCCGGTCTTGCAGCATGGCCCAGGGGCCTCACCGAAACGCCGCGACAATTGGCCGAGCGGGGCGAGATGCTCCGCGGCGTTGGCCAGCGGGCCGAAGGGACGCAGCTGGCCTCGCAACTGGCCGCGATGGGATATCGTCAGTCACTCACCAACAGCGCAAAACTATAAAGGGGGAAACAAGATGTTCAAATTTCTAAAAAAATTGGTCGGATTCATTACAGGGGAAAAGACCATGGCAGGGAAGCGGCCACGAGTAAGAGAATATACCGTGACACTGAGAGGCGGGAACGGTCCATGCGACATCCACTTCGACCTGGATCCACCGGGCTTGGATTTCGCCAACGCGGGACGGCCAGGCTTCTTTGTTTATTTCGATGCTGTTGATGGCCCGGGGGTATCGAATGCCCGCTTCGATAGCGCGGACCCAATCTGGGTTCAAAACGTAGCCGCATGTCCGACGGCTGCCTGCAACTGGGATCAATTCAAGTCGGTTGGGCTGATCAATGAGGGAAAGACCCTGGTCGTGAGAAACAAAAATGAAGCGCCTGCTCAACAGTTTGGCTTCACGCTGCGGTTCCGCGTTGATGGCTGTCCCAACGTCGTGGAATTCGACCCGATCGGCAACAACCAGAATGGTCCGCAATAACGGGCCAAGTTTGGGGAGAAGATCGGCCGCGAAATTGCCGCGGGAATTCCGCTAAGAGCGAGACATGCCGAATCGTTTCATGGTCGCCTTGTGCGGCCTGTTCGCCCTGTGCTGCCTTGCCACGCCCGCCCATGCCTATTGGGAATATGGGCATGAAACCGTGGCGCGCATCGCATGGCTGCAGATGCGGCCGGACACCCGCGCCAAGGTAGCCGCGCTACTTAGGCAGGGCCGGTTGCTGGAAACGCCGGAATGCCCAGTCGCGACGATCGAGCAGGCCAGCGTCTGGGCCGATTGCGTCAAGCCCTTGGGCGACCGGTTCAGCTATGCCTACAGCTGGCATTACCAGAATGTCGACGTGTGCAAGCCGTTCGAGCTCAAGGCGGCCTGCAAGGACGGCAATTGTGTATCGGCGCAGATTGAGCGCGCCGCCCGGCTGGTCGCCGACCGCAGCGTTCCGACCAGGGAGCGGCTGATGGCGCTCGCTTTCCTCGTCCATTTCGTCGGCGACCTGCACCAGCCGATGCATGCCGGCGATCATGGCGACCTTGGCGGCAACAAGGTGGCGGCCAACTATGGCGTGATCGGTGGCCGCACGAACCTTCACGGCATCTGGGACGGGTGGCTGGCCGAGCGGGCGATCTCGACACCGCCCGCAGGCGCCGCGGCGATGCTGGCGCAATTATCGCCAGCCGACCGTGAACGGATCGGTGCCGGCACGGTCGAAGACTGGAGCCGCGAAATGTGGGAGAAGTCGGGCAGCGAGGCGTATCGGACCCTGATCGGCGATCCCTGCGCAGCGGCATCCGGCGAGCGGCCTACCCTCGACGAAGCCGAGGTC
The DNA here is from genome assembly GCA_045811425.1 of Sphingomicrobium sp. GTDB lineage: Bacteria > Pseudomonadota > Alphaproteobacteria > Sphingomonadales > Sphingomonadaceae > Sphingomicrobium. Next base: position 11,777 of record JBJMUA010000021.1, on the reverse strand, counting down.
CGGGCATTGATTCCGCTGGTTCGCGAAAATGTGGCCGAAGGCGGTATCCGGCTCGCCAGGCTGCTGGACGATGCGCTTGGCCCCGAGGCCAGGGCGCCTGGACAGAAGCGCTAACCGCGATCGCCCCAGCGCCAGCGCCATCCGCCGCGTGTGGTTTTCGCAAAGACGATGATCAGGGCCGCCGTGGCCGGAACGATGATCGAACCTTGCGCGAGCCGTTTGCCGTCGAGCAGCACCGCGGCAGCCACGACGATGGTGAAATAAGCTCCAAGCACGGCCCAGCCCTGCCATGCGATGGGCCGGCCCGCACCGAATCCGTAACGTTTGGGCGCAAACCAGTCAGCCAACGATATTCTCCTTGGGCGGCCTGCCCCGCTTGATCGGAGAGGGCGGCTCCAGCTTCACTCCCCGGGCCTTGAGCGCCTCACGCAGCAAGCATTCGACCTGGGCATTGATCGACCGGAGATCGGCGGCGGCGATCCGTTCCACGGCCCCCCACAGGGCAGGGTCGACCCTCAGCGGGTAAGCCTTGCGATCGCCGCCGGCCACAACGCGCCTATTGGTACAGGGTGCCGGTATTGACGACTGGCTGCGTGTCGCGCTCGCCGCACAGCACGACCATCAGGTTCGACACCATCGCCGCCCGACGCTCGTCGTCCAGGTGGACGACATTCTTTTCGCTCAAGGCATCGAGCGCCATTTCGACCATGCCGACCGCGCCGTCGACCAGGGTCCGGCGCGCGGCAACGATCGCCTGCGCCTGCTGGCGGCGAAGCATCGCACCGGCGATTTCGGTGGAATAGGCAAGATGGGTGAAGCCGCATTCATCGATGGTGATGCCGGCCACCGACAGGCGAGCTATCAGCTCCTTCCTGAGCTCGATCCCGACCTCGTCATGATGCCCGCGCAGGGTGATTTCCTGATGTTCGAAGTCGTCATAGGGATAGCGCGCGCCGATGGCGCGGATGGCGGCTTCGACCTGAACTCGGACGAACTCCCGATAATCCTCCACGTCGAACAGCGCCTGGGCGGTGTCGACCACGCGCCAGACAATTTGCGCCGCCATCTCGATCGGGTTGCCCCGCAGGTCGTTGACCTTGATCTTGTCCGAAATGAAATTGGTGGCGCGCACCGACATCTTGCGCCGCATCAGCCAGGGCAGCAGCCAGCGGAGACCGGTCGCCCGGTCGGTCCCCTGATAGTCTCCGAACAGGGTGATGGCCGCGGCCTGGTTTGGCTGCAGCATATAGAAGCCGCAGGCGACGAAGATCAGCACGAACGGCGCAGCGATCACGGCCGACAGCGCCGCCGTCGACGGCCGGTCGTTGGCCAGTTCGAATATGCCCCATAGCTGGACCATGCCGGCAAGCAGAAGTACCACCAGCATCAGATAGCCGCTCATCGTCGCGGCCGGCCGCTCGCGGCTGGCAGTCAAGGCAATGACTTTGGACTCGGTCATCAAACCCTCCCTTTATCTGATATCAGATTAATATCGATAATTTCGCCGGTCAACTGGAATCGGAAACAATGTCCGGCTAGGGCCGGGCAATGAGCTGGAAACTGGTCATTCACGGCGGGTCGGGTTCGATGGTGCCCGGCACGCTGTCGTCGGAGATGGACGAACTGGGCCGCACCGGCCTCAAGGCCGCGCTGGATGCCGGCGAGTCGATCCTCGCCGCCGGGGGAGCGGCACTCGACGCGGTCGAGGCAGCCGCCCGGGTGCTGGAGGACGATCCATGCTTCAACGCGGGGCGCGGCAGCGTGCTTGCCTATGATGGCCATGTCGAACTGGATGCGGCGATCATGGACGGGCGGAACCGCGATGCCGGTGCCGTGGCGGGGCTTCGCTCGACCCGTGCACCGATCAGCGCCGCACGGGCCGTGATGGAACAGAGCCCGCATGTCCTGATGAGTTATGAAGGCGCCGATGATTTCGCCTGCGAGGCAGGACTGGAGCAGGTTCCCAACCGCTGGTTCGTCACGCCAGAGCGACGACGCCAGCTTGACGAGTTGCTGGCCAAGGGCAGCGACGCGTTCGACGCCGACATCAAATATGGAACGGTCGGCGCGGTTGCCGTCGATGCCCAGGGCCATGTTGCCGCCGCCACCTCAACCGGCGGGCTGACCGCCAAGCGATGGGGCCGCATCGGTGATTCGCCGCTGATCGGCGCCGGCACCTATGCCGACGACAGGGCGGCGGCCGTCAGCGCGACGGGGCTGGGCGAAATCTTCATTCGCGCCGCGGCAGCCCATGAGCTGTGTGCGCGAGTAAGGATCGGCGGGGCCGGACTGCAAGAAGCACTCGACGGGGTATTGGCGGAGGTCAAGGCGCTCGGTGGCAACGGCGGCCTGATCGCCATATCCCCATCAGGCGAGGCCGCGTGGGGATTCACCACGCCCGGCATGTACCGCGCCATGGCCGGGCCTGAAGGGCGCCGCGTCGGCATCTACGATGAGGAATCGGAGCGGTAGGGAAGCGCCCCGCGCGCCCATTCCAGCTCCAGCCGGATCGCCTTGCGCTCGCCCTCCAGGAAGGTGGCGACGGCCCGCCGGAATGCGGCATCGGGCAGGAAATGAACGGATGGCGTAATCACCGGCTCATAACCGCGCGCGAGCTTATGTTCGCCTTGCGCGCCGGCCTGGATCGTCTGGAAGCCGTTCGCGATGACCCACTCGATCGCACGATAATAGCTGAGTTCGAAGTGCAGGAACGGCCGGTCCTCCAGCGTCCCCCAGTAGCGGCCATAGAGGGTATCGGCGCCAATGAAGTTGAGCGCCCCGGCGATCGGCCGGCCATCGTCCAAGGCCAGGAACATGAGGGCATTTTCGCCCATCGCCGCGCCGACCCGTTCGAAAAACGCTCGCGTCAAATATGGCCGGCCCCATTTGCGCGAACCGGTCTGCTGATAGAAGTGCCACATGGCCTGCCAGTGCGCCGCTCCGATTTCAGCGCCGCGAAGCGCGACGACTTCCAGCCCCTCGATCGCCGCCGCCCGCTCCTTGCGGATCGTCTTTCGCTTGCGGCTGGATAGCGCGGCCAGGAAATCGTCGAACGTCCGGTAGTCACGGTTGAACCAGTGATATTGGATCCCGTCCCGCCGCAGCCATCCGCGCGCCTCGGCGGCGCGCACCTCCAAATCGGTCAGGAATGTGATGTGCGCCGACGAAAGTCCGTTCTGGACGGTCACGGTTTCCAGCGCGGCCAGCAGTGCGCCCTGATCATCGCCCAGCAATCGCCGCCCGACGCAGGGCGTGAAGGGAATGGAGAGCTGCAGCTTGGGATAATAGCTGCCGCCCGCCCGTTCCCAGGCCTCGGCCCAGCCATGGTCAAACACATATTCGCCCTGGCTATGGGTCTTGAGATAGGCCGGCGCCGCCGCGGTTATCCTCCCAGAGCGTTCGACCATGATCGGCAGCGGAGTCCAGCCGGTTTCATCGCCGACGCTTCCGGATGTTTCGAGCAATGACAGGAAGGCGTGGCTCAGGAACGGATCGCCCCGGCCCGCGAGCGCATTCCATTCCGCCGGGTCGATTTGGCAGACCCCACCCGCGATGCGGGCCAATATCTCAGCTTCGCGGTCGGCCATCGCCTTCCCAGATAAGCGCGTCGGCGTGAACCGAGGCTGTCTCGCGGCTCTCCGCCGAGCGGATCGTCCAGCAATAAATCCAGCGCCGGGCGCGCTGCCTTGTGACCCAGGCCCGCGAAATGGCGCCCATGTCGACCGCCAGGAAATGGGGCGCCGCAATCCGGATGCTGCGCCAGCGATCGAATGCCGAGGCCCGTTCGGAAATCACCAGCCCGCGCCGAACTTCGGGATGCTTTCGGCCAAGCCAGCGGGCGACACCAGGTTCAAAGCTCATGACGCCAACCGGGCCGCGGTGGCCGGATATCGCGGCAGCAACTGCATCGGCGATCCGCTTCGCATTGCCGCCACGGCATTTTACTTCGATCAGAAGCGGGACCTGGCTGGCGACGAGATCGAGCAACTCCGACAGCCGGGGAATATGCTGGTCGCTGTCGAACAGCCTTTGGCCGGCGAGGATTTCGGCCCGTGTGGATTCTACGGCCAGCGCCGATGCGCACATCCGCCGGAGGTCATGATCATGGAACACCATGACCTCGCCATCACCCGAAAGGCGGACGTCGCATTCGATGCCCGCTCCAGCCTCGATTGCGGCGCGGAACGCGGCCATGCTGTTTTCAGGAACGCCGGCGCCGTGGAGCCCGCGATGCGCGAACCCCATAGGCCCGGGATTGAGCTCGTCAGGATTTGACCTGAACGACCGCATCCACCTCGACCGCCACACCCAGCGGCAGGACCGGTACCCCGACTGCCGAGCGGGCATGGCGTCCGGACTCTCCGAACACATCCTGCATCAATTCGGATGCGCCATTGGCCACCTTGGGCTGGTCGATGAAATCGCCATGGCTGTTGACGAACACGCCCAGCTTGACGACGCGCCCGACCCGGTCGAGCGAGCCAAGCGCCGCCTTCATCTGGGCAAGCAGCATGATGCCGCAGCGGCGTGCCGCGGCCTGCCCGGCCTCAAGGTCCATAGTCTCGCCCAGCCGGCCTTTGATCAGGCTGCCGTCCTCGGCAAAGCTGATCTGGCCGCTGATGTGCAGCAGGCCATTGGCCTCGACCGCGGGGACGTAGGCCGCGACCGGGGCGGCCGGCTCCGGAAGGGTGATGCCGAGCTCGGCAAGGCGCTGTTCGATGCTCATGGCGGTGCCTCAACACTTGAATGGCGGCGCGGTCAAGCTCCTCCCTGCCGCGAAACGATGGGGAGGAACTAGTCCTGGCGATGGACCGCGAAACCGGCCCAGCTCTGGTTGGTCGGCATCAGCTCGATCGCATTGATGTTGACGTGGGGTGGCAGGGTGGCAACCCACCAGACGGTGCCGGCGATGTCCTCGGCCGTCATCGGATCAACATTGGCATAAAGCGCGTCGCTCGCGGCCTTGTCGCCGCCAGTGCGGACGATCGTGAACTCGGTTTCGACCATCCCCGGATCGATTGAGGTCACCCGCACCCCGGTGCCGTGCAGGTCGCAGCGCAGGCCGAGCGAGAATTGCCGGACGAAGGCCTTGGTCCCGGCGTACACGCAGCCTCCGCGGTAAGGATAGGTTGCCGCGACCGACGCCAGGTTGATGACCGCGCCCTTGCGCTCGATCAGCCCGGGCAGCAGCGATCGGGTCAGTGCGACCAGTCCGGTGACGTTGGTGTCGATGGCGGTATCGAGCGGGCCCTGCTCCGCATCCTGCAAATTGCTCATCGGCGGGGCGAGGCCGGCGTTGTTGAGCAACAGGTCGATGCCGCGATAGCGATCCGGAAGCGCCGCCAAAGCGGGCTCGAAATCCTGCGGACAGCGCATGTCCAGCATCAGCGGATGGAAAAAATCGCCAAGTTCAGCGGCAAGCGCATCGAGCCGGTCGCGGCGACGGCCCGTGCCGACGGCCTGCCAGCCCTCCGCCACAAATTTGCGCGCGGCCGCCGCGCCGATGCCGGCGGTCGCCCCGGTAATGAAGATGGTCTTGCTCATTTCGCGGTCAATCTTTCCAATATCCAATTGGTTGCCGTCGGCCAGTCGTCGATCCGCGCATGGGCATGCTCGGCCGTCGGCACGGCGGGCGCGAGCCGCGGTTCGGCCACCATGTGCAGCCGATGCACGGCCGGCGCATGCTTGGCCACCGACGCATGATGCACCGGCAGGTCGTCGACGAACACCGCCGCCTGCGCGCCATGCCGGTCGACGATCGATCGCACGGGCTCGCCCTTGCCGCCCCGGTTGCAAACCACCTCGTGGCGGATGCCGTGCCGTGCGAGCTGGTCGACGCGCCAGGGATGGGCTTCGTCGCCGAGGTTGGTGAGGATGACGATGTCGGCGACCTCTCCGATCCGGCCCAGTGCCTCGACGGCACCGGGAACGATCGTCTGGCGGTGCATTTCCTGGCGAAAGAATTGGTCGAGAAGTGGCCAGACCTGATCGGATGCAACCAGTTCGCCGGTCGCCGAATGGGTCATGGCTTCGCCGAAATTGCCGGTCTCGAACGCGAAGCGAATGCCGTGCGCCTCGCCCAGCCAGGTGTCGAAATGCGACACCATGTGAAGCAACACCTCATCGCAATCGGTGATCAGCAGTGGCCGGTTCACCGCTCCAGCTCCCGCCGCGCGGCAATCAGCGCCTCGGGCGTCTGATCCAGCGCGTCCGCTACCGCCAGCAAATCGGGCTCATGGGCCTCCAGGAAGGACAGGCAGGCGGCCAGCAGGCTGCGCTCACCGATCCGCTCGCGAATCCCTTCGGGGGACAGTCCGGTCAAGGCAAGGAACCGTTCTGCCCGCCGATCGTCGGTCAGGGTCGCAGCGAGCGCGGCGAGCCCGATAGTCTCCGCATCGCGGGGCGGTTCATTTGTCTGGGGGCTCAACATCGCCTAATGCGTCAGGTTAGAGAATTGGGGGGTACAGCTTGGCCAAGATCCTGGTTGTCGAGGACAATGCCCTCAACATCAAGCTGTTCTGCGACCTGTTGACGGCGCATGGCCACGAAACCGAGCCGGTGACCGACAGCCGCGACGCGCTGGAGGCGGCGCGCGCCTTCAAGCCCGATCTGGTCATCACCGACATCCAGCTGCCCTTCATCACCGGCATCGAGCTGATGGAGCTGCTGCGCGCGGACGAGCAATTGAAGGATGTGCCGATCATGGCGGTCACCGCTTATGCCGCCGCCGGCGACGACGAGCGCATTCGGGCGGCCGGAGCGCAAGCCTATGTCTCCAAACCCATATCGGTGATGCGCTTCGCCGAGACGGTCGACCAGCTGCTGGAGGGCGGCAGGCTGGTCGAAGGATCAAGCCACGTCAGCCAGTGAGACGGGCTGGGCAGGATGATCTGCCGGTTGTGAATTGCGGCGACTTCCGGCGAAGGCTCGGCGGTCAATAAGCTGAACGCTTCGCCGATCTCAGGCATGGTTCGCGTCACGGCGGCAATTCCGATCAACTCCCCCTCAACCGGCGTGAAAAGCCATTTGTTCTTGCGCTTCGCCTTGGGATCGTCGGGCGCCGTAAATTCGTAGAAGCCGTCGCCGATCGCCAGGCACCGGTTGGTGAATGTGCGGCCTTCGGAGCGAAGGTTGAACACCGGCTTGCCATGGGCCCCCGGCCAGCTCCAGCGGCGAACGACCATCTCCAACCCATTTTGGCCCATCCTCACGATCGGCGCGGGATCGGTGATGCATATGTCCTTGGGCGGGAGGTTGGGAATGCCCTCAGGGAAGCTCAGCTGATGGCCAAGCCCTTCGAAAATCTGCCGGATCGCGTCGGCTCCCTTGTGCAGGCGATAGAGGTTGCACATGGCTACGACTCCAACAGCTTCCGCAAGCGAGGCGTGCGCATCCTCCCCTCCCTGGAAGGGAGGGGTTGGGGGTGGGTAGCGCCGCCCAGGCGCTCCTGGCATTGGGCAAGGACGGATTCTGCTGCGCCATCAGGGCTTTCCTCGACCTGATGAAGCCGGCACGCCTTGGTGGTCAAATGATCGGGAAGGCGCTTCATCGCGCTTTCGTATCATGGCTCGCTGCCGCTCGCACCCACCCCCGGCCCCTCCCTTCCAGGGAGGGGGTTAATCAGTCGAACAGGCTCGAGACCGAGCTCTCGTCGGCGATGCGGTGGATTGCTTCGCCGAACAGCGGCGCGATGGTCAGGCGGCGGATCTTGCCGCCTTCGCTCAAACCCTCGCGATAGATGGAGTCGGTCACCACCAACTCGGTCAGCACGCTTGCCGCGACCCGCGCCTCTGCGGCCCCCGACAGCACGCCATGGCTGCAATAGGCGATGACCTCGGTCGCTCCCTGGTCCTTCAACGCGGCGGCCGCATTGCACAAGGTGCCGGCAGAATCGACAATATCGTCGACCAGCACGCAACAATGGCCATCGACGTCGCCGATGATGTTCATCACTTCGGATTCACCGGCTCGCTCACGCCGCTTGTCGACGATCGCCAGCGGGGCATTGTCGAGGCGTTTGGCGAGGCTGCGCGCGCGGACCACACCGCCGACGTCGGGCGATACGACCATGAGGTTCTTGCCCGAATAATGGGCCTGGATATCGGCGGCCATGACCGGAGCCGCCCAGAGATTGTCGGTCGGGATGTCGAAGAACCCCTGGATCTGCCCGGCATGCAGGTCCATCGTCAGGACGCGGTCGGCGCCGGCAACGGTGATGAGGTTGGCGACCAGCTTGGCCGAGATCGGCGTGCGCGGACCCGGCTTCCGGTCCTGACGCGCGTATCCGAAATAGGGAATGACGGCGGTGATGCGCTTGGCCGAGGCGCGCTTCAGCGCGTCGATGCAGATCAGCAGCTCCATCAGATTGTCATTGGTCGGGAAGCTGGTCGACTGGACCACGAAGACATCCTCGCCGCGGACATTCTCCTGGATTTCGACGAATACTTCCTCGTCGGCGAAGCGGCGGACGCTGGCCTCGGTCAGCGGCAGTTCGAGATAATCGCCAATCGCCCGCGCGAGCGGCAGGTTGGAGTTACCGGCGAGCAATTTCATTTGCGACGATCCCGTGTAGGCTGGCCCCGTTCGCGCCCCTTAGAAAGGGCTGGGCAATAGGGCAAGGTTGCGCGGATTGCTGGCGGCACTAAATCCAAGGGCCGTGACCGAACGCCTTCGCATCGCCCTTGTCCAGCTGAGCCAGCGCGTTGGCGACCTCGCCGGCAATGCACAGAAGATGCTCGACTGGCGCGCCAAGGCAGCTGCCGAGGGCGCCGAGCTGGTGCTGGTGCCGGAACTTCAGCTGACCGGATACCCGCCCGAGGACCTGGTGCTGAAGCCCGAATTCGTCCGTCAAACGATGGAGACCGCCGAGCGGCTGGTCGATGCTACCGTCGATGGCGGCCCGGCGCTGCTGTTCGGCAGCATCCATGCCGAGGGCGGGGTCAATTATAATGTGGTCATCCTGGCCGAGGGCGGGCGGATTGTCGGCCGGCGGTTGAAGCATGAGCTGCCCAACTACGGCACCTTCGACGAGAAGCGCGTTTTCGCTCACGGCCCCTTGCCCGAACCGATCGATTTCAAGGGCGTCCGGCTGGGTGTCCCGATCTGCGAGGATATTTGGCAGGAAAGGGTCTGCTCGCATCTCGCCGAGGCCGGAGCCGAAATCCTGCTTTCGCCCAACGGCAGCCCCTATGAGGCAGACAAGGACATGCTCCGCCAGGGACAGGTGCGCGAACGGGTGGTCGAGACCGGCCTGCCGCTGGTTTATCTGAACCGGGTAGGCGGGCAGGACGAGCTGGTGTTCGACGGGTCGAGCTTCGTCACCAACGACGATGGCACGATCGCGGTGCAAATGCCCGACTTCGAGGAGGCGATGGTCCTCACCGACTGGGTCCGGACGGCTAATGGCTGGCGGTGCGAACCGGGCGAAAAGGCCGCCCTCTCGCCTTATCCGGAAGAAATGTACCGGGCGATGATGGTCGCGCTCAGGGACTATGTCACCGCCAACGGCTTTCCCGGCGTGATCCTGGGCCTGTCGGGCGGGATCGACAGTGCCTTGTCGGCCGCGGTCGCCGTCGATGCCCTGGGCGCGGACAAGGTCCGCTGCGTGATGCTGCCCTCCAAATATACCAGTGACGAAAGCCTGGAAGATGCGGCGGAGTGCGCTCGCCTGCTCGGCGTGCGTCATGACGTCATTCCGATCGTCGCCGGCGTTGGGGCGCTGGACGAAATGCTCAGCAAGGCGTTCGCCGGGACCGAGCCCGGCCTCGCCGAAGAGAATATCCAGTCCCGCCTGCGGATGGTGACCCTGATGGCGCTCAGCAATCGCTTCGGCAAAATGCTCCTAACCACCGGCAACAAGAGCGAGATGTCGGTCGGCTATGCCACCCTCTACGGCGACATGGCCGGCGGCTATTCGGTGCTGAAGGATGCCTACAAGACGACCTGCTTTGCCTTGTCGCGCTGGCGCAACGCCAACAAGCCCAAGGATGCGCTGGGACCCGCCGGGCCGGTCATGCCGCAGCGCGTGATCGACAAGCCTCCAACCGCCGAGCTGCGCCCGGGCCAGAAGGACGAAGATAGCCTGCCGCCCTATGAATTGCTCGACCGGATCCTCGAGGCTCTGGTCGAAAAGGAAATGTCGGTGAAGGAGGCCGCGGCCGCGACCAATGCCGACATCGCCATTGTTGCCGAGATCGAGCGGAAACTGCTTCGCGCCGAATATAAGCGCCGGCAGGCTCCGCCCGGAGTGAAGCTCGGCACCCGGAATTTCGGTCGCGACCGGCGCTATCCGATCACCAACGCCTTCCACACCAGCTGAGGCAGACCGAGGACGAGCGGCGCTAGCCTTACCGGATGGGCGGGTGCTAGGGGCGCGGCATGACCGTAGTCACCCGCTTTGCCCCATCGCCGACCGGCCGGCTGCATGTCGGCAATATTCGCACCGCACTGCATAATGCGCTGTTCGCGCTGAAGAACGGTGGGCGCTTCCTGCTGCGCATCGACGATACCGACCTCGAGCGCAGCCGGGAGGAATTTGTCGAGGCGATCGTCGCGGACCTGGACTGGCTGGGATTGAAGGCCGACGCAATGGTGCGCCAGTCGGAGCGCTTCGGCATCTATGAGCGCGAATTTGAACGACTGAAGCAGGCGGGAAGGGTCTACGCCTGTTACGAAACGCCGGAAGAGCTTGAGCTTCGCCGCAAGGTGCTGCTCGGCCGCGGCCTGCCACCCGTCTACGAACGCAAGCCGGAGGGATCGCCAGCGCCCGAAGGCGTGGCGCCGCATTGGCGGTTCAAGCTGGACCATGGCGCGCCGATCGAGTGGGACGACCTGGTTCGGGGCCATCAGAAGTTCGATCCGAAACTGATCAGCGATCCGGTGATCCGCCGCGCCGACGGGAGTTGGCTTTATCTGTTGCCGAGCGTCATCGACGACATCGACCTTGGCATCAGCCACGTGGTGCGGGGCGAGGACCATGTTTCGAACAGTGCCGTCCAGCTGCAGATGTTCGCGGCATTGGATGCCGAGCCGCCGCGTTTTGCCCATGAGGCGTTGCTGGTCGCGGCCGAAGGAAAGCTGTCCAAGCGGTTGGGGTCCTATGGCGCCGAGCATCTGCGCGAGGAGGATGTCGAGCCGATGGCATTGCTGTCGCTGCTCGCCCGCATCGGGACGTCGGAGCCGGTCGAGGCGGTTGCGAGCCTGGACGAGCTGGCGGCCACCTTCGACTTTTCCCATTTCGGCCGCGCACCCGCCCACTTCGACCCGCACGACGTGGAGCTGCTGAACGCCAAGCTGCTCCACCATCTCGATTACCGGGCGGTTGCTGACCGCCTTCCGGAAAGCATCGGTGAGCCGGAATGGCTGGCGCTGCGTGGGAACCTGTCCCGCCTGAGCGAAGCCGAAGAATGGGTGCCGGTGCTTCATTGCCTGATTGCGCCGCCCGAAGTCGTGCCAGACGACAAGCCGCTGATCGAGGAGGCGGCGCGGGTGGCCGAGAGTGTCGACTGGTCGGACGACCCCTGGCATCTGCTTACCGACCAGCTCAAGGCGTCGACCGGCCGCAAGGGCCGCGCGCTGTTTCATCCCTTGCGCCGGGCACTCACCGGACGCGACTCCGGCCCCGAAATGGGCCCGCTCCTCAAGCTGATCGGCAAGGAACGGGCGCTCGAGCGATTGGTCGCGGCGGCGGGTTAGCTTCTCCCGTGCGAGCGGGACCTATCGTTGACGTTGCTGGCCCCTCCGTCGGTCCTTTGGACCGCCACCTCCCCATCGCTTCG
>JBJMUA010000020.1:0-30663 GCA_045811425.1 Sphingomicrobium sp. | reverse complement strand
GCGGGTCGAGGCCGACATGGCTTGTCAGCTGCAACGTGTGGACCGCGAACTCCAGGTCGACCAAGCCGCCCGCTCCCAGTTTGATGTCGAGCGGCCCCGAGGGCGTCTTGTGGCGCGCCATTTCCTCGCGCATCGCCGCCGCGTCGGCCTTGATCCGCGCCGGGTCCTTCGGCGCCTCGAAGATCGAGCAGATGACCTTGCGCACCTTCTCTCGTGCCGCTTCCGATCCGGTCAATGGCCGCGCCCGGCACAGCGCCATATGCTCCCAGGTCCATGCTTCGCGCAGCTGATATTCCTCGAACGCAGCCAGGCTGACGGCCAGCATCCCTTGCGCGCCCTGTGGCCGAAGACGAGTGTCGACGTCGTACAGCGGACCGGCCGCCGTCGGCGTGCCCAGCGCCGCCCCGATGCGGCTGGCCAGGCGGTTGTAATAGTCGGTCGCGGGGAGCGGTTTGGCTCCATCCGACTGGGCGCCCGGCGGCGCGTCGAACAAATAGATGAGGTCCAGGTCGCTGGCATGGGTCAGCGCGCGCCCGCCGAGGCGCCCAAGCCCCAGCACGATCAGTTCGCCGCCAGGGACCTGCCCATAGGTGCGGGCGAACTCCGCCTGCACCAGCCCGGAAAGCGCGACGATGGTCGCCTCCGCCAGGTCGCTGTAGCCCTCGGCGATGGTGATCGGGTCGCGGTGCGCGGCCAGCAATTGCACGCCCAGCGCGAACCGTCGCTCGCCAACCATCCGGCGCAGGCGATCGAGCGCAATGTCGAACGGCTCGCCCTTGGCCAATTCCTGTAGGCGCTCGGACATGGTCGGCGCATCGGGCGGCGGCGCGAAGCTGGATTCGTCGATCAGCCCGTCGAGCAGGGTCGGCCGCCGGCCCAGTTGCTCGGCCAGCGGTTCGGCATGGGCCAGGATCAACGCCAACAGGTCGGCCAGCTTCGGGCGCGCACCCAGCAGGCGATAGAGGTTCACCCCGCTCGACAGCTTGTCGATGATGTCGCCGAAGCGATTGAGCGCGCGGATCGGATCGGGTCCCGCCGCCACCGCCCGCATCAGGGTCGGCAGCATCACCTCGAATGCCTCCCTGGCGGGCGGCGAACGCAGGGACCGCGCCCTCCCCGACCGCCATTCGAAGACCCGGCGAAAGGCCTCGTCGACTTCCGCAAAGCCCATGGCAGCCAGGTCGGCACGCAGGATGTCGGGATCGTTGGACAGTCTCTCCTCCCGTTCCGACACCAGCCCGTCGAAGTGCCGGCCGACCGTCTCTACGTGAGGCGCGAGCATGGCCAGGAAGGCTTCCGAACCATGGCTGCCATTCAGCCTCGCGACCGCTTCCAGGGCGGTGGGATCGGCCGGCAGGCGATGCTCCTGACGGTCGTCGATCATCTGAATGCGATGCTCTGCGGTGCGCAGGGCGCGATAGGCGCTGGCAATGGCGGTCGCGACATCGCTCTCCAGCCTTCCGGCCTTCGCCAGCACATCCAGCGCGTCCAGGGTCGCCGGTGCGCGCAACTCGGGCTCGCGACCGCCATGGATCAGTTGCTGGACCTGGGTGAAAAATTCGGCCTCGCGGATTCCGCCCCGGCCGCGCTTCAGGTCGAAACCGGGGCCGAATGCCTGGCCCTGGGCATAATGATCCCGGATTCGCAGCGAGATATCGCGGATTTCCTGGATCGCGCCGAAGTCCAGTGCCCGGCGCCATATGAATGGCCGGATCTCGTCGAGAAACGCCCGCCCAAGCTCAAGGTCGCCTGCCGCGGCCCGGGCGCGGATGAAGGCGGCCCGCTCCCATGGCAGCGCCGAGCTTTCATAATAGCTGATGGCCGCATCGGCGGGCAGGACGATCGGCGTCACTTCGGGCGACGGCCTGAGCCGCAGGTCGATCCGGGCGACATAGCCGTCGGGGGTCCGCTGCTGCATCAGCTCGATGAAACGGCGGCCATAGCGCACCGCGGCTTCGCCCGGCTCGTCGCGCGGGCGCCGTGGCATGAGGATGGGATCGAACAGCAGGATCAGGTCGACGTCGGACGAATAATTGAGCTCGCGGCTGCCGAGCTTGCCCAGCGCAAGGATGGCAAGTCCGCGCGGTTCCTGGTCAGGGACTCTCTCCAGCATCGCACTGCGAAGCGCCTCATCCATCGCGGCGTCGGCAAAGGCGGACAGGGTCGCCGTCACCCATTCCAGCGGACGTTCGCCGCTGAGGTCGGCTAGCGCGGTCGCCAACGCCAGGCCGTGGCGGCGGCGGCGCAGACGCTCGCCGACCGTCGCCGCGTCGAGCGCCAGTGCGCGCTCCACCGCGGCATCGCTGCCCTCGTCCAGGAAAACCCTGGCGATTTCGGGAAAAGCTGCCGCCGTGGCGCGAAGGAAGGGTGCATGCGCCGTCGAGCGCTCCAGCGCCGCCGCCCGATCGTCCTTCACCAGCGTGGCCGACATGCGACAGTGTTAGGCCGGAATCGACGAATTACGAAACCGCTTAGCTTTTCAGGCATTTGACACTGCGATGGATATTGAACGGCACTTTACGTCTAGGCCGGAAGCAAGGATGTTTCGTTCGAACGGCTGGAGCGATCTTCCTCCAGCGCAGGCCGGATTTGCAGCCGCGCTTCGGCGCGCCTTCGACCTGCCGAGGGACGAGACCGAACGGCAGTTCGACGAACTTCTCGCAAAGATTTGCTAGCTCGGCTTAGTGGCGGTCGCGGCTGAGTTCGTCGACCTCGCTCATGATTTCCTGCAGCGCCGACTTGTCGGGATCCGACTTGTGCTGGCGCCGGGACGGTAGCTTGCCGCCGCTCATCAGCGACTCCAGCGCGACCCTGCCCCGCGCGACGCGGCTTTTGATGGTGCCGACCGCACAGCCGCAGATCTCGGCTGCTTCCTCATAGGCAAAGCCGCCGGCGCCGACCAGGATGAGCGCCTCGCGCTGCGGCTGCGGCAGGTGCATCAAGGCACGCTGCATATCGCCCAGTTCGACATGGCGGTCCTGGCTGGCGGGCGCGGCGAGGATCTTTGAAGCGGTGACGTCGTCCCATTCGCCCTTGAACCGGGCTCGGCGCATCTGGCTGAGGAACAGGTTGCGCAGGATGATGAAGGTCCAGGCCCGCATGTTGGTGCCGGCCTGGAACCGCTTGCGGGCCGCCCAGGCTTTCAGCAGCGTTTCTTGCACCAGGTCGTCGGCCAGGTCGCGGCTGCCGGACAGGGATCGCCCGAAAGCGCGAAGATGCGGGATGACCTGCGCCAGCTGATCCTTGAACTCGTCGTCGGGCAACGGCACAGGGTCGGGGCGCGACCCGCTATCCGCTTCATGATCCTTGCCGTCGCTCACTTGAGTCCGCCCCGTCTGCGCTTCGGCGGAATCCGCCGCCGTCGCTGGATGATATGCATCGTCGCTACACATTGATGTAGTTATTTACCGCAGGTGGACAATGTCGGCGGAAACAGGTCCGGCGTAGCGTCGGTCATACAATCCTCATCTCGAAATAGGCTTTGCCCCGTAACGATGAGGAGCGGTCCCTGTTCCCGCCAATGAAAAATCAGGCCGCGGGCACCGTCGCCGCGTCGAAAAACAGGGCCTGGCTGATTGCCGCCTTCACCGTCGACCGCTGGAACGGCTTGGTGATGAGGAAGGTCGGTTCGGGCCGCGTGCCCGTCAGCAGCCGCTCCGGAAAGGCGGTGATGAAGATCACCGGCACCGTGAATTCGCCGAGGATATCCTTGACCGCGTCGATTCCCGAGCTGTCGTCGGCCAGCTGGATATCGGCGAGGACTAGTCCGGGGGGCGACTTGCGTGCCTGCGCGACGGCCTCGTCGCGAGTGACCGCGACGCCGGTCACATTATGACCCAGGTCGCGAACGATCGACTCAATATCCATGGCGATGATCGGCTCGTCTTCGATGATCAGCACATCGGCATGGGTTTGCCGCTCAATCTCGGCCATGGCCTCGGCGACCAGATTGTCGACATCGTCGGGCGACCCGTCGATCAGATAGGCTGTGTCCTGGCTCGAAAAGCCTTCCAGGCTAGTCAGCAGCAGCGCCTGGCGCGACAGCGGCGTGATGCGCGACAGGCGCGCCTGCGCAATCCCTTCGGCACCGCGAACCTCGAGCGACGGATCCTCGCCTTCCTCGATATTCGCGCTCGACCAGATGGCGTGGAAAATCTTGTAGAGTCCCAGTCGCGGGTCGACATCGCGCGGAAATTCGTCGGGCTTGGCGACGATCGTTTCCAAAGTGGCGCGGACGAATGCATCGCCGTGCGCCTGGGTGCCCGTCAGCGCGCGCGCATAGCGGCGCAGAAAGGGCAGATGCGGTGAAAGTTCCTGACCCAGCGACATGAAACGTCTCTCCCCTTCAGATCCAAAAAAGATCGTCCCACCTCCGCTTTGGGCGGACCAATGGAACGGTGCAACCCTGTAGATCGGCCGGATCGGCGCCGTCACTCCGACGCCACACCTTTCGCCCCGAGTTCGCGAGGTTGGAACAAAGGATGGGCGATTTGGTTTCCATTGCCAATTCTCGGCCCAACGCGTTCCGGTTGACGGCGCACGCGGACGGGCGATAGGTGCGTGCACTTCTCCCAATGTCCTCACGGGGTGGTGATTGGCCATGCGCCGCGTAAATGGTTGTGGAAGGATGTGGCGCATATGCTTGCGCTTAAGGGGGATGAGAGGTTGAGTGGGACCAGCAAAGCCAATGGCCGCCGCGGGCAACCCGGCGCAGGCTCACCTGAAGCCAAGAGCCGCAAAGACCGCAGGGGAACGATCGGCCGCGCCTTGCGCACCGTCTATGACGACATGCTGCGCGAGGACGTACCCAAGGACTTTCTCGACCTGCTCAGAAAGCTCGATTGAGCGAACCGCCTGGATGACAGCCGCCTAATGGAGCCAAGGCCGCCCCTCACGGAGCGCTGGCCAACTGGCGTCATCCTGTTGTTGTTCCTGACCGCCGCCCTGCTCCCGCTGGGGCTGGTGCTCGCCTGGGCCACGCAACTGAATATCCGCGAAACCAGGCAGGCCTTGATCGAGCGTGCCGATCAACAGGGCGAGGCCGCCGAACTGGCGATCGAAAGCCTGATCGCCCGCAATGCGCTGGCGCTGCGCATTGCCGCCAACGGCGCCCTCAGCGCCCGCGCGGCCGACCCTTGCGCCACCGCCGTCAGGTCGCTCAGCGTATCGCCCGCGGTCGCTCACCAGTTTCGTATTCGCGAGGCGGATGGCACTCCGGTCTGTATCGTCGGGCAATTTGATCCGGAACGGGATGAGTTGCTGGTCGCGCCCGGCGACATCCGCATTTGGGTATCGTCCCAGCGGCTGGTTCATTACCGGGTCGGCGTGGTCGGCGGGATGGCGACGGGAGTCCTGACGCCGGGCGAGCTCAAGCAGGCGGTGCTTGATGCGACCGATGGTCTTTACGGGCTCGACATCACGGACGGCGCTAACAGCCTCAGGGTCATCGATGTGCCGTTGCCGGCCGGCCGGGGCCGCGAGGCGCGGGACAGGACCTATCCAGTCAGCGGCGGCCAGATCCAAGTCCGGACGGTCACGGCGATCGAAGGAACCACGCTGGTCGATCAGGTTCTCATGTTGCTGCCGCTGCTGATGTGGATCGCGGCCGCCTTGCTTAGCTGGCTGGTGGTAAGACGGCTCCTGTTGAATCCGCTGGCCCGCCTGCAGCGCGCCGTGGCCCGCTATCAGCCCGACGGGGGCGGCCTGGAGATGCCGTCGACCCGGGGCATGGCCTCGGAGGTGCGCGATCTGTGCCATGCCTTCGAGCGCGCGGTGGAACGGATCGAGGGCGCGGAACGCGAAGCGGTCGACGCGCTGGATGGACAGCGCCGGCTGGTCCGCGAAGTCCACCACCGGGTTAAGAATAATCTTCAGGTGGTTGCCTCCTTGCTCAGCATCCACGGCCGCACCGCCGAGCAGCAGGAGGCGAAGGCAGCCTATTCGGCGATCGGGCGCCGGGTCGATGCCTTGTCCGTCGTTCACCGCCACCACTATGCGGAGATGGAAGAGAATCGCGGCATCGCGCTCAGGCCGCTGCTGACGGAGCTGGCGGCCGACCTGCGGTCGAGCGCACCGACCGAGGCGCGCGGCATGCGCTTCGACCTCAGCCTCGACGCGCCGAACACCACCCAGGATGTTGCCGTTGCGGCGGCCTTTCTGATCACTGAAATCGTCGAGTTCGCGATGCTTCGCAAGCCTGCGGATTCGGTCGAGATTTCATTGCGCAGGGACGACGACTTGACCGCAACCCTGGCCATCGCCTCGTCGGTGCTGGTACCGGAAACCGAGCCCGACGACGTTGCCAAGTTGCAGTTCGAACGCATCGTCGAGGGCTTGGCCCGCCAACTGCGGTCGCCGCTCGATCGAAAGCTCGGCCGTTACGCGGTTAGCCTGCCGGTTTTCCCGGACCGGTAAGAAAATGCGACGAACCGTTTAAAATAATTTCAGGTGGCCGGAACCGAGTCGGAAAAAAGGGCGTTTACTTGCCTGGATAGTGACCTTTTGCCCCCCCGCTGTCGCTATCCGACGAAATGGGCCCGGAATCGCCAACCCTCCCCCCCCCCGGTGGCGTTTTCGGGCCCACATTTTTGCCCTGATCATTTGACGACATGGCCTTCGCCCGACGCGCGGCGCGCCAGTGGGTTAATCGGATTGCCAGGATCGCGAATTCGTAGAGCCCGTACAGCGGCACCAGCAGCAACAGCATCGACACAACGTCGGGCGGCGTCAGCACCGCCGAAACGCCGGCCGCCACCACCACCGCATAGCGGCGTGACCTGGCCAGCTGCTCGCGCGTGACGATCCCTGCGCGCTCCAGCACCATCAACAGTACCGGTGTCAGGAAGGCGACGCCGAATCCGAACAGGAAGCGGGTCGAGAAGTTCAGGTAATTGCCGATTGCCGGGAGCGCTTCCCGCTGCACGCCGCCCACCTCGCCCCCAAATCCCAGCAGGAATTTGAGCGCCCAGGGCATGGCGACGTAATAGGCAAAGCTGGCGCCCGCGATGAAGAAGAAGGGCGTCATCACGAGGAACGGCAGGAAGGCCTTCTTTTCCTTGGCGTAGAGCCCAGGCGCGACGAACCGCCACATTTGCGTGGCGATGACCGGGAAGCTGATCATCAGCGCCGCGAAAAAGGCGACCTTCACCTCGACGAAGAAGGCTTCGAAAATATCAGTGTAGATCAGCTTGCCCTGGCCCGCCGCGAGCAATGGCTGGACCAGTATCGCGAAGATCGGCTTGGCAAAATAAAGGCAGAGGAAAAATCCGCCCGCGATCGCCAGGACGCACCACAGCAGGCGGCGGCGAAGCTCGATGAGATGGTCGAGCAGCGGCGCCTTCGTGTCGTCGATGTCGCTGATCATGGCAGCGGACGGTCCTTCGGCGCAGTCGGATCATCGTCGGGCGCCGCCGGCGCTTCCAGCGGCAAGTCCGGCTGATCCACGGATGGCGGCAGAGAGGTCATTACGGGTTCCGGTTCCGCTGGCGCCGCTGGCGCCGGTTCCGGAAATGCCCCGTCGACGGGAAATTGCGCCATGATCTGCTCATTCTGCTCGCGCCAGGTCTTCTCCATTTCCTCGAGCTCGGCCTCGCGGATGACATTTTCGATCCCGGCGGTGAAATGGCGCGCATAGCCGCGCACCGTGCCGAGCCAGCGGCCGATCTGCATCATCACGCGCGGCAGTTCCTTGGGCCCAATGAACAGCAGGGCCAGAACCGCCACGACCAGCAGTTCAGAAGTATCGACGCCGAACATCGGCGGATCAGCAGCGCTTAGGTGCGCGTCTGGTCGTCACCCGGCGCGGGTTCGGACGTGCGGTTCGGCGTAATGTCGATCGGCTCCTGGCGCTGTTGCGGCGGGATCTGCTTGGGCTCGGCCGGCTTGTCCTCGTCGGCCATGCCTTGCTTGAAGCTTTTGAGCCCCTTGGCGACGTCGCCCATCATGTTGGAGAAGCGATTGCCGCCGAAAAGCAGCAGGACGATGACTGCGAAGATCAGGATATGCCAGATGCTGAAACCGCCCATGAGGGAACTCCGAGGTTGGATTTGAAGGCTACTTAGTCTTCCTCGCCCTCAGTTTCTAGCTGAAGCTGCCATACAGCCTCATCCAGCGGGTCGAGCAATCCGGCCGCCTTCAGGTCGTCGATGCCCGGCAGGTCGCGTCGCGACGACAATCCGAAGTGCGTCAGGAAGTCCGGCGTCGTTGCATAAAGCAGTGGCCGGCCGGGCGCTTCGCGTCGCCCGGCGGTTCGGATCCAGCCCGCTTCCATCAGCACGTCGAGCGTGCCCTTGCTGATCTGCACGCCGCGAATCGCCTCGATTTCCGCGCGGCTGACCGGCTCGTGATAGGCGACGATCGCCAATGTCTCGGTCGCCGCGCGGGACAGCCGGCGCGAATCCTCGCGCGTGCGGCGAAGGATATGGGCGAGGTCGGGCGCCGTCTGGAAATGCCAGCGCCCGCCGCGCTCCACCAATTCGATGCCATGGCCGGCATAGCGTTCGGCCAAGGCCGCCAGCGCAGCGTCCACGTCCCCCTCTCCGGCATAGCCGGCAATGTCGTCCACGCTGAGCGGACTTTCCGATGCGAACACCGCCGCCTCCACGGCGCGCTGAAATTCGTCCATCAGGCGGCCGCCTTCCGCACCAGCAGTTCGGCGAATGGCTCTTCCTGCTCGATCTGCAGCCGGCCCTGGCGCGCCAGTTCCAAGGCCGCGACGAAGCTGCTGGCCAGCGCAGACTTTCGATATTGAGGATCGGCGGTCGCCGGCAGGAAGGCTTCCAGGGTGGTCCAGTCGAGCGCCTGCCCAATCAGCGCGGCAACCCGCTGGATCGCATCTTCCAGGGTCATCACGGCGCGGTGAGCGACAACGTGCATTGCCGGCTGGGTGCGCGCCTTGACCCGGCCGTAGGCGGCATAAACCTCGAACGGCGTCACCTGCCAGTCCGATTTCCTGATCAACTTGAGCCCTTCGGGGACACCGCGAGCGAAGACGTCACGGCCCAGCCGGTCGCGGCCCATCAGCCTGGCACCGGCGTCGCGCATCGCATCCAGCCGCTGCAGGCGCAGCTGCAGCCGCATCGCCAGTTCCTCGGGCGACGGGTCGACGGTCGGATCCTTGGGCAGCAGCAGGCAGCTTTTGAGATAGGCCAGCCATGCAGCCATCACCAGGTAATCGGCGGCGATCTCCAGCCGCAAGGTCCGCGCACTTTCAATATAGACCAGATATTGCTCGACCAGCGCCAGGATCGAGATCTGGTGGAGATCGACCTTCTGCTGGCGGGCGAGGTTGAGCAGCAGGTCGAGCGGCCCCTCCCAGCCGTCAAGGCTGAGGTTCAGCGCCTCATCGTCGCGCACCGGCGCAATGAACTGCTCTTCGTCTTCCATGATTCGGAACGGTAGGTGTAACTCCCCTCCCTGAAAAGGGAGGGGTCGGGGGTGGGTTACGGCCGAAAGGGCTCGATGCCCTTGAGGATGTCTTCGCCGGCATCGAGCCGGCTCAGTCATCACCCACCCCTTAATCCCCTCCCTTGCCGGGAGGGGAGATCAAACCAGCGCCAGCAGCGCATCCCGCTTGGCCACCGCCTCGGCGAAGTCCATTTCGTCGTCGGGCGTGAAGCGCATCGCCATGGCGCGGGCGAGGCGCGCGGACCCTTCCGGGGAGAGGTCGCCGACCGCATCGGCAACCAGCAGCATATTCTCCATATTGCCGTCGCAGTGGAGCGCTACGTCGCACCCGGCGGCAACACATGCGGCCGCGCGCTGCCCATGGTCTCCGGCCAGTGCCTCCATGCCGATGTCGTCGCTCATCAAAAAGCCGTCGAAGCCGATCCGCTGGCGAATGATTTCGTGGATGACGAACGGCGATTGCGAAGCCGGCTGCTCGCTGTCCCATGCCGTGTACAGAATGTGGCTGGTCATGCCCATCGGCGCCTCGCGCAGCCGCTCGAACGGCTCCAGGTCGACCAGCAATTCCGCCTCGCTCGCGTCGACCAGCGGCAGCTCATGATGACTGTCGACCAGCGCTCGGCCATGGCCCGGGATATGCTTGATCACGCCCAGCGCCCCCGCGCTCCGCAGCCCGTCGAGCATCGCCTTGCCCAGGGCCGACACCTGCATCGGGTCGGATCCGAGCGCACGGTCGCCGATAATGTCGCTTGCGCCCGGCTGGCGGACATCGAGCATCGGCAGGCAATCGACATTGATTCCGACCTCGTGGAGCATCAGTCCAAGCGCCCGGGCATTGACCCGCGCCGCCTCGATCGCGCTGGAAGGGGCAAGCTGATACAGGTTGTCGAATGCCTCGCCGCTGGGAAACGATGGCCATTCGGGCGGCCGCATCCTTGCCACCCGTCCGCCTTCCTGGTCGATCAGGATCGGCACTTCGTCATGGCCTTCCAGGTCGCGGATCGAATCCGTCAGAGCCCGCAACTGTTGTTTGGATTCAATATTTCGCTTGAACAAAATATAGCCGGCAGGACGCGCGTCCCGGAAAAATCCGCTCTCTTCCGCAGTAAGTTCGATGCCGGACAGACCGTAGATCGCGGCTTGCATTATTGGACGACCATGCAGCTTTCGCCCGCCGACCTCAGCGCGGCGCAGGCAGCCCTGGTTTGATCCTGTGATCCCGAGGCGCGCAGGCGAATGACGGATTTCCCGCCGACGGTTGCCGTCACCACCACCTTGTTCAGCGCCGCGACGGTGGGGAAACGGCCGGACAGCAGCTTCCACGCCGTGTCGGCCTTCACCGTCGACGCATAAGCGCCGAGCTGGATCGTCGGGCCCGAGGGACCGGCCGCGGCAGGCGTCTCGGCCGGCGCCGGCTCCTTGACCTCATGGGGCGGGATTTTCTTGGGCGGCGCCGCGGCCTGCGGCGTTTCGACGGGCAATGGGGTCATTTCCTGCGGCAGCTTGCGGACGTCGAGCTCGGCGTCAGGATCTTCGCCCGCACTGGTCGAATAGGCGGTTTCGCTGTCGCCGGCGACATTCAGTCCGCCGGGATTGGTCGGCTTGACCTTGTAGGGGCCGGGCTCTGCGCGGATCAGTTCAGGCGCGCCGCCAGGAGCCGGATCCTGCCGGCCAAGCCAGAACATGGTGCCGGCGACAATCATGCCGGCCAGCATCACCAGCAGGAGCGCGACCAGCATTTTGCGCGCGGAGATGGCGCGTGGGCCGTCCTCATTTTCGACCGCCTCCAGCCAGGGCAGTGACTCGCTGTCATAGGCCTGCGCGTCGCTCATCGCTCACCATCTCCCCTCGGCTCGCGCCTATCCTAGAAGCGGTCGGATCAAGATGGGAGGGGGAGGCCGAAAAATTCCTCACTCTACTCCCCTCCCTGCAAGGGAGGGGCCGGGGGTGGGTAAGCCGCGTCAGCGGCTCGCTTCGCTCGCACCCACCCCTTAATCCCCTCCCTGCAGGGAGGGGAAAACTCAAGCCACCGTGCAGGCCCGGCCGATCGTCTTCAGATTGCTGCACAGCTGCCGGGCATGCTTCTTCGACGGCGTGCCGAGCTGCAATCGATAATAGCGTTTCGACCGGATCGAGATGGCCTCGATGCTTTTCGGCATGGTGACCAGGAAGGTGTAGTCGCGGACCGCGCCGCGCCAGGCAGCCTCGGCCTGGCCCATGGTCAGATAGACCCCCAGCTGCACCGTCTTGCCGCGCACCACCTGTGCCGTCGGATTGACCGCCGGACGTGGCGGATCGGGCGGCAGCGGAATCGGGGCGATGGCGGCAATCGCCAGCGCGGCTTCCGACACTTCGGCCTCGATCGGCTCGTCCGCCTGCTGCCTGACGATCTTGCGATAGGCCGCGCCGGTCGGGACGGCGGTGATCCTGCGCCTTGGCTGGCGGGCCGGCCTCACCAGCCTGGCCGGCTCCTGTGCGGCTGTTTCCACCGGCGCGTTGGCCTCGAGCGGGGGCAGTACCACCTGGGGCTGCAGGTCCACCGGAGCCGGCAGGATCACGCTGGCCTGGGGCGCTTCGGGTGCTGCCGGCATCGGGATCATGTCGCGATTGAGCAAGGTAACCACAGCGGCGAGACCAATGGCGCCGATCGCCGCGGCGACACCGGGCCTGCGGTTGGACTTTTTGCCAGAAGGCGCTCGGTAGGGTTCGAGCCAGGGGAGGCGTCCCGCATCCCGTGCCACTCCCGAATCCGCCATCAGCGCATCTCCTCGGCAGCCTCCACTCCCATCAGCCCGAGGCCATTGCGGACAACCTGCCCAATCCCGCGCGCGAGTTCCAGCCTTGAACGAGAAATTTGTGGATTATTTTCAATGAGGAAGCGCCGGGCAGGATCGTCGTTGCCGCGGTTCCACAGCGCATGAAAGGCGGCCGCCAAGTCATAGAGATAAAAGGCGACCCGGTGCGGTTCGTGGGCCATGGCCGCGCCCTCGATCACGCGCGGATATTGGGCCGCCAGCTTGACCAGTGCCAATTCTTCACCGTCGAGCAGCGAAAGATCCGCTCTTTCGTCCAGCGAGAGGCCGGCCTCCGCCGCCTTGCGCTTGAGCGAGCTGATCCGTGCATGGGCATATTGGACGTAGAAGACCGGATTGTCCTTTGAGGCTTCGACCACCTTGGCGAAGTCGAAATCGAGCATCGTGTCGCTGCGCTTGGTCAGCATCATGAAGCGGACCACATCCTTGCCGACCTCCCGCACGACATCGGCCAAGGTCACGAAATTGCCCGCCCGCTTCGACATCTTGATGGGCTCGCCGGCGCGAAGCAGCTTCACCATCTGGATGATCTTGACGTCGAGGTCGACCCTCCCGTCGGTCAGCGCTTTGACCGCTGCCTGGACCCGCTTGACGGTCCCGGCATGGTCGGCGCCCCAGATGTTGACCAAATGATCGGCGGTTTCCGCCTTCTGCAGGTGATAGGCCGCGTCCGCGCCGAAATAGGTCCATGAACCGTCCGACTTCTTCATCGGCCGGTCCTGGTCGTCGCCGAACTGGCTCGACTTGAACAGGGTCAGCTCGACCGGTTCCCATTCGTCGTGCGGGTCGAGGCTCTTCGGGCGCTCAAGCTGGCCTTGATAAACCAGTCCCTTGGCGCTGAGGTTCGCCATCGCCTCCTCGACCTTGCCCGATGCCTGCAGCTCGGCTTCGGACGCGAAGATGTCATGATGGATGCCCAGCAGTCCCAGGTCGTGGCGGATGAGGTCAAGCATCGCCGCGACCGTCTTCTGCTTGAACAGCTGCAGCCACTCGTCCTCGGGCGCCTCGGCGAACCTGTCGCCATATTCGGCCGCCAGGATCGCGCCGATCGGTTTCAGATAGTCGCCGGGGTAGAAACCCTCCGGGATGTCGCCAATGTCGTCGCCCAGCTTCTCGCGGTAGCGCAGGTGCGCCGAGCGGGCGAGCGTGTCGACCTGGCTGCCGGCGTCATTGACATAATATTCCTTGGTGACCCGGAATCCCGCCGCTTCCAGCAGCCGGGCCAGCGCATCGCCGACCACCGCGCCGCGGCAATGGCCCATGTGCATCGGCCCTGTGGGGTTCGCCGATACATATTCGACATTGACCCGTTCCCCGCTGCCGATCGCCGACAGGCCGTAGCGCTCACCTTCCGACAGGATCGTCACCAGCTCGTCGCGCCAGCTCTCCTCGTCGAGGCGCAGGTTGATGAAGCCCGGCCCGGCAATGTCGACCTGGTTCACGCTGGGGATCGCCTCCAGCTTGGCCTTGATGAGTTCGGCCAGCGCGCGCGGATTGGTCCCCGCCCCCTTGGCCAGCACCATCGCCGCGTTGGTGGCGAGGTCGCCATGCGAAGGGTCGCGCGGCGGCTCGACCGCGACCGGCTTGCGGTTCACATCGGCTGGAAGCCGTCCCTCGGCCACAAGGTCGTCGAGGATGCCGTCAAGCAGCGCGGAATAATGGGCGTAGAGGGACAATTTGGCTCACCGAATGAAGGGATTCCGGCGCGCTCTAGCGGGTCACGCCCGCTTCGCCAACTTCGTCCGGCTTCGGGGCCTAGTTGCCGCCGCCGCTGGATGGCGGCGCGTAGACGATCCGCCACTCGGTCTTCTCGCCCATCTGGACGGGGACCATCTGCGGCTGCGGGCCATGGTGCTTCGGCGGGCCAAAGGCGAAATGGCTGTGGTCGCCTTCGTCCAGCGATTCCGCCAGTGAGAAGCCGGCATTGCGATAGGCAGCGGCAATCTGCGCGTGGCTGACGCCGGGCCGCCGGGCGATGTCGATCGCCTTCCCACGCAGATGATAGCTGTTGGCAACGCCGCCGACGCGGCGATTATGTTCGGGGCTGCGATAGGTGCTGGTCACCTGGCCCCAACGCCCGCCGATTTGCCTGACGTCGCCCATGTCGGTCGCGCGGCCGCCCGACTGGCCCGACTGCATTGCCCAGGTGCCCGCGGGCAGCGGCTCGTCGGTGCTGGCGTGCTTGGCCGGCTTGCCGACCTCACGCATGCCCCAATCGGTATCCGCGGCGTTCGCAGCCGTAACGAACGGCATCCCGAACGCCAATAATGTGCATGCAATCCCCGCTCGCAACATGGCAAAGCCCCCTCGTGGCAATTCCTTATAACCTAAATTTAACGCAAGATGGGAGTCCGATAAGCCGGAACGCCCTTCTCAAGCGTTCGTTTGAAGGCGGTCCCAAGAGGGAGAGGAAGCATGTCGAAGCTGATTTTAACGGGTCTTTGCGCCGCTGCGGCGCTCGGCTTGGCTGCCTGTGGAGGCAACAAGGAAGAAAATATGGCGGTCGAAAACATGGAAGATCTGAACGCCGCCACCGAAGATACGGCCAACATGGACATGAACATGGATATGAACATGGACGTGAACGCCACGGATAACGCCGCCGCCGGCACGGAAACCACCGCTGGCAATGAGGCGACGAACAACAGCTACTAATCCTGAATCCGTAGGACTGCAGATCTTGTTTGAGAGCGGGGGCCCGCATGCCCCTGCTTCAGCATGCCTGCGCGCAGGACTTGCGTGTTGCCGGCCGATGGCGCGGCAATTCGACCAACATCCCCCTGCCGTCGATCAATCGACTTCCAACAAAGGTGGCAAAAGCGTACCGATTGGGCATGCAACTTGCCCAGCGCTCGCGCCCTTTCAGGGCATCCGATCGGCGTAACGCGAACCTCATCCTCGCCCTTGTATTCTGGGCCTTCACCTATGTGCTGTTCACCTACCGGGCCCAGCTGCGGTACGGCGACGCATATGAGCTGATTTCCACCATAAGACTGGTCTCGACCGCCGTCGGCGCGGGCCTTTATTGGCTGGTTCTGTCCCGGCTGATCGATGGGACGCAAGACCGGCCGGGCAAGCCGCTGGCAATACTCGCCACGATCCTCCCGGCCACCATTGTCGTACTGCTGGCCCGCCTTCTGCTCGACTATCTGGGAGCGACCAATCCGAACGGCTTCGCCGGCGACATGCGCTTCGTCATGGTCTGGGGAGGCTATTTCGGGCTGTGGGTGAGCGCCTCGTTCGCGCTGCGCGTCATGCCGCGAGTGAGTCTCGGTACTGACCAGCTGGTGCGACGCAAAATTGCGGCATTGCCCGGCAAAGCCAATGCGATCGCCCGGGCCGAGATGCTTGAGCGGCTGGCATTGGAGATTGCCAGCCTTCCGGCATCGGAGCGCAAGGCCTTGATTGAAGGCTTTGCGCGCCCAACCCGCTACGAAACGGCCGACGAATTCGAGATCAAGTCCCGCAATTGACCTGATCGGGGAAATTTCCGGCTAGAATTTCTCGGGCAAATTCACCGGCCCGATCAGCTCTTCATGGCGGGCAATGGCGAAGCGATCGGTCATGCCCGCAATATAGTCGCCGATCCCGCGCAAGCGCGCGGTTTCATCCGCCCCTCGTTGCCAGCCGGGCGGAAGCGCGTCCGGATGCTCGCGGTAAAAGTGGGCGAGATCGCCGACGATCCGCTGGGCTTCGACCCGGATCGCCTTCAGCGCATCGCTGTCATAGAGGCGGGCATAGAGGTGGCGCTTCAGTCCCCGCTCCTCATCCTGCACCTGCTCGGAAAAGCCGACCAGCTGCCGGCCGGCCGCGCGAACGTCATCGATTGTCTCCACGCCCGCGTCCCCAATCCGCCGCTGTGTTTCATCCAACACGTCGCCGACCATCGATCCGATGCCGTCGCGCACCAGCGCTTTCAGTTTCCTCGGTTGATCGAGCCCTGGATGCCGCTGCTCGATTTCCGACCAGTGCCGGGCGATGAACGGCTGCTCCAGCAATGCGTCGAGACCCAGGATCCCAGCCCTCAGGCCATCGTCGATGTCGTGATTGTCATAGGCGATGTCGTCGGCGATCGCGGCGACCTGCGCTTCCAGGCTCGGCCAGCTTGCCAGCTCAAGGTCGACGCCGGCATCGGCTTCGGCAAGCGCCCAGCCCGGCGCATCGACCGGCCCATTATGCTTGGCGAGCCCCTCCAGCATTTCCCAGCTGAGGTTCAGGCCGTCGAACGCCGGATAGGGATTCTCCAGGCAGGTCACGAGCCGCAGCGAATGGCCATTATGGTCAAAGCCGCCGGCATCCTCCAGGCTGCGGTCCAGCGCTTCCTCGCCGCCATGGCCGAACGGCGGATGGCCGAGATCATGGGCCAGGCACAGCGCCTCGGTCAGGTCTTCGTTGAGGCCCAGTGCGCGAGCCATCGTTCGCCCGATCTGCGCCACTTCGATCGAATGGGTCAGGCGAACGCGGAAATGATCGCCGTCGGGCGCCACGAATACCTGCGTCTTGTGGCGGAGGCGGCGAAAGGCGACCGAGTGGACGATGCGGTCGCGGTCGCGCTGGAACACGTCCCGAGGGCCGCGCGGGCCGCGGTCATCCTCTGCGAAGGCCCTGCCGCGGGATCGTGACGGGTCCGCGGCAAGGGCCTTTGCAAGCGTCATCTGCTGGAAAGCTTCTCGATTTTGATCTGAGCCGGAGTGCGCGTCCAGCTAAAGCCGTCCACGCCTTCCTTGGCAAGCTTGTTCACAAAGGCCTGGCTTTGCGCCTTGTTGTCGAACGGGCCGACGATAAGCCGGAAATAATCCTTGCCCGCGGTGACATAGCCGGAACGCGACTTGAGCAGCTTGCCGGCCTGTCCGGAAAGCTTCTTATATTCGGTGACCATGCGGTCCTGGTTGGAGCCGCCGGCGAGCTGCACCCAATAGGTACCCTTGACCCCTAGCCTGGCCGCCTCTTCCCGCGCCTTCTTCTCGGCCGCCAGCCTTTCTTCCTTGGCCTTCCTCTCGGCCGCCGCCTTCTTGTCCGCCGCCTTCTTGTCGGCGGCTTTCTTGTCCGCAGCCTTCTTGCCGGAAGCCGGCACTTCCGGCTTCGTCAATTCCAGCTTCGGCTGAGGCGGCGGCGGCGCCTCGGCGATGGTCGCCAGAAGCTTGTCGATGCCCGACAGATTGCCGCCGCCGGCCTCCGCCTCGCTCATCGCGCGCGCCGGATCTTCCTCGACGGCGGCGGCAACCTGCTCGGGCTCGGACGCAGATGGCTCAACCTGCGCCACCTGGGTTTCCGTCGGCACGGCGCTACTTGCCGACGGCAGGCTAAAAGACGGTGATGCTGACCCGCTTTGGGATGGCAGGGAAAAGCTGGGTTTCGGCGGTTGCGGCGTGGGTTCGCGCGTTGCCATGCGGACGGGCGGGGTTTGCTGGATAGCGCGCTTGCCTGCCGCCGGGCCGGCAGCAGGGGCTGTAGGCCCGCGCTGGGCCGGTGCCGCCGCACGGGCAGCAACTTGCGGCGCCTGCTGAGCCGCCTGGTTGGCCGCTACCCTTGCAGCGGCGTTATCCGGAAAAATGCCAAGGTGAACGGCCGCGGCCTTTTCCTGGACGCTGAGCTGCGGCAAATATCGGAAGAAGGGCGCGAAGCGGGCCGAACCGCCCGGCATCACCGATTCGATCGCCTGCCCCGCGCCAATCTGGTCCCCGACCAGCGCCAGGACAAAGGCGCGGGTGCGCTGCGCGGCTGGATCGCGGTGGTTGAGCAGGGGCTGGATCGCATCCATGGCTCCCTTGCGGTCGCGGCCGATGGCCAGGCTCAAGGCCAGCCGCCGCCGGGCTTCGTCGCTATTGAGGGACTGGATCGCCAATCGATAGTCGCCCTGGGCGGCCGCGAGGTCACCATTGAGGTCCCTTGCCAAGCCGCGGTCGAGAGCGATGGCCATCGTCGCCGCGCCAAGGCGGACCGCCTGGTCGAAATAATAGATCGCTCCATCGGCATCGCCCATATTGGCCATGGCCGCGCCCAGACCGGCCTTTGCCGCCGGGGCACGGGGATTGACCTCTTCCGCCCGGCCAAAGAATCCCGCCGCCGCCTGCACGTCGCCCAGCTCGAGCGCGGCATGGCCTGCCCCGATCAGCGCATTAAAGTCTCGTGGATCGCTCGCCAATATGCGGATGTGGCGCGATAACGCCGTGCCCGGCGATTCCGGCGCGGCCGACACAACGGCCGCGGGCGCGGCGGATGCCATCATCGCCACGGCCAGCATCGCGGTCAGCCCCGCGCGTGAGAGCTTCAGTTTGAGCATGGTCCTCCCCATGCCTGATGGAAGCTTGCTCGAAGCTTGATGGAAAGCCCGCAGCGACAAGGCGTTGCGGCCCGGCGACAAGCTACCGCACGCCGGGCCGACCTTAACCGGCGTTACTGATTGTTCTGACGATTGAGGAACCGCGGGATGTCGAGCGGTTCTCGCCGAAAGGTCGGCGCCGCCTCATCCTCGACCTTGGCCTGGGCAGCGCCCCGCGCGATGTTCGACATGCGTTCGAACAAGGTTCCGCCAGCCGCGGCTGTCGGCTTCACTTCCTCGATCTCCGCTTCTTCCTCATCGGTCGGCGGCGCGATCGGCGTGCCCATCACCGGGTCGGCGAGGATATCCTCGCTTTCCAGCAACAGTTCGTCGGTAACTTCGTCGTCCGAGGTAAGGTCGAGCGGATCGTCCTCGGCCTGGGGCGCTTCCGCCGGAGCTGGTGCGGGTGTGGGTGCGGTTGCCGCGGCCGGACGGGTTGCGGTCGGGAAGGTGAACACCTTGCCTTGGGTCGGCTGCATCGCGATTTCGGCCTCGATGCCGGTGGCGACCACCGACACGCGGATCTTGCCGCCCAGGTCATTGTTGAATGCCGATCCCCAGATGATGTTGGCATCGGGATCGACCAGTTCCTTGATGTGGCTGGCCGCTTCATCGACTTCCATCAGGCGCATGTCCTCACCGCCGGTAATGGAAATGATGACGCCCTTGGCGCCCTTCATGCTGACGCCGTCGAGCAGCGGGTTCGAAATGGCCTTCTCGGCAGCCTCGATCGCGCGGTTATCGCCCGAAGCCTCGCCGGTGCCCATCATCGCCTTGCCCATCTCGCCCATCACCGAGCGAACGTCGGCGAAGTCGAGGTTGATGAGGCCGGGCATGACCATCAGGTCGGTGATGCCGCGCACCCCCTGCTGCAGCACCTCGTCGGCCATCTCGAACGCTTCCTTGAACGTCGTTTCCGACGTGGCGAGGCGGAACAGGTTCTGGTTGGGAATGACGATCAAGGTATCGACATGCTTTTGCAGCTCTTCGATGCCGCTTTCGGCGGAGCGCATGCGGCGCGAACCTTCGAAGGCGAAGGGCTTGGTCACGACGCCGACGGTGAGGATGCCCCGGTCACGCGCCGCCTTGGCGATGACCGGTGCTGCGCCGGTGCCGGTGCCGCCGCCCATGCCGGCAGCGATGAAGCACATGTGCGCGCCATCCAACGCGCGCTCGATTTCCTCAAGCGTCTCTTCGGCTGCGGCGCGGCCGATCTCGGGCCGCGAGCCGGCGCCAAGACCTTGCGTAATCTTGA
The DNA here is from genome assembly GCA_045811425.1 of Sphingomicrobium sp. GTDB lineage: Bacteria > Pseudomonadota > Alphaproteobacteria > Sphingomonadales > Sphingomonadaceae > Sphingomicrobium. The sequence goes on along the minus strand of JBJMUA010000020.1, from coordinate 10,868 downwards.
GACCAAGCTGGATGCGGGCATCGGCTTCGGAGGCGTTGAGTGCCTGCGCGTCGGTGTTGGCAACCAGGAACTGGACGCCCTGGACGTCGGAGCGGATCATGTTGGCGATGGCGTTGCCGCCCGCACCGCCGACACCAATGACACTGATCCTCGGTCGAAGTTCGTCGACTTCCGGCCGGATGAAATCAATGCTCATGGACTAACCCCTCCCCATGCGCCGCTAGCGCGTTGAACCGTCAGCGAGAATCAATGAATCATTGCGAGTCCCGCGACAAGCAGAAAAGTTAACGCACAACGAAAAAAATAGCAGATTGTGCCCCGGCAGACTCACCATGATTCAATATGGGACAGGGGTTTCCTGCACGGCTCGGCGTTAACGTTAATATTCGTCGAGTTTTACTTGGGCGATGCGGGGTATTCCGACCGCCCACCAGAGCGCGCCGATCGCCGCGATTGCTGCGGTTAGGACAAAGGCGCTGTTGTAGCCCGCGCGCTGAACGATAATCCCGGTGATGATGGGCCCCAATATCCCCGACAGATTGCCAATCGCATTCTGCACGCCGACCCAGGTTCCCGAAGCGCGCGGGCCGGCGAACATCTGCGCAACCGCATAGAGGTTGAGCGAAAGGGACGCGCTCGCTGCACCGGCCAGGCAAAGCAATATGGCGATGCTGACGGCGCTGTGCGCATAGGCGAGGCCAAGTATCGCAACCGCGGCAAGGGATTGGCTGGCGACCATCATCCAGCGGCGACAGGCGGCTTCGGACCGGCCCGAACGCGTCCACCAGTCCGAAAAATGACCGAAGCCGAGCGCGCATGCTCCCTGCACGGCATATCCAAGGGTCGCCAGCATCGTCATTTCGCCGATCGTGAACCCGCGCGCCTTGGTCAGGAACAAGGGCAGCCAGGCGAGCAGGAAGTAGAAGCAATAATTGCCCAGCGCATGAACGATCGACATCGACCACAGCGGCCATTTTGCCAGCAGTGCGCGGACCGGGACACTTGCGCCCAGATCCTGATGGCCTGTCGCCGGAAGCGCCTTGATCGTCGCCCGCCACGGCAGGAGCCAGATCAGTGTCACCAAGCCGAAGGCGAAGAAGATCGCGCGCCAGCCCCATTCCGCGAGGATCAAGCCGCCGGCGAGCGTGCCCACCGCCGGCCCGATTGCGATGCCTGCGGCCACGGCGGCGTTGGCGACCCCCCGCCGTTCCGCGGGAATGTGCTGCGCAATGATCTTCGAGCTTCCGGGGAAGGAGATGCTCTCGCCGACGCCGAGCATGACGCGCAGGACGACCAGCGACGCGAAACCGCCTGCAAAGCCCATCAGCAAGGTGCTTCCGGCCCACATCAGGATGCCCAAGGCCATCAGCCGGTAAACGGAAAACCGGTCGCACAGCCAGCCCGCGAAGAGCTGCACCGGCGCATAAATCCAGAAAAAGGCGGAGAAGGCGACGCCATAGGCCTCTTCGGACAGGCCCAGCTCGCCCTTCATCAAGGGCGCCGCGATGCCGATCGCGCCCCGGTCGACATAATTGAGGAACACCGCTGCACCGAGCAGGATCACCAGCGCGCGCGTTACGTTCGTCGCCTTCATCCCCGCTCCCCCAAATTCGTCATTCCCGCGAACGCGGGAACCCAGCTAAAACCCGCCCCGCATGGCCGCGATCAGCCGGCCGAACATGCCGGTCGCCTGCTTCCTGTCGCGCACGCCGACCAGCGCCAGGTCGCGTATGTCTCCGCTGCCGCTCGCCGCCAGCTGGGCAAGACCGACCAGCGTGGAGAAAGCCGGGCCGCTGTGCGCCTCGGGCAGGCCGGTGATCGTCTTCGGCCGGCCGACGCGGACCGCGCGGCCAAGCACCCCCTGCATATAGTCGGCGATATTCTTGAGCTCGGCCCCGCCGCCGGTCAGCACCACCTGCCGCCCCACCGGGCCGGAGAAACCCAGCTCCTTCAACGCCCGCTCGATCTCGTTGGTGATCTGCTCGGTCCTCTGGCGGATGACGGTGATCAGCTGCGCATGGGTGATCCGCAGCGGCTCGCCGGCGTCGTCCCCGCCGATCGGCGCCGCTTCGATCATTTCATGATTGTCGCGCGGGCTGGTCATGGCCGATCCGAAGCGGCACTTCATCCGCTCGGCCTCGCGGCGCTGCACGCCGAAGGCACAGGCGATGTCGTCGGTAATGTCCTTGGCCCCCAGCGGGATCGAGCGGAGGCCGAGCAGCATGCCGCCCGCATGCAGGGAGACGTTGGTCACTTCCGCGCCGAGCTCGACCAGCGCCACGCCGAGTTCCCGCTCCTCAAGTGTCAGACAGGACAATGCAGCGGCCACTGGCGAGGCGATGATCGCCCTCACGCCAAGATGCGCCGAGCGGATGACATAGTCGATGTTCCGAAGGGGCGCCGGATCGGCCGCCACGACATGGATGTCGACGCCCAGGCGGTCGGCATGAAGCCCGATCGGATGCTGAACCCCTTCGACCCCGTCGATGGTGTAAAGCGCAGGGTGCGCATGGAGCACGACCTGGCCGTTGCGGTCGATCGCGCCCTTTCCCGCCGACAGCAGCTCGTCAATGTCCGATTGCTCGACCTGATGCCCGCCCAGCTCGACCTCGACATTGGCGATGTCGCTGACCAGGCCGCCGGCGGCGAAGCTGGCCCAGACATCGTCGATCGTAACGCCCGAGATTCGCTCGGCGATCTCGACGGCCTCCCGTACGGCGACCTCGCTCGCCTCCATGTCGGTGACATAGCCGCGCTTGACCCCGCGGCTCTCGCGCTGGCCGGTGCCGAGCACACGGAGCCGCCCGTCGGCATCGCGGGTAACGATCAGCGCGGTGACCTTGGACGATCCAATGTCGAGCGCGGCGATGAGGGGCTGGTCGGAATCGGCGGCCATTCTGGTCTGGTCTTAACTCTCTGATACTGGTTCGGGAACTCGGCTTTCACCGGGCGCCTGCGGAAGTCGAACGGTCATCTTGCCCGGGATGCGAAGATCGAACCGAAGGATGCCGCGGCCAAGCAGCCCAGCCGACTTATCCATCTTGGCGAACCGCTCCAGCGCCGTGGCGGCTGCGGCGTCGCCTTCGGGAAGAGCGACCGTTTCGCCCGACTGGAAACTCAAATCCCAACGCCGCTCGCCGACCCAGGTCGCCGACACCAGCTGCGGTTTCAGCGCCGGAGCCTTGTCGAGCAGGCTGTCGAGCGCCACCGCATGACCATTGGCACCCTTGCCGATCAACAGCGGCAGGTCGGGCATTTCGCTGACCGGCACGCGGTCCAGCACCACGCCTTCCCTGTCGATCAGGGTAAGCCGGTCTTCGTCCTGCCACAGCGCCGCGGGCTCCCGTTCGACGATGTCGATCACCAGGGTGTCGGGGAAGCGGCGCGAGACGCGCGCGTCCTTGACCCAGCCATATTCCAGCAGCCGATGGCGGATCGCCGTCACGTCGAGCAACGGCATGGCGGTGGTCTTCTGGTCGGCCGCCAGTTCGTAGACCGGCCGCGGGTCCATCCGCTTAATGCCGCGGACGTCGATGCTCTTCACGCGGAAGCCGGCATCGCCGACCGCCTCTCCCGCGGCAATGCCGACCTTGGCCGGCACGTCGAGCGCGATAAGGGCCACGCCGGCGATTGCCAGGACGAACAGGCCGAATGCCCAGCCGGCAAGCCGGTTCGCCTGCGCCTCCTTGACCGGAAGCCTGGCCGCCAGCTTCTTCGGAACGGAGACGCGTGCCGCCTTCTTCGGTCGTGACCGGCCCGACGCCCCCCGTCGGACATGCGCGGCGCTCACGTCGTCTCTACCTCCCTGGGCTTGGCGTCCTGCAGGGCTTCGGCGATGATCCGTTCGACCAGCTCGCCATAGCTGATGCCCTTCTGCCGAGCCTGTTCGGGCACCAGGCTGAGCGGGGTCATGCCGGGCTGGGTATTGACCTCCAGCAGGTAAATGCCCGCTTCGCCCTGCGTGTCGTCCCAGCGGAAGTCGCTGCGCGAGGCGCCCTTGCAGCCGAGGAGGCGGTGCGCGGCCAGCGCCATATCCATCATGTCCTCGGCGATGTGCGGGGGTACGTCGGCCGGGCAGACATGCTCGGTCAGGCCGTCGGTATATTTAGCATCATAGTCGTAAAAACCGGCCTTGGTTTTAAGTTCGGTGACGCACATGGCCTCGTCCGCCAGTACCGCGACCGTCAGTTCCCGCCCCTTGATGAAGGGCTCGGCCAGCAGCCGGTCGAAATGCAGCCAGGGTCCTTCCGCTTTGGCGCTGATCGGATGGCCGTAATTGCCCTCGTCGGTGACGATCGCCACGCCAACCGAGCTGCCTTCATTGACCGGCTTCAACACATAAGGCCGCGCCATCGGATCGCCCTCGTAGAGCGTGCGGCTTTCGACGATCTTGCCCTTGGGCATGCGGATCCCGTGGGGGACCAGCACCATCTTGGTCAGTTCCTTGTCGATGGCGATGACCGAGGTCTCGAGCCCGCTGTGCGTGTAGGGGATCTGCATCAGGTCGAGGAGGCCCTGGATCGTCCCATCCTCGCCCGGCGTGCCGTGCAGCGCGTTGAACACCAGGTCGGGGCGAATCCCCGCCAGCACCTGGGCAACGTTACGGTCCATGTCGACGGTGGTGACATTGGTGAAGCCGCGCTCGCGCAGCGCCTCCGCCACGCCCTCGCCGCTCATCAGCGACACTGGCCGTTCGGCCGACCAGCCGCCCATCAGCACGACAATGTTGAGGTTCCGGTCGAGCTCCCCTGACACGCTTACGCCACTCCGATCCGCTGGATTTCCCATTCAAGGGTGATGTTGGTCTTCGCCTGCACGCGGCGCCGGACTTCCTCGCCCAGTTCCTCGATATCGGCACTGCTAGCGTTACCGAGGTTGAGCAGGAAATTGCAATGCTTCTCCGACACTTGCGCATCGCCTCGCCGCAAACCGCGGCAGCCTGCCGCGTCGACCAGCGCCCAGGCCCTGTGCCCCGGCGGATTCTTGAAGGTCGATCCGCCAGTGCGGCTGCGCAACGGCTGCGATTCCTCGCGTGCCCGGGCGATGCGGTCCATCTCCGTCCCGATCATGACAGGATCGCCGGCGATGCCGCGAAAGGTCGCATCGACCACGATCGCGCCCTCGGGAAGGTCGCTGTGGCGATAGCTGTAATTGAGCTTCTCGGCAGGCCATTCCTCGATGCTGCCGTCCTTCAGGACCAGGGTGCAGGTGACAAGGATATCCTGCACCTCGCGGCCATAGGCGCCGCCGTTCATCCGGACGAAGCCGCCGACCGTGCCCGGGATGCCGCGCAGGAATTCGAGGCCGGCAATGCCCGCATCGCGCGCGGTCGAGGAGACCAGAATCCCGCTCGTCCCGCCGCCGCAACGCAGGGTCACCTCGTCGAGGCGCTCGATCTTCGAAAAGGCCTTGCCGAGCCTCACCGTGACGCCGGGCACCCCGCCATCGCGGACAATCATGTTCGATCCGAGCCCAAGCGCCATGACCGGCATGTCGGGGTCGATGCCTTTCAGATAATCGACCAGGTCGTCGCGGTCGGACGGCTCGAACAAGATCTCGGCATTGCCGCCCGACTTGAACCACACCAGCGGGGCCAGCGGTGCGTCGGCCTTCAGCTTGCCGCGAACCTCAGGTAGAGTCCGGATCTCGTTCACTTTGCGGCCCTCGCGGCGGCGATCGCCGGTCCAAGTCCGCCCGCCCATTTGGTGATGTCGCCGGCGCCCATGCAGATCACGATATCGCCGTCCGCCGCCAGGTCGCGCAGGCTGGCGGCAAGCTCCGAGAGATTTTCGACCGTTTTCACCATGCGGTGCCCGCGCGAGCGGAGCCCCTCGGCCAGGGCATTGGCATCAACGCCCTCGATCGGATCCTCGCCGGCCGGATAGACCGGCGCCACGAACACGACATCGGCGTCGTTGAAGGCGGCCTGGAAGTCGTCCATCAGGTCATTGAGCCGGGTGTAGCGGTGCGGCTGCACCACGGCGATCACCCGCTCCTGCGCCGCTTCACGCGCCGCGCCCAGCACCGACCTGATCTCGACCGGGTGATGCGCATAATCGTCGATGATGGTCGCGCCGTCGACCTCGCCCACCTTGGTGAAGCGCCGCTTTACCCCGGAGAAATTCTTGAAGCCGCCCGCCAGCACCTGGTCGTCGAAGCCGAACTCCATGCCGACAGCAATCGCCGCCAGCGCGTTCAGCACATTGTGCCGGCCCGGCATGGGCACGAACATATTCTCGATCGTCCGCCGTTCGCCGTCCTTGCCCAGCACGGACACATCGAACCTGCTGCCGCCATTATCGGGCACGATATTATCGGCGCGAAGGTCGGCCAGCGCCGAGGTGCCATAGGTGACGATCCGCCGGTCGCGGATGCGGGACAGCACGCCCTGCACGTCGGCGTCGTCGACGCACATCACGGCGAGACCGTAAAAGGGGACATTCTCGATGAACTCGACGAAGGCGTCCTTGACCGCGTCGAAGCTGCCGTAATGCTCGAGATGCTCGGGATCGATGTTGGTGACGACCGCGATTGTCCCGTCGAGCCTCAGGAAACTGCCGTCGCTTTCGTCGGCCTCGACCACCATCCAGTCGGACTTGCCCAGCCGGGCGTTGGAGCCATAGGCGTTGATGATCCCGCCATTGATCACCGTCGGGTCAATCCCGCCGGCGTCGAGTACCGCCGCGATCATCGAGGTGGTGGTCGTTTTGCCGTGCGTGCCCGCGACCGCAATGGTCGACTGCATGCGCATCAGCTCGGCCAGCATCTCCGCCCGCCGGACACGCGGCAGGCGCCGCTCCGCCGCCGCCTGGATTTCGGGATTGTCGTCGCGGATGGCGGATGAGCAGACCACCACCGCCGCATCGCCGAGGTTATCCGCGCTCTGTCCGATCATCACCGGGATGCCGATCTTGCGCAGCCCTTCGGTGATGTAACTCTCGCTCTTGTCGCTGCCCTGCACCTTATAGCCCAGATGATGCATGACGTCGGCGATCCCGGACATGCCGATGCCGCCGATGCCGATGAAATGGATGGTCCCGATTTCGGTGCCCATCGCCTTCATGCCGGCACCCCCATGCCCATCGCGGGCCGGGAGACGGATCCGGCAGGTCCGACCAGCAGCGGCGCGGTACCGCCGGCAACCCGTTCGACCAGGTCGGCAAGGTCGCTGGTCGCATGCGGCCGCCCGACCGACAGCGCCCGCTCGGCGGCGTTGGCCAGCGCGTGCGGATCGCCGGCAATCGCCTCAATCTGCCTGGCAAGCACTTCGGGAGAGAATTCGCTTTGCGGGATCATCCTTGCTCCGCCGGCCTTGGCCATTTCCCGCGCGTTGGCGGTCTGGTGATCGTCGGTGGCGATCGGCAGCGGAATGAGGATCGCGGGACGCCCCGCCGCGGTCAGCTCGGCGATGGTCGAGGCGCCGGCCCGGGCGATGATCAGATGCGCTTCCGCGATCCGGTCCGGCATGTCCTCGATATAGGTCAATAGCTCGGCGGGGATGTTGAGGGCGGCGTAGCGATTGCGAACCGCCTCGATGTCGTCGGGCCGGCATTGCTGCATGACCTGCAGGCGGTGCCGAAGCTTGGGGGATAACATGCCCAGCGCATCCGGAACCACCTGGCCCAGCACGGCCGCGCCCTGGCTTCCGCCGGTGACCAATATCTTGAGCGGGGCAGTTTCATCGAATTCGGGGAAGGGCAAGGTGCCCAGCCGCGCGACCGACTCCCGCACCGGATTGCCGACCAGCTCTACCTTACGCGCATGCCCCGGCTTCAACCGGTCGATTTCCGCATAGGCCGTCGCGATCGCCGCGGCCGATCCGGCGAGCAGGCGGTTGACCCGGCCCAGCACCGCATTCTGTTCATGCAGGATGGTGGGAATTCCCATCGCATTGGCGGCAAGCAGGGCGGGAAAGGCCGGATATCCGCCGAAGCCGACCACCGCGTCGGGGGTGAACTGGCGATAGAGCGCCTTCGCATCGCGCCGGCCGGCGATCACCGCGAAAAATGCCTTGATCCAGCCGATGAGTCCGCCGCCCAGCCTGCCCGCGGGCAGGATATGGGTCGGCACATCCTCGAACAGCGCCGGGATCTTCGATCCGCGATCGTCGGTGACCAGCATCACGCCATGGCCGCGCGCCTTCAGCTCTGCGGCAAGCGCATGGGCCGGGACCATATGCCCGCCGGTGCCCCCGGCGGCGAGGGTAATGTTCATTAGCCGATGCTCTCCCCGCCCCATTTCACCACATAGGGCGAGCGGGTCAGATAGGGGTTTCGCCGCGTGAAGGCGAGCAGCAATCCCATCGCGATCGACAGCGCCAGCATCGACGAACCGCCATAGCTGATGAATGGCAGGGTCATGCCCTTTGACGGCGCGATCTGGACGTTGACTGCCATGTTGATCAGCGCCTGCAGCCCGAATTGGATGACCAGGCCCGCGGAGGCGAGGATGGCCAGGCTGGATTCCTCATCCAGCAGCTTGATCAGCACCCTGGCGACGATGCCCAGGTAAAGCAGCGCGATCGCCAGGCAGGCGATCAGGCCGAACTCCTCGCCGATCACCGAGAAGATATAATCGGTGTGCGGCTCGGGCAGGCCGAATTTTCGCGTGCCCGCCCCCGGACCCATGCCGAACAGCCCGCCGGCGGTCAGGGTGCGCATCGCATTCTCGGTCTGGAAATTATCGCCCTCGCCGAAGATGAAGGCGTCGATCCGCGCCGTCGCCACATCGTAGAAGAAATAGGCGAGGACCACGCCAATCACGCCGGCGATGCCAAGCCCGATCAGGATCCTGAGATTGAGGCCGGCGATCGCCAGCATCGCGATCCATACCGACGCGAAGATGATGGTCGATCCGAAGTCCGGCTGACGCATCAGCAGCACCGCCACCACGCCCAGGATCGCGGCCGACAGGGTGAAGATCGGCAGCGACTTGTCATTCTCGCGTAACGACAGCAGCCAGGCCATCGACACGACGAAGAAGGGCTTCAGGAACTCGGAGGGCTGGAACTGGCCGAGGCCGAGGTTGAGCCAGCGCTTGGCCCCGTTCACTTCCGCGCCCAGCCAGGGAACCAGCGCCAGCGCGGCGATGCAGATCAGCGCCCCGATCACCGACAGCCGCTTCAACCGGCCACGCGGCTGCATCGAAATGGCGATCATCACCGGCATGGAAAGCGTGATCCAGGCGATCTGGCGGTAGAAATAGTGGAGCTCGTTGAAGTGGACCGACCCGCCCGAATAGCGCTGCGCCGCCGCCGGGCTCGCCGCGGCCACCGCGATCAGCCCAATGCCGATCAGCAGCGCCAGCATGAACAGCAAGACACGATCGATCTCCCAGAACCAGCGGCCGACGGTCGATCGGTCCGACCGGCCGTAGCGGTTGGGATCGGCCCATGCGGTGCTGGCCTTGATCCTGCCGGTAATCGTCTGGTTCATAATTCCCCCACCGCGGCACGGAACGCATCGCCGCGCGCCTCGAAATCCCGAAACTGGTCGAAGGAGGCGCAGGCCGGCGACAGCAACACCGTGTCGCCCGCCTCCGCTTCCGACGCGGCGACCTTCACCGCCTCGCCCAGCGTCACACACTCTGCCACGGCCATGTGCGGGGACAAGAGGGAAGCGAACATTTCTCCCGCCTCGCCAATGGTATAAGCCTTGCGCACATGCCCGAAGTGCGGCGCGCATTCCTCGAGATCGTCGGACTTGGCCTGTCCGCCCAGGATCCAACGGATTTTCGGGAATGCCGCCAGCGCCGGCGCCGCCGCGGTCGGATTGGTCGCCTTGCTGTCGTTGACGTAGAGAACGCCGCCCTTCTCGGCGACCCGCTCCATCCGATGCGGCAGGCCGGGGTAGGTGCGGAGGGATTGGGCAATCATTTCATCCGACACACCAAGGGCGTTGCAAGTCATGATTGCGGCCGTTGCGTTCTGAAGATTATGCGGCCCTGCCAATGCCACACTCCATTCGTCTTTCCCGCGAAAGCGGGAACCCCGCTTTTCTTCAAAAAAGGTAGCGGGGCCCCCGCTTTCGCGGGGGTGACGGGTTCGGATTTCCTGGCTGACCTCGTCCATACCGACGTTGACGACCATGTGGTCATCAGACTGCATCTCGAACAACCTCCCCTTCGACGCCGCATAAGCCTCAAAGCTCTCGTACCGGTCCAGATGATCCGGCGTGATGTTGAGCAGCACCGCCACGTCGCAATCGAGGCTCTGCGTCAGGTCGATCTGGTAGCTCGACAGTTCGAGCACATAAACGCCGCCTTCGGGCAGTGGGTCCTGAGCCAAAATCGGCAGGCCGATGTTGCCGCACATCAGGCTCGGCACGCCCGCGGTCTGAAGGATGTGGTGGACCAGCGCGGTGGTGGTCGACTTGCCGTTGGTGCCGGTGATCCCGACCACCTTGTGCGGCGGAAGTTCGGGCCGCGCGCGGGCGAACAGCTCGATATCGCCGATGATCTCCACTCCCGCGTCCGCCGCGCGCTGGGCGATCGGGTGGCAATTGAGCGGGAGGCCCGGCGTGACGACGATGGAGTCGAATTGCCGCAAGTCGATTTCGTTGAGGTTCGCAATTTCCGTTCCCCGGCGGAGGCCGGGGTCCAGGCCGCTGCTGAGCAACGGTTCCCGCTGCCCTGGGTCCCGGCCTTCGCCGGGAAACAATTTGTCATCCCACGCCGTCACCTTCGCCCCGCTCGCAAGCAGCGCCTCGACTGTCGCCAAGCCCGAACGAGCGAGGCCGTAGACCGCGTATTTTTTGCCGGCGAAGGCCTTGGCCGTAATCACCGCAGCTTCAGGGTGCTGAGGCCGGCGAGTGCGAGCACGAAGCTGATGATCCAGAAGCGGATCACGACGGTCGGCTCGGACCAGCCGA
>JBJMUA010000019.1:0-2966 GCA_045811425.1 Sphingomicrobium sp. | reverse complement strand
TGTTATGATGTAACATTGCATATCTCTTAGGTGGGAGAGATGCCATGCTCGCTTATGCCGCCAATGCCCCCCGAACCGCCGGCCGCGCCCGATCGCCCAGGGCCCTGACGTTGATCGTCGCCGGCCATGCCGCCCTGATCGCCGCGGTGATGACCGCCAGGATGGAGGTGATCGGGCCGATCGTCGATGAGATCCCGGATATCATCAACATAAAGCCGGAAACGCCGCCGCCCCCACCGCCCCCTCCAGCACCCGAAATCGATCGGCCCACGCACCCGGCCACTCAGGATTTGTTCATTCAATCCGAGCGACCAATCGTCGACATGGACCAGGGGCCACCGTTCGAGCTCGACACCGGGCCGAGGATCCGGGACATCGGTGACGTCATCGGCAGCGGGCCGACGACGATCATCGATCCGCCCAGGCACGTTCCGGTGAAGCTTGCCGCGGTCCCGAGAACTCCCGAAGGCGCGCTGAGGCCGCCCTATCCCAACGACAAGCTGCGATTGGAAGAGGAGGCGACCCTTCGCCTCAGGCTGACCATCGATGTCCGCGGCCGAGTGACAGCGGTCGAGCCCGTTGGCCCCGCCGATCCCAGCTTCCTGGAGGCGGCACGCCGCCATATCCTTCGCGCCTGGCGCTACAAGCCGGCCACGGAGGATGGCGTGCCCGTTCCGTCGACGATGACGATCAACCTCAGTTTCCGGCTCGAGGAAGCATGACGATCGCCATCGCCCGGGGCTGGCCGCCTTCGGCGGATATGGCCGCCGGGGGCTGGCCCCGGGCGACTGCTGGCCCTACATATGGGGACATGGCGATCCTTCCTCCCATGGTCGGTCCGCGCGCAGCGCTTAGGGACCTGACGGCATTTCTGAGGCAGCGCAGCCGCGAACAAGTGATCGCGGGCTCGGCGGCCGTGCTGGTGACGCTCATCATCGTCATCATTTTCTTCGTCGATTCGAAGATCAACACCGCCCCCCCGCCACAGATCGTCTGGGTCGAGAGTTTCCCCGCCAACCGCACCGACGCCGACATTATCCGCGACCAGAAGAAGGCCGCTGAAGAGCGGCGTAAGGCCGAGGAGGCGCGCCGCAAGGAATTTGAAAAGTTAGAGAAGCAGTTCGGCATTGAATGACCGCCGAATGATGCTGGAAGCGGCCAAGTTGGGCGAAGCCGCCCGTGGCCGCACCGCCCCCAACCCCAATGTCGGCTGCATCATCGCCAGGGACGGCGAGATTATCGCCCGGGGAGCAACTGCGCCCGGCGGCCGGCCCCATGCCGAGGCGGTTGCGCTGGAAGAGGCGGGGCCGCTGGCCAATGGCGCGACGCTCTACACCACGCTTGAACCCTGTGCCCATTTGAGCGAGCGCGGGCCGACCTGTGCGGCGATCATCCCCGAATCCGGCGTGGCCCGGGCGGTGATTGCGATCAGGGATCCCGACCCGCGCACTGCCGGCCAGGGCATCGCCCGGCTCAAGGCAGCCGGGATCAAGGTCAAACTGGGTATCGGCGAAGAGGCGGCGCGCGACAGCATGTCCGGCTATCTCAGCCGGATCGAGCGCGGCCGGCCGCGCATCACCTTGAAACTGGCCTTGTCCATCGACGGCAAGATCGCCCTGCCTTCGGGCGAATCCAAATGGATCACGGGCGAGGATGCCCGGGCCCATGTCCATCTGGAACGGGCGCGCAGCGACATGATCCTGGTTGGACGCGGCACCTATCTGGCCGACCAGCCGACGCTGGACGTCCGCCTGCCGGGCCTGGAGCAATGGTCGCCCAGGCGCGCACTGCTCACTCGCGGCGAGGCGGTGCCCGGCTGGGAAATCCTTTCTTCTCCGCAAGATGTCTATCGACTTCATGACGTCAACGACCTGCTGGTCGAGGGCGGATCAGCCACCGCCACCGCCTTCCTTTCGGCCGATCTGGTCGACCGCATCCTGATCTACCGCGCCCCGATCCTGGTCGGCGAAGGAAAGTCGAGCGTCGGCTTTATCGGCCTGGACGCGATCGCCGACGCCCATGGCCGATGGAAGGCGAGCGACGGCTCTCGGCTTGGCATCGACCGGCTCGAAGTCTACGAGCGCGTTCGCGACTGAAGCAGGGGCATTCATGTTCACCGGCATCATCACTGACATCGGTACGGTCCGCAGTGTCGAGCAGCGTGGCGACGTGCGGCTGACCATCGGCTGCGCCTACGACATGGATACGGTCGACCTCGGTGCTTCCATCGCCTGCTCAGGCGCATGCCTGACGGTGGTCGACAAGGGCGATGACTGGTTCGCGGTCGATGTCAGCCAGGAAAGCGCCTCACGCACGGCGCCTGGCCTGTGGGCCGAGGGCGCACGACTGAACCTGGAGCGGGCGCTCCGGGTCGGCGACGAACTGGGCGGCCATATCGTCACCGGCCATGTCGACGCGGTCGCGACGGTGACCAAAGCCGAGGAAGTCGGCGGAAGCATCGACCTGACGATCGAAGCGCCGCGCTCTCTTGGTGGCGGCATCGCGCCCAAGGGCTCGATCGCGCTCGACGGCGTGTCGCTGACCGTCAACGAGGTGGAAGACACAGGCGACGTGACGCGGTTCACCATCAACCTCATCCCTCACACCGCCGATCACACCAGCTTGGGAGGAATTGCGGCGGGGCGGCAGCTCAACCTCGAGATCGACGTGCTGGCGCGCTATTTGAAGCGGATGAGCGAGGCGCGGGAATAGTGCCAGCGGGTACCGCAAGATGACCCGGAGCTAGAGCATCATGGCTGAACCATCGCAGGGTCAGCGGCGATCCAGCCGCAGATTGATCATGTGGGCGATCGCGACCCTTGTGATCGGCCTGCTCCCGATCATCTCCAGCCTGTTGGTCGAGCTCGTCGCACCCCAGCTGGGTTGCCTGGTGATCGAGCATGGCGCCTACACCAGGCTGATCCCACCCGAGCAATATTATGGTGGTGATCTACGGCCGGGCTGTA
>JBJMUA010000018.1:0-24924 GCA_045811425.1 Sphingomicrobium sp. | reverse complement strand
GAGAATTCGGTCAAGGAGCTGCACGCGCTTGCCGAATTTCGCGGGCAACGGATGATTGGGCGGCTGCCGCCGATGGTGACACCGACTGATGCCCATCGCGCCGCCCAGGCATGGGCCTGTGAAATGACGGCCCTGGAAGGCGCAGCGGAAGCCATGCCTGACCGTGCCATCGCCTGGCTGGATTTCGACGACTTCCTGGCGCGGCCGGGTGAATTGCTCGGCGAGATGGCTGGATATTTGGGCCTTGATCCTGGCCATGATGAAGTCGAGCGCATTGTCTCGGGCCCGCTAATGCGCCGCTACTCCAAGGACATCGCTTTTGAATACAGCCCGGACCTGAGGCGGGAGCTGCAGCGCGAGGCAAGGGCCATGCATGCGGCGGATATTGAATCCGCGCTGGCCATGCTGGACGATGCGGGCCAAAGCTCAGGGTTGTTGAGGCGGGCGCTCGATCGATCCGCCAGGAGGGAATGAATGTATCGTGTCCTGCCGCTATTAAATGCCAGCGAGATCGAGGAATGTCGCCGCATTGCGGCTGCCTCGCCTTTCGCCGAGGGCAGCATCACCAACCCGCACAACAAGGCCAAACAGAATGAACAGCTGCACGACGCGGCTGCCTATCAGCAAAGCTCCCAGATGCTGCTCCAAGCCTTTTCACGGAGCGAGGAGTTCGTCGAGTTCGCCTTCCCGGCGATGATCGCGCCGCCGATGATCACCCGTTACCGGCCAGGCATGAAATATGGGGCGCACGCCGACGCGGCCTTCATCCAGCTTCCGGGCGGCTCGCTGCGCAGCGATTTGAGCTGCACGGTCTTCCTCAACGCGCCGGATAGCTATGAAGGCGGCGAACTCAACATCCGGCTGGGCGACAGCAATTTGAAGTTCAAGCTGCCGGCCGGTGAAGCGATCATCTACCCGTCGGATTCACTCCACCAGGTCGATCCGGTCACCAAGGGCGAGCGGCTGGTCGCCATCACCTTCATCCAGAGCCGAATTGCCGACCCGTTCAAACGCTACATGCTGTTCGAGCTGAACGAAGTCGCCGCGCTCGAAGGCCGCAAGATGGACAATGACAACTTCCAGCGCATGCAGCTGGTCCAGCAGAACCTGCTCAGGATGTGGAGCGCCGACTAGGGCCTAAGCCGCCTTCTGCAGGTGCCGGCGGCCCAGCAGCTCGGCAATCTGTACGGCGTTGAGCGCCGCGCCCTTGCGGAGATTATCGCTGACCACCCAGATGCTGAGACCGTGCTCGACGGTGGGATCCTCGCGCACGCGGCTGACGTAGGTCGCATATTCGCCAACGCACTCGACCGGCGTCACGTAACCGCCATCCTCGCGCTTATCGACCAGCATTATGCCGGGAGCCTCGCGTAGGATTTCCCGGGCCTGATCGGCGGAAATCTCGTCCTCGAACTCGATGTTCACCGCCTCGGAATGGCCGACGAACACCGGCACGCGGACGCAGGTCGCCGTGACCTTGATCCTGGGGTCGAGGATCTTCTTGGTTTCGACCACCATCTTCCACTCTTCCTTGGTCGACCCGTCATCGAGAAAGCTGTCGATGTGCGGAATGACGTTGAAGGCGATCTGCTTGGTGAACTTCTGCGGCTGGTTGGCATCGCCGACGAAGATGTTGCGGCTCTGCTCGAACAGCTCATCCATCCCCGCTTTTCCGGCGCCGGAAACGGACTGGTAGGTAGCGACGACCACCCGCTTGACCCTGGCTGCATCGTGCAGGGGCTTCAATGCGACGACCAGCTGCGCGGTCGAGCAATTGGGATTGGCGATGATATTCTTTGCGCGATAGCCATCGATCGCCTGCGGATTTACCTCCGGTACGATCAGCGGGACGTCGGGGTCCATCCGGTAAAGCGATGAATTGTCGATCACCGTGCAGCCGGCCTGGGCCGCGCGCGGCACATGGATCCTCGACACGGCGGAACCGGCGGCGAACAGGGCAATGTCCCAGTCGGCAAAATCGAAATGCTCGAGGTTCTGGACCTTGAGCTCCTTGCCGCTGTCGCCAAAATCGATAATGTCGCCGGTCGAACGCGGGCTGGCCACCGCCGCCACTTCAGACAGCGGGAATTGCCGCTCGGCAAGGATATTGAGGATCTCGCGCCCGACATTGCCGGTCGCGCCCACTACGGCGACTCGATAGCCCGATGACATTCTCGTCTGTTCCTTCGATCCAAAAGCGACGGCCGGACCCTCCATGTTGGAAGGCCCGGCCGCGATTCAAGCAATGTTGAGCGCTTGAGGCCTTAGCCTTCGCTGCTCTCCGTGCCCTTTTCGGGCCGCGTGTCCCGGCGCTCGGCGATACGGGCCGATTTGCCGCGGCGGCCGCGGAGATAATAAAGCTTGGCGCGGCGGACGGCACCGCGGCGCACCACCTCGATCGAATCGACGACCGGCGAATAGAGCGGGAAGACGCGCTCGACGCCCTCGCCGAACGAAATCTTGCGCACCGTGAAGTTCGAATTCACGCCCTTGTTCGAGCGCGCGATGCACACGCCCTCGTACATCTGGACGCGGCTGCGTTCGCCTTCGACGACCTTCACGCCGACGCGGAGCGTATCGCCCGGACGGAATTCGGGAATTTTTTTGCCTTCGCTGAGCGCGGCAACGGTTTCCGCCTCGAGCATCTGGATCAGGTTCATTGTCTTGTCAGTCCTAATCTTCACGCTGCGCACCAGAGGGCGGTGCCTCCCGGGCGCCCCCATGGCGCTCGATCAGGTCAGGCCGCCGTAGCCGTGTGTCGTCGACCGCGCGTTCGTGTCGCCACGCCGCGATCTTCGCATGATCCCCCGACCGCAGCACTTCAGGGATCGTGCGCCCTTCCCATTCAACAGGTCGGGTATAGTGCGGATATTCAAGAAGCCCCGTCTCGAAGCTTTCCTCCTCACCGCTGGAAGCCGCGCCCATTATCCCGGGAAGCAGGCGAACGCAAGCGTCGATCAGCACCATGGCGCCAAGCTCGCCGCCGGAAAGGACAAAGTCGCCGATCGAGACGGGCTCGACCGGCCTCGCCTCGAAGATGCGCTCGTCGAACCCCTCGAAGCGCCCACAGAGGATGATCACGCCCTCGCCTTCTGCCAGCTGGCGCACGCGGCGCTGGGTGAGCGGCGCTCCGCGTGGGGTCATCGCCAGCATCGGACGATCGTCAGCGACGGCATCCAGGGCGGCGGCCAGCACGTCGCAGCGCAGCACCATCCCCGCCCCGCCGCCCGCCGGCGTATCGTCAACGGTGCGATGCTTGTCGATCGCATGATCCCGGATATTGCGCGCCTCCAGGCTCCAGATACCGTCGCTGAGCCCGCGTCCGGCGAGGCTGGTGCCCAGCGGGCCGGGGAACATCTCCGGATAGAGCGTTAGGACGGTGGCGCGGAAAGGCATGACGCGAAGCCCCTAGCCCAGCGGGAACCCATGCGGAAGGCTCGGCATTGGGCGGGGATGGACGAACAGCCCCTCGATTGCCTGGTGGTCGGCGCAGGCCCCGCAGGCCTCACCGCAGCCATCTATCTCGCCCGCTTCCATATGGACATCCTGGTTGTGGACAGCGGCAAGGGGCGCGCAATGACCATCCCCTGTACCCGCAACCATGCAGGCTATCCCGATGGCATTTCCGGCGCGGAACTGATTGCCCGCACAAAGGAGCAGGCGCAGAAATACGGCGCCAAGATCATCGATGGCACCGTGACCCGGCTCGAGCGCCACGAGGAAAGCGGCTTATTCGAAGCGGAATGGGGCTCCGGCCCGGTGCAAGCGCGAGCCGTGCTCTTGGCTACGGGCGTCACCAACCGACGACCGCCGATGGACGAGGCGCTGCATGACGAGGCGCTGGCGCGGGGGCAAATCCGCTATTGCCCGATCTGCGACGGCTTTGAAGTCACCGACAAGAAGGTCGGGGTGATCGGCAGCGGCCGGCACGGAGTTGCCGAGGCGCTGTTCCTGCGCGGCTATACCGCGGATGTGACAATGATCGCCCCGGACAAGGCGATGAATGTGTCGGCCGTCGACAGGATGGCGCTTGAGGGTGCCGGCATCGAGACGGTCGATGGCCCAGCCGAGGCCGTGGCGGTCATGGCTGACAGCATCACCGTCGATACCGCCGAGGGCCATTTCACCTTCGACAGCGTCTATCCGGCGCTGGGCAGCGACGTGCACTGCCAATTGGCGGATATGGTTGGCGCGCGGCTCAACGAGGATGGCTGCGTCGGTGTCGACGCGCATATGCGAACCAGCGTGGAGGGGGTCTATGCCGCGGGTGACCTGGTGATCGGGCTCGACCAGATCAGCAATGCGATGGGCCAGGGCGGGGTCGCCGCGACGACCATCCGCAACGACCTGGCCAAGGATCGGCCGATGTTAAGATAAGACTGTGTTGCATTACTAATACACTGTCGCTACTTTTCTCCGGCGGCGAGGAGAAGTTGCGTGCATAAATCGTGGATTCCGGTCCTTGCGCTGGTTCTGGCGGCGGGATGCGACAGTCAGCCCCGAACCAGCTCGAACGGGCCCGCACTAACGGCCCGGCTGGCACGGACATGGCTATTGGGCGATGGCCCCGGCCGCCAGGCATTGTTCAGCCGCGATGGCGCCCTGCTCGCCATGGCCGATGCCAATGGCGACGTGGTGGTGCGGCGAACGTCGGACTGGAAGCTGGCGTCTAGGATTCACCATCCGGGCGGTGCGACCGCGCTTGCCTTTGCCTCCAACAACAATCTGCTGAGCGGCGGTTATGACGGATTGGTCCGCTCCTGGGATCTCCGCAGCTCGGGCCAGCTGACGCAATATGCCGGAGCGCATGGCACGCTTTGGACCGTCGATGTATCGAGTGACGGCCGGCACGTCGCCGCGGCAGGCGAGGATGGGATCATCCGTATCTGGCCGATCGACGCCAATGCGGCACCGACGCTGCTGAAGGGCCATGCGCGCAATGTGTGGGAAGTGGAGTTCAGCCCGGACGGAAATCAGCTTGCCAGCGGCAGCTTCGACAAAAGCGCTCGGATCTGGGACGTCCGGACGGGCAAGTTGCTTCGAACGCTCAATGGGCATGAACAGGCAGTCGTTGGTCTCGACCTCAGCCGCGATGGTCGGCGGCTGGTCACCGGCGGCGACGATTCGACCATTCGCCTGTGGCGGACCACCGATGGAGCCCCGCTCAAGCGGGTAAAGGCCGGCAACCATATCTACTCGATGGACCTGAGCAAGGACGGGCGCTGGCTGGCTACTGGCGGGCGGGCGCGCGGAGCCGTCGGGACGTTCTGGCATCAATTGACGGGAGCCGGCGGCAACGCTCGCCCCGCGAAGCTGTGGCGAATCAGCGACATGGCCATGGTGGCGGCCCTGCCTCATGAGGACGACGTGGTTTCAGTGACCTTCAGTCCCGACGGCCGCTGGCTGGTCACATCGAGCGAGGATCACAAGGCCCGCCTTTGGCGGCTGACGGCGGTACCGCGCTAGGTCTCAGGCCAGGAATTCGGGGTCGAGTACGATCTTTCCGCCATCCAGCCGCGCAATCGGCTCGCGGAAGGGAATAAGGGAACGCTTGCCGTTCTCCCGTTCGACTTCGAGCAGGTCGCCCGCTCCGAAATTCTCGACTGCGACGACGGCGCCCAGCTCCTTGCCGGTCTCGTCGACGCAGCGCAGGCCGATCAAGTCGGCGTGATAATATTCGCCTTCCTCAAGCGGCGGAAGCTGGTCGCGATCGACCTCGACCAGCGAACCGCGCAAGGCTTCCGCCGCGCTTCTGTCGGAAATCCCCTCGAAGCGCGCAATCGCGATCTTGCCGCCGCCCTTGATGTCCTTGAGCGCAAATTCGCGCCCGTCGATGGCGAGATGCGAATGGCGAGCGAGGCTCTCCACGCTGTCCGCAAACAGCTTGAGCCTCAGCTCCCCCTTCACCCCATGGGCCCCGGCGACCGCGGCCAATGCGACGCGGGTCATGAATTTCCTCCCCACGATTTCGTGGGGAGGGGGACCAGCGAAGCTGGTGGAGGGGTTCTAAGCAGTCGAGCCCGAAGTACCCCTCCACCACCCTTCGGGCGGTCCCCCTCCCCGGCAACCGCCGGGGAGGAGAAATTCATTACTCAGCCTTCGCTTCGGTCTCGTCGGCAGAACCTTCGGCCGGCTCCTGCGAGCTTTCGCCGGTCACTTCGCCGGCTTCATCACCCGCATCGCTGTTCGGGGTCGCTTCGTTGCCGGCCGATTCCTCGACAGCGGCCTCGACGGCTTCCTGGGCCACCGGCTTGGCGGGAGCTTCCTGTCCAGCACTGGCTTCGGCGGCAGCTTCCGCGGCAATAGCCTCTTCGGCCGCAACTTCCTCGGCCGGCAAGTCGGCGGTGTCTGCCGGGGCCTGCTCGGCGGCGATTTCAGCCTCTTCGGTCACAGCCTCGGCGACGGGCGCCTCTTCAGCCGCAGCCTCTTCGGTCACAGCCTCTGCGACAGGAGCCTCTTCAGCCGCAGCTTCCTCGGTCATGGCTTCGGCAACGGGCGCTTCCTCGGTCACTTCCTCGACCGCCGGAGCAGCGGCTGCCGCGGCCTTCGCCTCTTCGGCTTCGGCCAGCTTCGCCGCACGCTCTTCGACGCGCTCCTTGGCCTTCTCGCCGGGCTCGGCCTTCTGAGGATTGTTGCGGGGGGCCCGCTCGCGGATGCCCGCGGCATCAAGGAAACGAGCGACGCGGTCCGATGGCTGGGCGCCGACTGACAGCCAGTGCGAAATGCGGTCGGTGTCGAGTTTCACACGCTCCGGCGAATCCTTCGCCAGCAGCGGATTGTAGGTGCCGACCTTCTCGATGAAGCGGCCGTCACGCGAGTTGCGGCTGTCCGCTACCACGACGCGATAATAAGGACGCTTCTTGGACCCGCCACGGGCCAAACGAATTGCTACTGCCATATCTTAAATCCTTCTTCTAAACGCTGTTATTTTTTACCAAATTTGTCGAAACCTGGGGGCAAATTGAACGGCGAGCTGCCGCCGGGAAGCCCAGGCAATCCGCCGGGGAGCTGACCGCCGGGCGCAACGCCCGCCAGCGCCTTTTCCATTCCCCCGCTCTGGAACATTGAGGCGAGCTTGCCGAAGCCGCCGAGCTTCTTCAGCCGCTTCATCGCGTTGGACATCTCCTGGTGCATTTTGAGCAGCTTGTTGACCTCCTGGACGGTGGTCCCGCTGCCCTTGGCGATACGGATCTTCCGCTTGGCGTTGATGATCTCCGGCCGCTGCCGTTCCTTGGCGGTCATCGAGCTCATCATCGCCTCCAGGCGGACCAGCGCCTTTTCGTCGATATTGGCCGCGCCCTTCATGCCCTTCATGCCGGGCAGCATGTTGGCCAGCGCGCCGAGCCCGCCCATGCGCTGCATCTGGCTGATCTGGAGCCGCAAATCGTCGAGGTCGAACTTGCCCTTCTCCATCTTTCGGGCGAGCTTCTCGGCGTCTTCGATCTTGACCGTCTCGGCAGCGCGTTCGACCAGCGATACGACATCGCCCATGCCCAGGATGCGACCGGCGACGCGGCTCGGGTGGAAGGCCTCCAGTGCGTCCAGCGCTTCGCCCGTGCCGGCAAACTTGATCGGCTTGCCGGTAACTGCGCGCATGCTGAGCGCCGCGCCGCCGCGCGCATCGCCATCCATGCGGGTCAGGATCACGCCGCTGAGGTCGACCTCGCCGGCAAAGCCCTTGGCGACGTTGACGGCGTCCTGGCCGGTCAGGCTGTCGACCACCAGCAAGGTCTCGACCGGGCTGGAGGCGGCGGCGACCGCCTTCATCTCGGCCATCAGCGTTTCGTCGACGTGGAGACGGCCGGCGGTGTCGAGCAGGAGGACGTCGTATCCCTGCAAGCGCGCCGACTGCAGCGCGCGCTGGGCGATCTGGACCGGAGTCTGGCCGGCAACGATCGGCAAGGTCTCGATATTGGTCTGGCGGCCGAGCACGGCCAATTGCTCCTGTGCCGCCGGACGGGCGACGTCGAGCGAGGCCATCAGCACCTTCTTGCGCTCGCGTTCGGCGAGGCGCTTGGCGAGCTTGGCGGTGGTGGTCGTCTTACCGGAGCCCTGAAGGCCGACCATCATGATCACGGCCGGCGGATTGACGTCGAGGTGGAGCTCGGCGGTCTCGCTGCCCAGCATCTCGACCAGCGCGTCGTTGACGATCTTGACAACCATCTGGCCCGGCGTGACCGAGCGGACGACTTCGGCGCCGACCGCGCGTTCCGTCACCTTCTCGACGAAATCGCGCGCCACCGGCAGCGCGACGTCGGCCTCGAGCAGCGCGACGCGCACCTCGCGCATCGCCGAGCGCACGTCGTCCTCCGACAGCGCACCGCGGCCGCGGAGCTTGTCGAAGACGCCGGCAAGGCGATCGCTAAGGCTGTCGAACATCCAAAACCTTTCCAATTCCTCCCCCAGCTTGTCTGGGGGAGGATGTTCAACGCAAACGACGCCGGCGGGCGAAACCTCGCCGGCCAGCGTGTCCCGAGGGACTCCATCGATGTATGTCCGTTAAGACGGGGGCGCCCCTACGCGGTGGAGGGGCAATGGTCAAGGTTCAGAAGGTCTCGCCCCGCTCGATCACTTCCCGCTCCTCGGGCGTCGAGACCCGACCCAGCGCCCGGTTGCGGCCGGGGAAACGCCCGAAGCGTTTGATCTGGTCGCGGTGGAGCAGGGCATATTTGTAATTGAGCGGGTCGCGGTGGCGGAATTCCCCCACTGCGCGCTGCTGATCATTCAGATTCTCGCTGTGCTGGAGCGGCATCAGCATGAAGCTCGGCAGCGGCTTGGGCAGCTTGTCGACCCAGCCCCGCTCCAGCGCCTCCTTGCATAGCTCCAGCGCCAGGCTATCCGCCTCGAACGCCCTGGCATTGCCCCGGAACATGTTGCGGCTGAACTGGTCGAGCAGGATGATCGCCGCGGCCAGCGTCTCCGGCGTGTCGCGCCAGGCCTTAGCCTTGGTCCGCAGCACCTCGTCGCGGACCTTGCCAAATCGCTCGGTGATATGCCGGTCCAGCGCCGGATCCTTCTTCCAATGCTGCTCCGGCGTGAGTTCGTCGCACCAGAATTGGATGACGGCACGGGCTAGGTCGGCGGGGAAAGACACGAAATTCGCTTATCCACTTCGTCACCCCCGCGAAAGCGGGGGCCCCGCTGACTTCAGCAATATTAGCAGAGAAAAGCGGGTCCCCGCTTTCGCGGGGATGACGAATTAGGGCTTTTTCTTCGGCGGGCCGCCGGGGCGTGGCCCCTTGCCTCCTGGACCACCCGGCCGGTCGGGATCGCGCCGGCCTGGACCTGTGCGGAACGTGCGGCGGTCGGGCGGCCCGCGGCGGTCTCGCTCCGGCACCCGGTCGATCGGCCGCGACTGCTGCACCTGCTGTTTGGGGCCGACCGCATAGCCTTCCTTCAGGAATTGCGTGAAGGCGGCACGGACGCTCTGCGCGATCGAATCCTGCACTGGCTTGGGCAGGTCGGCGAATGTGGTGTTGCGATGCACGCTTTGCAGGTCGCGCAGCATCAGGTTCGGTACGCCCTTCGACGCTGCTTTCATCGCCTCCAGCGCGTCGATCACCGCCGATAGCAGGATCGATTGCATGACATCGGTCGCGGCTCGTTGCACCTTGGCTCTCCTGTTTTCGACGGGGCGCGGTAGACTTGGCGCCGTACGCTCCCTAATTCGGCGCGCGTGACGCGGCAATTCCACAAGATGCATGGGCTGGGAAACGACTTTGTCGTGCTCGACGCTCGCGAGGAGCCGGTGATGGTGACCGCGGCGCTGGCCAAGGCGCTCGCCGATCGCCAGCTTGGCATCGGCTGCGACCAGCTAATCCTGCTCGAGCCGTCCGCCACCGCCGACCTGAAAATGCGCATCTGGAACCATGACGGGGGCGAGGTTCAGAGCTGCGGCAATGCCTCGCGCTGCGTGGTGGCGCTGACGGGCGCCACGAGCCTGGAGACCGGCGGCGGGCTGGTGGAGGGCGGGACGTTCGGCGCGGAGGTCGAGGTCAGCCTGCCCCCGCCGCACTTCGCCTGGAACGAAGTTCCGCTCAACTATCCGATGGATACTGCGCATTTGCCGCTGGCGTGGGGCCCGCTGGAGCACCCGATGGCGCTCAGCGTCGGCAATCCGCACCTTGTCTTCTTCGTCGCTGACGAGACCAGGATCAACCTGGTCAGCCTCGGCCCGAGCATCGAGCATGACCCGGCCTTTCCCGAGCGGATCAACATCAATATCGCCTCGGTCCGCGATGATGGCATCCACCTTCGAACGTGGGAGCGAGGCTCCGGCCTGACCATGGCCTGCGGTACCGGCGCCTGCGCCACCGGCGTTGCGGCGATCGTGCAGAAAAAGGCAGTGTCTCCAGTGCGCGTCCATATGCGCGGCGGCGAGCTGACGGTTAGCTGGGCACCTGGGGAGCCCATCCGTATGCGCGGGTCGGCCACGCACGTCTTCAAGGGCGAGATCGACCTGGAGCAGTTTGGCTGATGAGCGCCCGGACGATCACCCTCGGATGCCGGCTGAACTTCGCCGAGAGCGAGGCGATGCGCGCGCTGGCGGCCGACGATGCGATCATCGTCAACAGCTGCGCCGTCACCAACGAGGCGGTCCGGCAAACCCGCCAGGCGATCCGCCGCGCCCACCGCGAGGCTCCGGACAAGCGCATCATCGTGACGGGATGTGCGGCGCAGCTTGATCCGGAAGCGTTTGCGGCGATGCCCGAGGTAAGCCGCGTGGTGGGGAATGCGGATAAGTTCAGGGCCGAGGCTTTCGCCCTTACTCGTCGTCCCGGACTTGATCCGCGATCCGCCTATTCTTCAGGTACGGTCAAAGACAGGCAGGCCCCGGCTCAAGGCCGGGATGACGCTCTGTGGCAATCCAAAATCCTCGTCTCTGACGTCATGGCGGCACCCGTGCCGCCGGTCGCCGCCGGCTTCCTCGCCCGGGTGCGCAGCTTCGTCGCGGTCCAGACGGGTTGCGACCACCGCTGCACCTTCTGCTCGATCTGGCAGGCGCGCGGACCGAGCCGGTCGCTGCCTTATGAGGCCGTGCGCGATGCAGTTGCCAGGGAGCTTGACGCTGGCGCCAGGGAGATCGTTCTCACCGGAGTCGATATCACGAGTTACGAAACCGGCCTTGGCCTGCTCTGCCAACGCCTGCTCGCCGACTTGCCAAACCTTGAGCGTCTCCGCCTCTCATCACTCGACAGCGTCGAGATTGATGAGGCGCTGATGGAGCTGGTTGCGGGCGAGCCGCGGCTATTGCCCCATTTCCACCTGTCGCTGCAGGCGGGCGACGACCTGATCCTCAAGCGGATGAAGCGGCGCCACAGCCGCGCCCAGGCGGTGGCGACGGTAGAACGGCTCAAGGCCGCTCGCAGCGACGTCACAATCGGGGCAGACCTGATCGCCGGCTTCCCCACCGAAAGCGAGGAAGCAGCGCTCAATTCGCTCAAGCTATTGGACGATTGCGATATCGTCGCCGCGCACATCTTCCCCTTTTCTGCCAGGCCGAACACTCCGGCGGCGCGCATGCCGCAACTCGAACGCGAACTGGTCAAGGCGCGGGCGGCACGTCTCCGTCATGCAGCCCAGGAGCGCCGGTCGCATTGGCTCGGCGGACTTGTCGGCGACCGCCAGACGGTGCTCATCGAGAATAGCGAGAAGGGCCACAGCGATGAGTTCGCGCCAATCCGCGTTGAAGGATCCAGGCGGGGCGATCTTGGCACGGCCAGGATCATTGGCCGTGATGAAGATCATTTAGTCGGGATTTTTGAATGAGTTGGCTCGAACGCCTGACAGGCGGCTTCAAGAAGACGGCAGATCGCCTGGGCGAAAATCTGAGCGGGCTGGTCAAGGAGCAGGCGCTGGATACGGCGACCCTCGACGATATCGAGGAAGCGCTGATCGCGTCCGACCTCGGCCCCGAAGCGTCGCGGCGCATCCGCGACAGCATTGCTTCGAGGCGCTACGAGCAGCTCGACGAACGCGGCCTCAGGACGATCCTGGCGGAGGAAATCGAGAAAATCCTGACGCCGGTCGCACAGCCGTTGGACGTCTGGGGTTTCCCGCGTCCCCACGTCATCCTGGTCATCGGCGTCAACGGGTCGGGCAAGACCACCACCATCGGCAAATTGGGTCACCTGCTGCAGGAGCAGGATTACGAAGTGATGCTGGCTGCAGGGGACACCTTCCGCGCCGCGGCGATCGAACAGCTCAAGATCTGGGGCGACCGCATCAAGGTTCCGGTAATTGCCGGTAACCTCGGCGGCGACGCGGCGGGTGTTGTCTATGACGGGGTCAAGCAGGCCACCGCCACCGGCATCGACGCGCTGATCGTGGATACCGCGGGACGCCTCCAGAACAAGCAGCATCTCATGGACGAACTGTCCAAGGTTCGCCGGGTACTTGGACGGCTGAATCCCGACGCCCCGCATGACATCATCCTCGTCCTCGACGCGACCACCGGGCAGAATGCCCTGAACCAGATCGAGGTGTTCCGCGACCTGGCCGGGGTCACCGGCCTGGTCATGACCAAGCTCGATGGCACGGCCCGCGGCGGAGTGCTGGTCGCAGCGGCGGAGAAATTCGGCCTTCCGATCCACGCCATCGGGGTCGGCGAAGGAGTAGATGATTTGCGCCCATTCGACCCGAGGGCGGTTGCCCGAGCTATCGCTGGGCTGCCCGCATGAAAGTCGATCAAACCCGCGAGCCTTCGGGCGCGGCTCGTCTCCTGATCGACGTTGGCCCGCTGCTGATATTCTTCCTGGTCAATTTCCTGGCGCCGGTCCCGGGCGCCATCAAGGTGTTCGTCGCCACCGGTGCGTTCATGGCCGCGATGGTGGCCGCGCTGGTCTTTGCCGCCGTCCGCTACCGCTATGTCTCGCCGCTGTTGCTGTTCTCCGCGGTCATGGTGATCGTGCTCGGCGGGCTCACCATCTGGCTGCACGACGAAACCTTCATCAAGGTCAAGCCGACGATCTATTACAGCCTGGTTGCCGCCCTCCTCACCTTCGGGCTGACGACCGGCCGGCCGCTGCTGAAAATGGTGCTCGGCAGCGCATATCCGGGCCTCGACGAGGAGGGATGGCGCAAGCTTACCCGCAACTGGGCGATTTTTTTCGCGGTGATGGCGGTGGTGAACGAAGCGGTCTGGCGTAATTCGACAACGGATTTCTGGATCGCGTTCAAGCTGTGGGGAGCGATCCCCGCCACCTTGTTGTTTGCCGTCGCAAATATTCCCATGTTGATGCGCCATGGCCTCGATACCGAGGGTCAGCCCAAAGCCGTCGAACCTGGACCTGTCGAATGAGCGAAGCGATTGTGCGTATCGAGGGCCTTCGCAAGGCCTATGCCGGCGGGGTCGAGGCCCTGAAGGGCGTCGATCTTGACATCCAGAGGGGCGAAATCCTCGCCCTGCTGGGGCCGAATGGCGCAGGCAAGACGACATTGATTTCCATCGTTTGCGGCATCGTCACGCCGACGACCGGCAAGATCCATGTCGGCGGTCATGACAATCAGTCGGATTTCAGAGCGGCACGCTCGCTGATCGGCCTGGTGCCGCAGGAGCTGACCACCGACGCTTTCGAGACAGTTTGGGCGACGGTCAGTTTCTCGCGCGGACTGTTTGGCAAACCCAAGGATGATAAGAAAATCGAGGAAATCCTCCGCCGCCTGACCCTGTGGGACAAGCGCCACGCGAAGATGATGGAGCTTTCCGGCGGCATGAAGCGCCGGGTGATGATCGCCAAGGCGCTCTCCCACGAGCCCAGTATCCTGTTCCTCGACGAGCCGACCGCCGGCGTTGATGTCGAGCTTCGCCGCGACATGTGGGAACTGGTGAGGAAGCTTCGTGCCGACGGCACGACGATCATCCTGACAACCCACTATATCGAAGAGGCCGAGGAAATGGCCGACCGGGTCGGCGTCATCCGCAAGGGTGAGCTAGTGGCGCTCGGAGACAAGAAGGCGCTGATGGCGCAGATGGGCCAACGGACACTGAAGATTACCCTCGACGAAGCGATTGCGGAAATACCCCCAGGGCTCGCCGAGTGGAGGCTGGCGGTGGAAGATGAGGGCCACACGCTCTGCTACCGATTTGACAGCCATGCCGAGCATACGGGCATTCCCGGGCTGATGCGGCGGCTGGACGAACTGCACATCGGCTACAAGGACCTGGCCACCCATCAGTCGAGCCTCGAGGACATCTTCGTCAGCCTCGTCCATGAGGAGCGAGCGGCATGAACGTCCATGGCGTCAAGGCCATCTACCGGTTCGAGATGGCGCGCTGGGGCCGCACTTTGTGGCAGAGCCTGGTTGCGCCGGTCATCACCACTTCGCTTTATTTCCTGGTGTTTGGCGCCGCCATCGGCGGACGGATGAGTGACATGGCCGGCGTCGAATATGGCAGCTTCATCGTCCCCGGCCTGATCCTTCTGTCAGTCCTAACCCAGGCGTTGATGAATGCCAGTTTTGGCATTTTCTTTCCGAAGTTTACGGGCACTATTTACGAAATCCTCTCAGCACCGCTGTCGCCGCTTGATACGGTTGTGGCCTATGTTGGGGCAGCGGCCAGCAAGGCCGTCATCCTGGCGCTGGTTACGCTGGCTACCGCGACTCTGTTCGTCACCGTGCGGATCGACCATCCGCTGTTGATGCTTATCTTTCTGGTCGCCATCTCGGTCGGATTCTGCCTGCTGGGCTTTGCTATCGGCATCTGGGCCAAGAATTTCGAACAGCTACAGGTCGTGCCGATGCTGGTAGTGACCCCCCTCACTTTCCTAGGCGGCGTATTCTACTCGGTGGCCGCCATTGGTGAGCCGTGGCGGACAGTCACCCATCTCAATCCCATCCTCTACCTGGTCTCGGGCTATCGCTGGACCTTCTTTGGCGTCAGCGACGTGCCGTTATGGTCCAGCGTCGCGGTCATGGCGGCCGCCATATTGCTGCCGTTTGCCGCCATCGTCTGGATCTTCAGGTCCGGCTATCGGCTCAAGCAGTGATTGCGGCGGCGGTTTCCGCGCTCTCGCGCTGTTCCTGATCGGCGCGAGAAGCCCCCTCACCGTCAAGGTTTCGCGCGACGAAGTCCCAGTTGATGATATTTTCCAGCACCGACTTCACATAGCGCGGCCGCTCGTTGCGATAGTCGATGTAATAGGCATGTTCCCAAACATCGATGGTGAGCAGCGGCGTCATGCCATGAGAAACGGGCGTATCGGCATCGTGGAGCGAGGTCACCTCCAGCTTGCCATTGTTCAAGATCAACCAGCCCCATCCGCTGGCGAAGTGGCCGACGCATTCTTTCGACAGCCTGTCGAACAAACCCTGTTCCCCACCGAAGTCGCTGTTGATCATATCGCGAAGCTTGCCCGATGGCCGGGTCGCCCCTTCCGGCGCCAGGCATTGCCAGAAGAAACTGTGATTCCAGACCTGCGCGCTGTTGTTGAACAGCGGCTTGTCACCACGATTGTGGGCCGCGCGGATCACGTCGACCAGCGAAGCACCTTCAAGGTCGGTGTCACCGAGCAGTTCGTTGACCTTGGTGACATAGGCCTTGTGATGCTTGCCATGATGAAAATCGAGCGTTTCCGCGGACATATGGGGGCCAAGCGAATCCTTGGCGAACGGAAGCTCGGGAAGCGTGAAGGCCATGATCGTCTCCAGAAGTTTTCAGGGTGAAGCCAACCTCCCAACGAACCTGCTTCGGGGAGGCTCCGCGCCTCGTCGCCTGTCACTTGCTCCCCGCCCCTTTAGGGTCGTACACCCGCCGATATTGAGCGGCGGACGCGACCGCCATCGAAGGGGGAAATATGGGAAAAATCTTCGAAAACCTGAATATGGTGCTGTTGATCGGCGTCGTTGCCGCCGTCGCACTGATCATGGCGCCATTTTATGCGCCCGCGACACTGGCGATCGGCCTCTTGCAGTGGCTCCACGTCTTCTTCGGCGTGATGTGGATCGGCCTGCTCTATTATTTCAACTTCGTGCAGATCCCGACCATGCCGGAAATCCCGGCCGAACTGAAACCCGGCGTCTCCAAGCATATCGCACCCAAGGCGCTATTTTATTTCCGCTGGGGCGCGGCCTTTACGGTCCTGACCGGGCTCATCCTTGCCTATCTCTACGGCGAAGAAAAAGCGCTGTTGCTGAACGATCCGTCGAACCGGCTGATCGGTATCGGCATGTGGCTTGCGCTGATCATGGCTTTCAACGTGTGGGTCATCATCTGGCCCAATCAGAAGAAGGCATTGGGGCTGGTTGAAGCGGATGACGCGAGCAAGGCGAAGGCAGCGCGTACCGCAATGCTGGCCAGCAGGATCAACACGCTGCTGTCGATCCCGATGCTGTTGGCGATGACGAACGCCCGCTAGGATAATGGGCCGCGCCTTGCGCAGGCGCGGCCCCTTGAAACCATTCTAGGCTAGGGACGACGT
The DNA here is from genome assembly GCA_045811425.1 of Sphingomicrobium sp. GTDB lineage: Bacteria > Pseudomonadota > Alphaproteobacteria > Sphingomonadales > Sphingomonadaceae > Sphingomicrobium. Next base: position 8,503 of record JBJMUA010000018.1, on the reverse strand, counting down.
ACCTGGAAGCGGGCCAATTCCGCCAGGGGCTCGTTCCACGTTGGCGCCAGGCTGCGCGCCCGCTGGAAGTCGCGGTAGGCGGCCTGGATGTTGCCGCTGTCCTCATTGGCCATGCCCCGAACGAAATAGGCGACCTCGGGGTGCCTTGTGCCATGTTCCAGGGCCTTGGTGACGAACGGCAATGCGTCCCTGCTGTCCCGATAGCGAGCGTAGAGTATGGCCTTGTTCAGCCAGGCCTCCGGCTCTCGAGAATCGAGCGAAAGGGCGGCGTCGAAGTCGGCTTCGGCCGCGGAAAGGTTGGCCCGCCTGAGGCGGATGATGCCGCGATTGACGAAGGTTGCGACCCGATCGTCTGCCGGGAGCGCTTCTTCTGCCAGCGCCCGGTCGCAGATGTTGAGCGACCGCGCGGTAACGTCTTGTGCCTCGGCGGCCTCATAGCAGGATTGAGCATAGCCGCCGCCGACCGCGATCACCGAGGCCGCGGCAGCCGATGGCATGATGGCTAGTGCGAGTACCAAGGGGCTGAGTTTCATCGTTCGACCTCCCGACTCTTCGAAAGGACATCCCCCAAACGACTATATCATAGTTTTGATGTGGGACGGAGGCGTTAGCCGCTGACGGCCAGCTGGTGCCGTTTCATCGCATGGCGAAGCTGGTCATAGCTCAGGCCGAGCGCGGCCGCGGTTGTCCGCTGGTTGAAGCGATGACGCGACAAGGCGTCTTCCAGCAAAGCCTTTTCATAAGCGGCGACAGCGCCGCGCAGGTCACTGGTTGACGCTGCCGGCGTCGCTGCCGGCGCAAGGTCGGCGCTCACCGGCTGTGAATGTGCCCCATAGGCCGCAACTTCGACCGCCCCGGCAGGATCGGGGCTCAGGATCCACGGCGACGCGAAGGGATCAAACTGGATCGCATCGATTTCCCGTTCCGGATCTTCCGCGCGATACACCGCGCGTTCCACGGCGTTTCTCAACTCGCGCACGTTGCCGGGCCAGGAATATGCTTCCAGCTCGGACAGCGCCCGGTCCGAGAATCCCGGCCAGTTGGACCAGTCGAGCTCGACCGCCATGCGTCGCCCGAAATGCTCGGCAAGCAGCGATATGTCGCCCTTCCGCACCCGTAGCGGAGGCAGGGTGACGACCTCGAACGACAGCCGGTCGAGCAGGTCGGCCCGGAACCGGCCCTCCAGGACCAGCTTCGGCAGATGCTCGTTGGTGGCAGCGACGATGCGTACATCCACCTGGATCGGCTTGGACGCGCCGATGCGGGTCACCTCGCCATATTCGACCGCGCGCAACAGCCGGTCCTGCGCCGGCGAGGACAAGGTGGCCAATTCGTCGAGGAACAAGGTCCCGCCATCCGCCTCCTCAAACCGCCCATGGCGGGTCTTGGCCGCCCCGGTGAAGCTGCCCGCCTCATGGCCGAACAATTCCGCCTCAATGAGGTTTTCCGGCAGCGCCGCGCAGTTCATGATCACCAACGGCCCGGCCCAGCGGGACGACAGATGGTGGAGGCGCTCGGCGATCAGCTCCTTGCCGGTGCCGCGTTCGCCGATCACCAGGACGGGCCGATTGAGCGGCGCAGCACGGCTCGCCCGCTCGACCGCGTCGAGGAAGGCAAGGCTTTGCCCGACAAACTGATTGGTCCGTTCCATCTGCCAACATGTGGTGGTAAATCCCACCATGTGGCAAGATATTTCGCTTACTTTTCTGCCAATTTTTGACTGTTTTGGCAGAAATCAAAGCGAACTAAATTTCTGGCACGAACCCTGCATGGTTTTCGGCGACAGGGCAATTGTATCTGGAGTGCTTGATGGGCATTTTCTCCCGGACACGGGACATCTTCGCGGCCAATTTTACCGAGCTGCTCGATCGCGCCGAGGATCCGGCGCGGATGATCCGCATGATCATCCTGGAAATGGAGGAAACGCTGGTCGAGGTTCGTGCTTCCGCCGCACGATCCATTGCCGACAGCAAGGAAATGAAGCGCGCGCTCAGCCGGTTGCAGGAACTGCAATCCAGCTGGACGGAGAAGGCCGAGCTGGCGCTTTCAAAGGATCGGGAAGATCTGGCCAAGGCTGCGCTGATCGAGCGCGAGAAGGCCGCGGATATGGCCGAAGGCCTCGCGCTCGAACTGAAGTCGATCGAGGACACGCTGAAAGGCTATGAGGCGGACATCGCCAAGCTGCAGGGCAAGCTTCGCGAGGCCCGGGCCCGCCAGAATGCGATCGCAACGCGTATCGAAAGCGCGGTAACCCGAGCCCGGACGCGCGAAGTGTTAAACGGCAGCCGCACGGAAGACGCATTCTCCCGCTTCGACCAGCTTGAACGGCGCGCCGATTTCGCCGAGGGCCGGGCTGATGCGTTGGGAATGACCGGGCCGAAAAGCCTGGAAGAGGAAATTGCGGACCTCCGCGCGACCGACAAGATCGATGCCGAGCTGGAAGCGATGAAGGCGGCACTCAAGGCCAAGGGGGCGTAAGTGGAAGATCTGATTCCGGTAATTGCAATTGTCACGTTGTTCATTGGCCTTCCGTGGCTCGTCTTCCATTACATCACTCGCTGGAAGACCGCGGCCACGCTCAGTGGTTCGGACGAGAAGCTTCTGGACGAGCTGCACGACGCGGCCCGCCGCCTCGATGATCGATTGCAGACCATTGAACGGATCATGACCGCCGAGAACCCAAATTGGCGCAGCCACAGCCTGCCTGAGCCGGGCCGGCAGCGCCTGCTTTCTGACGGGGAGTAGCATTTGATGACCACCCAGCCTCCGAGCCGGACCAAATTCTACCTCGACAAGCGCAATGGCAAAGTCATGGGCGTCTGCGCGGGCATTGCCGATTACACCGGCCTAGACGTGACACTGGTCCGGATCATGTTCGTCAGTGCGGTTTTCATGAGCGGCGGAAGCATCCTGCCACTCTATTTCGTCGCCGGCTTCATGGCCGATGACCAGCCGCGGGAACTGGCGGCCGGTGATCGGGAAGATCAGCGCTTCTGGCAGGGCGTCCGCGCGTCCCCCACGCGCACGGCCCGCGACATCCGCGGCCGGCTGCGCGACATTGACCGGCGGCTTGCCGATATCGAGAGCTTTGTAACGACTGAGAATCGCAGTCTCGCCCAAGAGATCGAGCAGCTGCGTTAGGCCAACCCATTGAGTGCGGGGGAAGTATGGATCCCGAAAAAGTCATCCTGATTGACAAGATTTCCGAGCTATTCCCCTTCATCATTGCCATTGTCGCGATGTCCGTGGGCGGCTGGGTGTTCACGACCTGGCTCAGGATCAAGAACGGATATCCGCTGGAATCCAGCTGGGGCCGGGCAATCCATCCGCACACCGACAAGGAAGCGATCGAGCGGATCAAATTGCTGACCAACGAAAATGCCCAGCTTCGCGCCGAACTGGGTTCGGTCAAGGACCGGCTGGAGACGATCGAGCGGATCGTCACCGACCAGCCGGCCCGGTTGGCCCGGGAAATCGAGGCGCTGGCGATCGACAAGGGAGGTCACGCATGATTGGGCCTGGCGAAGTGATGATTGCCCTGATCGTGATCGGGTTTCCGGTGATCGCCTTATTTTATGGCTTCCACCGCTTCTTCAAATTTCGCGAGAAGCAGCTCGACGCGGAGGCGCTGCTGGCCGCCGAGAAGGCAGCGCAATATGCCGCTTCTAATACCGAGCTTGAGGCGCGCGTCCGGGTGCTGGAACAAATTGTAACCGACGGCGGAATCCAGACTGCCGCCCAGATTGAGGCGCTAAGGGCGCCCAAGCTGACCAAGGGAGACAAGGTCTCGTGAACCAGTTTGAGATGGTGGCGATCATCGTGGTCGCCGTGATGATCGCCAGCGTTTTCAGGGCGAAATATGGCTATGGGCGCCGGCGTAGCCGGGGAGGCGAAGCCCAGATTTCGGCCGAAGAGCAGGCCGAAACGCTGCGCCTGCGAGAGGAAGTGAAACAGCTGAAAGAGCGGATCAACGTGTTGGAGCGCATCACGGTCGAGAAAGAGAATTCACTGGCAAGGCAGATCGAGGAATTGCGCGATCAGTGATACTGGCGAAGGCGCGCGACCACGCCTAAGTGGCAAGCATGAGCGCCCTGCCCGCCATTGCCGACGTCGCCGGCGAATATGAATTCCTCGACAGTGAGGACCGCTATCGGCTGCTGATCGAGCTGGGCCGGCAACTTGAACCCATGCCCGACGCGCTCAAGACCGATGCGACCAAGGTACGCGGCTGTTCGTCATCGACCTGGGTCTATCCGACCCGGCTGCCCGACGGGCGATTGCATTTCCTGGCCGACAGCAATGCCGCGATCACCAAGGGCGTGGTCGCGTTGATCCTCTCCGCCATCCAGGACCGGCAGCCGGCCGAAGTGGCGGCAACCGATATTCGCGCGCTGCTGGAGCCGTTCAACTTGACGCGCGAGCTGTCATCCAACCGGACGCAAGGCGTTCCCAACATGATAGCGCTGGTCCACGAAACCGCCGCCCGGCTGGCGGCCGCATGAGCGAAATCCCGGAAACGGACGCGGTCGAGCAGGGCGGTGGATTCGACCCCGAGCGTTTCTTCGAGCTGGTTCGGAATGTCGGCCATGGGCGTGCCCTGGCGCTGGAATATCGCCAGTCCGCCGAAGATTGGATCGAGCTGGCCTTGCCATGGCGCGAGGAACTGGTCGGCATACCGGACCAGGGCGTCCTTGCTTCCGGCGCGATCGTCAGCCTGCTCGACACCTGCGGCGGTGCGTCGGTCTGGATGGCGCTGGGCCAATTCCAGCCGATCGTCACAATCGATCTCCGGCTCGACTATCTTCGGCCCGCTATAAAGGGCGAAACCGTTATCGCCCGATGCCAATGCTACAAGCTGACCAGGCAGGTCGCCTTCGTTCGCGGAATTGCCCATGGCGGCGATGAAGCTCGGCCGATCGCCCATGCGACCGGTACTTTCATGCTGAATCCCTAGACTTTCGTACCGGTCCGCCGCTCTTCGGACTTGCGCAGAACGTCATAGGCTGCCTGGACGGCATGGAAGCGCTTGGCTGCTTCCCTGTCACCCTTATGGCGGTCAGGATGATGCTCTTTGGCCAGACGCCGATAGCTGGCCTTGACCGCCTTGAAATCGGCGTCAGCCTCTAGCTCCAGGACATCGAGCGCACGCATCTCGTCGCGACTGCGGCTGCCGTCACCAGGACCTGCCCAGCCATAGTGAGCGCTCTGGCGATAGGCAGATGCGTCGCTAGCTTCGTCGGACGCCCGCTTGGCCGCTTCCTCAGCCGTCAAGCCCGCGAAATAGTTCCAGTTCTTATTATATTCGGCCGCGTGCGCCTCGCAGAACATCCAGCGCTCGGGACTGTTCGGTGCCTTGGGCGCCGGCCGGTCGCCAGGCTCATTGCAGCCTTCGCGATCGCATAGCCGGACGCGGGCCGCAGCACGACCCTTGGCGCCGTAGGGGCGCCAGCGGGGAAATCCCCAATCGTCGGATCGCGTCGGTCGGGCCATTTGGATTCCAGTGTAACGTTATGCCAGGGGACCTGTAAGCCGGGTTCTGTTCATCCCCGCTTTCGCGAGGAATCGGCGACCATTCCTCTAGGACGGAAGTTGCCCTCCGCCTCCAGCGACCAACCCGGGCGACGAGCCGGAACAGGCCCATATGCCGCCCCTATTCGGTCTTGCACCCGGTGGGGTTTACCGTGCCGCGACCGTTGCCGGCCACGCGGTGCGCCTTTACCGCACCCTTTCGACCTTACCCGCCCAAAGGCAGGCGGTATGCTTTCTGTGGCACTTTCCCTGAATCGCCTTCGCCCGAGGGCTAAGCAATCCGCCGGGCGTTACCCGGCACCGTCATTCCGTGGAGCCCGGACTTTCCTCGCCTCACCGAAGTGAGCCGCGGCCGCCCGGTCCCCTGGCAGGCCGGCATATGGGTTATTGCGGGCGCGGCAGCAAGAGTGCGAGCAGCTTGGCCCGGCATTCTCCGTCGATAATTCCGTCGATGAGATCCGGCCGGAAGCGGCGCTGGAAGGCGATCACCGCCTTTTGCGGATCGGTCACTTCATATCCGAACCGCTCAAGAGCCAGCAGGAAGCCGGCGTCGGTCCAATAGGGGTCCATCAGGTCGCGGGTCGGGCTCGGCAGCGCCAGCCGACGCTTGGCCAGTGCTGACCAGGGAAAGAGCTCGCCCGGGTCCTCTTTGCGGGCCGGCGCGACGTCGCTGTGACCGACAATGTTGCCGCGGCCGACACCATGCCGGTCCTTGATGTCCGCGACGAGGGGAATGACCGATGCGATCTGCTCGTCGGGAAAGGGGCGGTAGCCGAACTCATGGCCCGGGTTGACGATCTCGATCCCAACGCTGGCAGAGTTTACGTCGGTAATGCCGCGCCAATAGCTCTTGCCGGCATGCCAGGCGCGTTTTTCCTCATCGACCAGCTGGATGACGTCGCCATTCTCCTTGACCAGGTAATGCGCAGACACTTTGGATTCCGGCGACGTAAGCCGGTTCAATGCCCCTTCCGCATCGGGCATGCCGGTGTAATGGAGGACGATCATCGAAACCGGCAGCTGGCGCTCGTCGAAATTCGGCGAAGGGCAGCGCGTCACGTCCATGACCGGCAATGGCGCATCAGCCGGGGCCGGCGTCAACCCCCGTGGTTCACCGCAGCAATTGGGCCGCTGCGGTCCGCCGGTCGTCGCCGGTGCGGCGATCCTCTTCAGCCTTTGCCGGCCGATAGAGTCCGCGCGCTTCCGGATCCGCTTCCAGCCGCTTTGTCTGCCCGATCACCGTTTCCCCGGCCCCCATCATCAGCGAGCCGTCTGGTGCCATGGCGTTGGCGATCCGGTCGAACACCTGGGCTCGCCGCTCCGAGTTGAGATAGAGCAGCACGTTACGGCACAGGACAATGTCGAACATCCCGGGATGCGGCGGCGGTTCCAGCAAGTTTTGCACCTGGAAGCGGACCATCCGGCGCAGTGGCTCGATAGCGCGCCAGCCATTATCGCACTCCTCGAACCAGCGGATCATCTGGGTAATCCCGAGGCCGCGCTGCACCTCGAATTGGCTATATGTTCCTTCGCGAGCGCGCCGGATCGCGCCTTCGCTGACATCCGTGCCGAGAATGTCGATCGTCCAGCCTGCCCACTTCACCGGATCTTCGGCGAACAGCATGGCCAGCGAATAGGCTTCTTGCCCGGTCGAACAGCCCGCCGACCATATCGAAAGCCGCTTGGACTGCTGGCGGCGCTGGGCAAGTTTGGGAAGCGCCGCGCGGGCAAGCAAATCGAACGGCGCGCGATCGCGAAAGAAATATGTTTCGTTGTTCAGGAGTGCCTCGACCACCTGGGTCGCGAGGCTCGGCTCGCGTCCCATCACCAGGATGGTGATCAGCTCGTCGAGCGTCGGGATGCCCCGCTCCCGCAACAAGGCTGCGAGGGCCGTCTCGATCCGCCAGCGGCGGCTCATCGTCAATTGCTGGCCGGTGCGGGCTTCCAGCAGCCCAGCAAGAATACGGCTGGAGCTGTCGCTTACTTGCACGACGCCTCCTCGGCGCGTGACGCAACCCTCCGTGCCAGCTTGTCGGGAGGAAGGACCGCGCAAGCCAAGCCGGCGTCGGCAATGGCGCGCGGCATGCCCCATACAGCGGAAGTAGCCTCATCCTGCGCCATGACCGAACCGCCCGCTTCGACCAGTCGCCTGGCACCTTCGACTCCGTCGCGGCCCATGCCGGTCAGGACCACGCCCAGGGCACCGCCGCCAAGTATCGCGCCGGCCGATGCAAGCATCGGGTCGACCGAGGGCATGCAGCCGCTGTTGACCTTGGCCTGCAAGAGCCGCGCAACCAGGATTCCATTGACTTCATCGACCATCAAATGAGCCTCGCCGGGCGCGACCACGATGCGATCGGGAAGGAGGCGCGTGCCGTCCTCGGCGACGACCGCTTCGCGGCGCGCCGCGACCGACAGCTGCCGCGCAAAGACGGTCATGAAGGCAGGTGGCAGATGCTGGGTGACGAGGATCGGAACGCCGATCCTGTCCGGCAGGGCCGCAAAGAAGGTTCCGAGGGCATGGATGCCACCGGTCGACGCGCCGATCGCCAGCAACTGCAGCGGCGCATCACTTTGGACGGCGATCGTCCGCGACGCGGAAGCGACCTGCGACACCGGCACGGAGCTGCGGTCGGCGTACCCGAGTTCACGTAGCTTGCCGAGCAACACCTCTGAAAATCGCCCGTTGAAACGCCCGGTGCCCGGCTTCGGCAACGTGTCGGCCGCGCCGAGAGCCAGTGCGGCAACGGTTTCTTCCGCGCCCTCTTCCGCCAGCGAGGAAACGATCAATACCTTCGCGCCCTTGGCCGCCTCGAGGATCCGGGGAAGCGCCTTAAGGCCGCCAACGCCGGGCATTTCGAGGTCAAGCAGGATGATGTCGACCATCACCTGCCCGAGCGCTTCGATGGCATCCTCGGCAGTGCCCGCGATGGCGGCAATCTCAAAACCGCCGTCGGCATCGATCATTCGGCTG
>JBJMUA010000017.1:0-41325 GCA_045811425.1 Sphingomicrobium sp. | reverse complement strand
GGTCGGCTAAGGGCGTCAGCCGATGACCACCGACCATATCCCCCCGAAGCGCATTTTCCCGGAAGCCAAGGTCGACGCGCAGGCCGCCAGGCATGTTCCGTCGAGCCCGCAGACCGAGAGCGCGGCATACAAGCTGGCCTTTCAGGACACGGAGTTCCTGCTTCGCCCGGATCTGCGCCCGGTGCGCTTCCAGCTGGAGCTGCTCAAGCCGGAATTGATGATGAACGAAGCGAACATCGGTTCGACCTTCGTCTTTTATGGCTCGGCGCGCATTCCGGAGCCGGCCAAGGCCGACGCTTTGCTCGCAAGCGCCCAGACCGACGCCCAGCGCAAGGTCGCCGAGCGGTTGAAGGCCAAATCGCATTATTACGATGTTGCCCGCGCCCTTGCCCGCCACGCCAGCCGCTGCGCCATCGACGAGGAAGGGAAGCGCCATTTCGTCGTCTGTTCGGGCGGGGGGCCGTCGGTAATGGAGGCCGCCAACCGCGGCGCCCAGGACGAAGGCAAGGATTCGATCGGCCTCAACATCGTCCTGCCGCACGAGCAATTGCCCAACACCTATGTCACGCCGGACCTCAGCTTCCAGTTCCACTATTTCGCGCTCAGGAAAATGCACTTCCTGCTTCGGGCACGCGCGGTGGCCGTGTTCCCCGGCGGCTTCGGCACCTTTGACGAGATGTTCGAGCTATTGACCTTGATCCAGACCGGCAAGGTACGGCCGTTGCCGATCCTCCTCTTCGGCCGCGAGTTCTGGGAGCGGGTGGTGGACTTCCAGGCGCTGGCGGAAGAAGGGGTGATCAGCCCGCACGACCTCGACCTGTTCACCTGGTGCGAGACGGCGGACGAAGCATGGGATGCCGTATGCCGCCATTACGAGGTGTGCTGAGCTGAGTTCGGCTGCATAAAAAAGGGCGGCTCAACGGCCGCCCTTTGCAATCACTACATCAGATACGGTCAGTGTGAGGGCTTGACGGCTTCGCCTGGCGCCGCCTCGCCGGCCAGGGTCCTGCCGCCCTTAGCCGCCTGCGCCTCGTTCAACACCGGCTCGTTCGCGGCCTTCTGGGCGCCCGCGCCTTCGGCTTCGGCGGCTGCCTTGTCGCCCGCGGCTTCAGCCGTCTCGGCCGGCGCCGCCGGCAATGGCCGGGGGGCGTCGCTGTGAGCGTTGAGGAAGGCGATGACGTTGGCGCGGTCCTCCGGGTTGCTGAGGCCGGCGAACGTCATTTTCGTGCCGGGGGCGAACTTCTTCGGGTTGGACAGCCACTCGGAGAGATTGTTCCAGTCCCAGGCGCCGCCTTTGCTGGCCAGCGCTTCCGAGAATGCGAAACCATGGCCCTTGCCGACCGGTTCGCCAAGCACGCCCCACAGGTTCGGGCCAAGCGCATTGGCACCGCCCTTGTCCGCATTGTGGCAGGCGGCGCACTTCTTGAACACCTGCTCGCCCTTCGTGGCATCGGCTGCGGCAAGATAGAATTCGATCGGCTTGGCGGCCTCGGCGCCTTCGCCTTCGACTTCCACGCCCTCGATCGGATATCCCATCTTTTCCGGCCGCTCGGAATGAAAAACCTCGCCGGCAACAATCGACGCGCCTAGCGCGACGACGCCCGCAAAGAGCACCCAGCCGTTGATGGTATTTTGGCGATCCTTCATGAAACCCCGCGCGGCCTTGCCGAAGATGGTTGGAATTTGACGGAGGCCTTTAGGGCCCCCTCGTGCCTACTTCAAGCCATCGACCCAAGACTCAAGCAAGGTGCGGGCGATGGCCCAATGGGGAGGCGCCTGGAAGCTGGCGTCCGGGTCCTGGGCAAGGGCAGCCAGGACCTCCTCCCGGCTGAACCATCGGGCATCTTCCAGCTCGTTGGTGTCGATCGTCACCAACGGATCGATTGCCTCCGCCCAGGCGCCAATCATCAGCGAGCTTGGAAAGGGCCAAGGCTGGCTGCACAGGTAGCGAACGTCGCGGACCGCGATACCCGCCTCTTCCTTCAACTCCCGGGCGACGGCAGCCTCGATCGATTCGCCCGGCTCGACAAAGCCGGCCAGCGCCGAGTAGCGGCCGGGCGGATATTGCGGCTGGCGGCCGAGCAACAGGCGGTCGTCATGTTCGGCGAGCATGATGACCACCGGGTCGGCGCGTGGATAATGCTCGGCACCGCATGACCCGCAGGCACGTGACCATCCGCCGCGATTGGGTTGCGTCGTCGCCCCGCATACCGAACAATGATCGTGGCGCCGATGCCAATTGGCCAGGCTGAGCGCGGCCGCGAAGATCGGGGCATCGTCCGCGTCGAGCAGGCTTAGCAGCTGGAAATGAGAATAGGCTGTGGCAGGTGCGTCCCCGTCGGGCAGGGACGAGAATCGCGGCGAGCCCTGGTTCATGCCAAGGAACAGCGGCGGCTTGGCCGCGATCGCTTGCCAGCGCAGCTTGCCCTGATCATCGATTGCCGGTGCGCCGCCCTCCCAAACCAGTTCAAGCGCATCCGGGTGATTATGCAGCGCGCTGATCGCGCCGGGATCGGCACGCAAATGGTCGGCGCGGTCGAGCCCTTCGCCGGTGAAAAAGGGATTAGGCGGCAAGGGTTTCCTTTCGACTCAGCATCGCATCCACCGCTTTACGATAAAGGGTGGGAAGGCCGGCTTCTTCAATCCGATCGAGCGGCTGCCACCATCCGTCGCCTGCGGGATCGGCGCGGACGACGATGTGCAGCTCAAGGGTGAAATGGGTGAAGCCATGAGTGACGGCGAGCGTCGCCATAATGTCCGGCCGCTCGTCGCCCCACTCAGTGCCGGGAAGCGATGCCATGCCGCCCAGCAAGCCCGCGGGCGGACGGCGCACCAGCCAGAGCGCGCCTTCGCGTTCGCTCCACCAGGCAGTGCCGTGGCGATGGGGCCGATGGCGCTTCGCCCGGGGCGCGGGGAACGCCTCCGGGCTGCCGCTCGCACGGGCCTTGCAGCCGATTGCCAGCGGGCAGGCGGTACAGTCCGGGCTTCTGGGCCGGCAGATTGTGGCGCCAAGGTCCATCAAGGCCTGCGCATGATCGCCGGGCCGATCGGCCGGCGTCATCGATTCGGCGAGTTTCCGGATCTCTGTGCGGGCGGCATCGAGGCTTTGTTGGACGCCATGATAGCGGGCAACCACCCGCGCGACGTTGGTGTCCACGACCGTTGCCGGCTCGCCGAACGCGATCGCCGCAATCGCCGATGCCGTATATTCGCCCAGGCCCGGCAGCTGCCTGAGCTCCGCCGCGCTCCTGGGGAATGCGCCACGGGCCGCAACTTCGCGGGCACAGGCAATCAGGTTGCGAGCGCGTCCGTAATAGCCAAGCCCCGCCCATTCCTGCAGCACATCCTCGTCCGCCGCCAAAGCCAATGCTTCGATGGTCGGCCAGCGCTCAATGAAACGGCGGAAGCGCGGCTTCACCGTCGCCACCGTCGTCTGCTGCAACATCACCTCGCTCAGCCAGACCGCATAGGGATCAGCCGGCGGACTGCCCGGCGGGCTGCGCCACGGCAGCGCGCGGGCATGACGATCATAGTGAGTCAGCAGAAGTTCAGCGGCACTGGCGACCATCCATCCGCTATGGCATGGTCGATTCAAATGGCGAAGTCCCCACGTCCCGAATCCAAGGCAGATGCCCCGCGCCGCGGCTACGCGCGTGCGTGCGGCGACCTCGTCGGCGACATCGCCGGAACCACTTTCAAGCGCTTCGGCTTCGTGCAGGGCGCGGTCGTCAGCCGCTGGGCGGAGATCGTCGGGGAACGTTACGCGAAGGCCTCCACGCCCGAATCGATCCGCTTCCCCGCCGGAAAGAAGTCCGGCGGCACGCTGACCCTGACGGTGGAGGGTGCCCACGCGCCGCTGATGCAGCATCTGGCCCCGCTGATTATCGAGCGCGTGAATCGCTTCTTCGGCTATGAGGCCGTGTCCAAGATTGTCTTCCGCCAGGGCCGTGCCGCCAGGGCCCAGGCCAAGCTGCAAAGGCCCGCCGCCGCCCCGATCCCGAAGGAACTGGGCGAAGGGTTGCGCGAGATTGCCGATCCCGAGCTTCGCGCCTGCCTTGAATCGCTGGCTGGCAAGCTGGCCGGCTCGAAAGGCGTACCGGCCATCGATCCCGTATCAACCCCCACTATTCCAATTATCCGGAGCAAATGACCCTCATGCGCATCTCTGTCATATTCCTTGCCTCTACGGCACTGCTTGCGACTGCCTGCAATGCCGAAAAGAGCGCTACCAATACCAGCGGTCCGGAAGTGACCGCGGCTGCGGTGCCTGCCCCCAACAATGGCGACTGGTCCACGATCGTCACCAGGTCGCCGGAGGGCGGCTTTGTGATGGGCAATCCCAATGCCAAGGTGAAGCTGGTCGAATTCGGTTCGATGACCTGCCCGCACTGCGCCGAGTTCGAGGAGCGGGGCGGCAAGGCGCTGATCGACAGCTACGTGAAGAAGGGGCTGGTCAGCTGGGAGTTCCGCAATTTCGTGCGCGATCCGTTCGACATGACGGCCACCTTGCTGGCCCGTTGCGGCGGTGAGGCCAATTTCTTCGGCATGACCCGCACCTTGTTCCATGACCAGAGGGATTGGGTCGCCAAGCTTCAGGCGGCCGACCAAACCAAGCTGCAGCAGCTGCAGGACATGCCGCCGGCTCAGCGATTCTCGACGATTGCCGACCTTGCCGACCTCAAGACATTCGCCGCGCAACGGGGCGTGCCGCGCGCCAAGGCGGACCAGTGCCTGGCCAATGAGGCGGACGCCAATCAGCTGGTGCAGATGAACGCCGACGCCATCTCCAGCTATTCCATCCCCGGCACCCCTTCATTCCTGATCAACGGCACCCTGGCGACCGAGACCGCGACTTGGGAAACGCTCGAACCCAAGATCAAGGAGGCGTTGGCCAGCTAAGGTGCGCGGAAGGGGGATTTAGGGTTGCGTTTCCGCCGGCTGAAACTCAGCGGCTTCAAAAGCTTCGTCGAGCCTGCCGAACTCAGGATCGAGCCGGGGCTGACCGGCGTCGTCGGTCCCAACGGCTGCGGCAAGTCCAACCTGTTGGAAGCAATCCGCTGGGTGATGGGCGAAGGCTCGCCCAAGTCGCTTCGAGGCGGCGGGATGGAGGACGTGATCTTCGCCGGTACTGCGACGCGGCCGGCCCGCGATTTCTCCGAGGTCTCGCTACTGATCGAGCGCGAAGCCGGCGAAGGCGGCAGCGACTTCGCCGGCGAGAGCGAGGTCACCCGCCGTATCGAGCGCGGAGCCGGATCCGCCTATCGCATCGATGGCCGCGATGTCCGGCAAAAGGATGTGTCGCTGCTGTTCGCGGACGCCGCCACAGGAGCCCATTCGCCGGCGCTGGTCAGCCAGGGCCGGATCGGGGCGGTGATTTCGGCCAAGCCCGTCGAACGGCGGATGATGCTGGAAGAGGCGGCGGGGATCTCCGGTCTTCACGCCCGGCGAAAAGATGCCGAGCAGAAGCTGCGGGCAACCGAGGCCAACCTCGAGCGGCTGGACGAGTTGCTGACGGAACAGGAAGCGCGCGCTTCGGCGTTGAGGCGGCAAGCCCGGGCGGCCGAGCGCTATCGCGCGCTGACCGACAGGATCCGGCTCGCGGAAGGCAAGCTGATCTACGCGCGCTGGGCGGAGGCGGATCGGGCCGCGGCCGAGGCGGCTGACGAAGCCAAGTCTTGCGAAGGCGAGGTCGCCAGGCTGCAGCAGGCGATGCAGGCGTCCCAGGCATTGCAGGAACAGGCGGCGGCCGCGCTGGCCGCGAAGCGCGATGCGGCGATTGCGGCGCGTGATGCCGGGCGGACCCTGGCGCATGAACTGGCGACCGCCCGGGCCAGACGCGACACGGTCGTCCGGCGTTTGGCGGAGCTTGAACGGTTGGCGCAGGCGCTGTCGGCTGAGACCGCGCGCGAAGTTGCGCTGAAGGCTGACGCCGCCAAGGCCGTCGAGACGCTCGATGCGGAGCGGCGGGCGATCGAGGCACGGCTGGCGGATGCCGAGACGGTTGCCGCGCGGATCGCATCGGAGCTGACCGGCGCTGAGGCTGCATCGCGCGAGGCCGAGGCGGCGCTGGCTGGCGTGCTCGCACGCGAGGCTGCGATGCGGGCCGAGCGCCGCGTGGCCGAGGCCGCTCTGGAAGCCGCGCAGGCCCATGCGGCCCGGGTTGCCGCCGAAAGCGAGCGGCTTGGCCAGCAGCTGGCGGGAATCGGCGATGGCGCGACCGAACAGATGCAGATCGAACAGGCCCGGAATGCGGGTGAAGGCGCAGCCAGACAATTGACTGAAGCCGAGGCCGCTCTGACCGCTGCCGAACTTGGCCGGGCCCAAGCCGCCATAGCCCGCGACGAGGCGGAGAGTGGGCTCGCTACCGCCCGAGCAGCCTATAGCGCGGCCAAGGCCGAGCGCGACGCGCTGGCCCGGGCGCTCGATCACGGCGCCGGTGCGGCATTGGCCGAGTTGAAGGCGGCGCCTGGCTATGAGCGGGCGCTGGCGGCGGCGCTGGGCGACGACATTGAAGCAGTACTGGGGAACGAGGGGACCCGCCGCTGGGAGGGCAGCGAGCCACAGGCGGGAGATCCGCCGCTGGCATCAGCGCTGCGGCGACTGCTCGATCATGCCGAGGCGCCCAAGGCGCTCCAACGGCGCCTTGCACAGGTAGGCGTTGCTGATGAGGATACCGGCCAGCCGCTCGCTGTGGGGCAGAGGCTCGTCACTCGCGATGGGGTCATGCGCCGCTGGGATGGCTTCGTCAGCGTCGGTGGCGGCGCGGCCGCGGCGGAGCGTTTGTTGCGCGCCAACCGCCTGACAGAAATCGACCGGCAGTTGCCCGGCCTGGAACGGGCCGTCGCCGACGCGGAAGGCGAACGCGATCGTGCCGCATCGGCGGTCGAAGCCCATCGCCAGGATTCGGAAGCCGCACGCGCCGCCGCGGCCGCCGCGGAGCGGGCGGCACGCGACGCGGCGCGGGCCGGGGACGCCGCATCGGCGGCGCTGGATCGGCTCGATGCGCAGCGTTCCGCGCTGGAAGAACGGCGGACGGACCTTACGCCGCTTGCCGAGGCGGCCAGGGAATCGGTTGAGGCGGCCGGACGCAATCTGGCCGCGCTGCCCGATCCCGACGCGCTTCGAGCCGAAGTCGACATGGCCCGCGCCAAGGCATCGACAGCGGGGGAGGCCGTGGCGGATTGCCGCGCCCGTTCCGCCACCCGCGCCCGGGAAACGGCGGCGGATCGAGAGCGCCATGCGGCGGCCGGCCGGGAATCCAGCGAATGGCGAACCCGTGGTCTCCAGGCCGAGCAGCGGCTGGCCGAAACCGCGGCCCGCGCGATGGCGATGGAGGAAGAGCAGGACGAGCTGGCGGCGGAACCGGAGCGGCATGCCACCGAAATCGGCCGGCTGGAGAAGGCATCGGGCGAAAGCGAAGCGGAAGTGGCACGGACCGCCGAAGCAGAGCGCGATGCGCAGGAAGCTGTCGCCATTGCGGCGAGGGCGCTGGCCGAGGTCGGCGAGGCGTTTGCCGCAGCGCGCGAGGCGCGCGCTGGCGCCGCGGCCCGCGCCGAGGCCCAGATTGGTCGCCGCCAGGAATATGCCGCCGCCTGCGGTGAGAAATTCGAATGTCCGCCGCCGCTGCTGCCAGAAAGGCTTGGGTTTGATTCCGCCAATCTCGGTGATCCGGAGATTGAGAAGGAAACGCTCGACCGGCTGACTGCCGAGCGGGAGCGGATCGGTCCCGTCAACCTGGTCGCGGAGCAGGAGCTGGCGGAGCTCGACAGCCAAGCCAAGGCCAATGTCGCCGAAAAGGACGAGCTGACCCAGGCGATCCACCGGCTCCGAGGCTCGATCGGCAGCTTGAACCGCGAGGGCCGGGTTCGGCTGCTCGATGCGTTCGAAAAAGTGAATTCCCACTTCCGCAGCCTGTTCACCACCTTGTTCGATGGCGGCCAGGCGCATCTCGAGCTGGTCGAGAGCGACGATCCGCTCGAAGCGGGCCTGGAGATCATGGCCCAGCCGCCCGGCAAGCGGCTGCAGTCGCTGACCTAGCTGTCTGGCGGCGAGCAGGCGCTGACGGCAGTCGCGCTGATCTTCGCGCTGTTCCTGACCAATCCGGCGCCGATCTGCGTGCTCGACGAGGTCGATGCGCCGCTCGACGACGCCAATGTCGACCGCTTCTGCGACCTGTTGGACCGGATGACCGGGGAGACCGACACCCGCTACCTGATCGTCACCCACAATGCGGTGACGATGAGCCGGATGCACCGGCTTTACGGCGTGACGATGATCGAGCGCGGCGTCAGCCGGCTGGTCTCGGTCGACCTCGGCGGGGCCGAGGAGCTATTGGCGGCGGAGTGAGTCCGCCAAAATGACACAGGCTTTCATTCCGCCATTTCCGCCTCGCCAGCCAAAGCCGGTCGCGAGCTGGCGCGGCTTTTTCGGCGAACGAGCTCGGACAGCGGTGTACGGCTGGTCCGAGTTTGCGTTCCAGACCGACCATTTGAAGCGCAATATCCTGGGCTTCACCGTCCATGTCCTGCTCGATCCCGATCATGTGCAGCAAGTGCTGCTCGACAATGCCGCGAATTATATCAAGCCGGACATCGTCAGGTCGCTGCTCGATCCCATCATTGGCCGCGGACTTTTGACCTCCGACGGGGAGTTGTGGCGCCAGCAACGGCGGATCGTGGCGGCTACATTCTCGCCCGCCGCGGTCGAGGCGCAACGGGGGATGTTCGTTCAGGCGGCGCGCGGGGCGATGGAGCGCTGGCGCAACGGTGAGCGGCGCGACATGGCGGCGGAGGCGACGCGGACGACCATGACGGTCATCGCGCTGGCGCTGTTCGGCGGCGATCCGCGATTGATCTCCGAGGAATCGATGACCCAGATCGCGGCGGCGATCGAGGGCTTTTCCGAAGCGCGGATGCTGGCCCTGCTGCGCCTGCCGCAAATCCCCGTGACGCCGAAGGGCAGGGCAGGGAAGCGCGGCCAGATCCACCTGCGCAAGACGCTCACCGAGGTAGTCGACGACCGATGGAGCGGGCGAATGGGCGGCGACTTCCTCAGCGGGATGATCGAAGCGCTCAAGGAGCGCTTTCCAGAAGCCGAGGCCCGGGCCCTGGCGGTCGACAATGCCGCCACCTTCTACCTCGCCGGCCATGAGACGACCGCCAACGCGTTGAGCTGGACCTTGTACCTGCTTGCCGCCCAGCCTGACCTGCAGGAGGAACTCGCAGCCGAAGCGCAAGCGGCGCTGGTAGCAGGCGAGGATGACGTGGCCGACCGCTTGCCGCGGCTGCGCCTGTTTCTAAATGAATCTCTGCGGCTCTATCCGCCGGTACCGCGCTTCGACCGCCAAGCGGTCGGTCCAGATCGGATCGGCGAATGGGAGGTCGCGCCGGGCGATATCGTATCGGTCTGGCCCTGGCTGCTGCATCGTCACCGCACTCTGTGGGACAATCCCGACGCCTTTGAGATGGAGCGCTTCGCCCGGAAGGGCAGCCGTCACCGCTATCAATATCTGCCGTTCGGCGCCGGCCCGCGAACCTGCGTTGGCGCCCAGTTCGCGACCACCGAAGCGCTTACCCTGCTCGCCCATTGGCTCAAGCAATGGCGCTTCGTCGACATCGGCCATCCGGCACAGCCTGCCGGCATGGTGACATTGCGCCCCAAGGGCGGCCTTCCCCTTCGGCTTGAGCACCGCTGAAGGAAATATCATTCCGCATGCAATCCGCTATTGCGAATAATTATCACTATCGCTAGTCGCTGTCCCCAACAGGCCGCTCAGGCCAAAGGGGATATTTTCTATGTTTCGCGAGTGCGCCGCCGTTTTGCTCGCCAGTACCAGCCTGATTGCGTCGCCCGCCACCGCGGCAGACGCCGACGCCGATGCCGGTGACAATAGCAAGCTGGCCGAGCTCAATGACCCGATCGTCGTCATCGGGGAGCGCGGCGGCTACGACGCCAGGGACACGCGCTCCGCGACCAAGACCGATACGCCGCTCAAGGACGTGCCGCAGTCGGTCAGCGTCATCACGGCCCAGCAGATCGAGGACCAGTCACTGCGCTCGATTGCCGACGTGATTTATTTCGTACCGGGCGCCAGCTTCAACTCGGGCGAGGGCAACCGCGACACCATCGTGCTGCGCGGCAACAGCAGCACTGCCGACTTCTTCGTCGATGGGGTTCGCGACGACGTCCAATATTTTCGCGATTTCTACAATATCGACCGCGTCGAGGTGCTCAAGGGTCCCAATGCGATGATCTTCGGGCGCGGGGGTGGCGGCGGGGTCGTCAACCGCGTCGTCAAGCGTGGCGTGGGCTCGGACTTCGAGAACTTCACACTATCCGGCGACAGCGAGGGCGGCTTCCGGCTGACTGGCGACGTCAACCAGCAGCTAAACCGGGTGGCGACCGTCCGCATCAACGGCCTCTATGAGGATGGCGACAGTTTCCGCCATCATGTCGACCTCAAGCGCTACGGCGTGAATCCGACCGTCGGCATCCAGGTCGGCGAGGGAACGAGGATCGACCTCAGCTACGAATATTTCCACGACCGCCGCACCGCCGATCGCGGCATCCCCTCGGTCACCGACCCGGCAGCGGTGGACGAGCCATTGGAAGGCTTCGACAGCGTCTTCTTCGGCGATCCCGACAAGAGCTTCGCCAAGGTCGATGCGCATATCGGCGTGTTCGCGATCGAGCATGAATTCGGCGAGGGCCTGACCTTGCGCAACCGCACGTCCTACGGCCACTTCGACAAATTCTATCAGAATATCTTCGCGGCCAATCTCAACGAGGGCGCAGCTACCGTCACCCTCAACGGCTACAATAACGGCACCACACGCAAGAACCTCTTCAGCCAGACTGACCTGATCTGGACGACCAATCTCGCGGGCATCGACCAGACCCTGCTGTTCGGCTTTGAATTGGGCAGCCAGAAATCCCGCAACCGCCGCACCACGGCGTTTTTCGCGCCCGGCGCCGGGGTGGTGCCGCTCAGCGATCCCACGGTCGATCTCGACGGGCTGGTGACATTCGCTCCGTTGGCGAGCGACGCCAATAACCGCACGCGGGCGACAATCGCGGCCGTCTATG
Organism: Sphingomicrobium sp.; assembly: GCA_045811425.1. GTDB lineage: Bacteria > Pseudomonadota > Alphaproteobacteria > Sphingomonadales > Sphingomonadaceae > Sphingomicrobium. The sequence continues at coordinate 30,240 of JBJMUA010000017.1, read as the reverse complement.
CCCAGGACCAGATCAGGCCGGCGGAATGGCTGGAGATCGTGGCCGGCATCCGCTTCGACAGCTTCGATCTGTCGGTCGATGACTTCCGCGCCACCGGCGGGGAGTTCGACCGGACCGACCATATGGTGTCGCCGCGGCTGGGCATCATCCTCAAGCCCAACCAGCAATTATCGATCTACGGCAGCTTTAGCCGCTCCTACCTGCCTCAGTCGGGCGACCAGTTCAGCGGCCTCGACATCAACTCCGAGGCGCTGAAGCCGGAACGGTTCGACAATTATGAAATCGGCGCCAAGTGGGAACCGGTCGAAGGCCTGCTCGCAACGGCGGCGATCTATCGGCTCGACCGCACCAACACCCGGGTCGCCAACCCCGATGGCAGTGGCACCTTCCTGCTGACCGGCAAGCAGCGCAGCAAAGGCGTCGAGCTTGGCTTGAGCGGTAATGTCACCAGCCGCTGGCAGGTCTCGGCAGGTTATGCCTGGCAGAAGGCGGAGGTGACCGAGGCCACGACCGCCTGCCCAGGCGGCGATTGCGAGGTACCGTTGGTCCCGCATCACACTGCGTCGCTGTGGAACCGATACGACGTCACTTCGTCGCTGGGGCTCGGGCTTGGCGTGATCGCGCGGTCAAAGTCGTTCACGACCATCAACAACCAGGTGAAGCTGCCGGGCTATACCCGGGTCGACGGCGCGCTGTTCTACAAGATCACCGAGGCGGTCGAAGCGCAGCTCAACGTCGAGAATATCTTTGGTGCTGATTACTTCCCGACCGCCAATGCCGACAATAATATCGCGCCCGGAGCGCCGACCACCATTCGCGGCACGATCCGCGTCGGGTTCTAGGCTGCGAGTTTTTCCGCCCGCTTCCGAATTCGCATGAGGTCTGCGACGAACTGTCGCCGGCCTTCGCGGCGGGCAGCCTCATCAGGAGCGCGGAGCAAGGCGCTGGGATGTACCGTAACCCAGCATTCGCGGCCGTCCGCAAGGCTATGCGGCTCGCCGCGCAACTTGCCGATCGTAACCACCTTGCCGAACAGGGCGCGCGCGGCGGTTGCCCCCAGCGCGACGGTCAGCGGCGGCTGGATCAGGTCAAGCTCATGCTGCAGCCACCAGTTGCAGGCCTTGATCTCGCCGGCATCGGGCTTGCTATGCAGTCGCCGCTTGCCGCGCCTCACAAATTTGAAATGCTTGACCGCGTTGGTCACATAGACTCTCGCGCGGTCGATCCCGGCCTCCTCCAGCGAAGCGTCGAACAGTCGCCCGGCGGGGCCGACGAACGGCCGGCCCGCCAGATCCTCCTGGTCGCCGGGCTGTTCGCCGACGAACAGGATAGTGGCGCTGGCCGGGCCTTCGCCGAACACCGTCTGGGTGGCATGTTTGTAGAGATCGCAGCGGGTGCAGTCCGCCGCCTCAGTTTTTAGTTCGCGCCACGCCGACGATATATTGCTTGCGGGCATCAACCCTTCCACGAGGCCGGGAACTGCCGCTTCAGTGCGGCAAGCTTCGGCCGATCGTGGATAACGATGTAGGGGTAGCTCGGGTTTCGGGCCATGAAGTCCTGGTGATAGGCCTCGGCCGCTGCGAACCCACCGGATTCGATCCGCGTGGCGATCGGTTGCTGGAACACATGGGCCTGGCGCAACTGGGCGATATAGGCCTTTGCCACCTTCGCCTGTGCCGGCGACTGGGGAAAAATCGCGCTGCGATATTGCGGACCGACGTCGGGCCCCTGGCGATTGACCTGCGTCGGGTCATGCACGACCGAGAAGAAGATGCGCAGCAATTCGGCATAGCTGACCCTGGCCGGATCGAAGACGATCCGGACCGCTTCGGCATTGCCGGTCGTACCGGTTGATACATCCTCGTAATTGGCGCCGCGGGCCTTTGCGCCGGCGAAGCCGGAAGTGACATCGCTGACGCCCTTCACATGCTCATAGACCGCCTCGACGCCCCAGAAACACCCGCCCGCCAGCACCGCCACTTCCCGATGTCCCTTGGCCGGCGTCACCGTCGCCGCCGGCGGGACATTGGATGCGGCCTCGGCCGACCGGCTCCAGCTTATCAGCGCCGGCAGTCCGATCGCAGCCGCCACTGCAACAACGGAAATGCCCAGTTTGGCGCGGTTGGTCATCCAGCTTCTCCTCGATAATGAGGCCCTACTACTGTGCAATGTAGGAACGAATTGCGTTTCGTCGAATCGCACCTTGTTTGTGGACAAACGTCGCCTAGGCTCGGCGCCGCAATTCAGGGGGTACGAAATGCGCATTCGTCACACGCTGCTAGCCGCCACCATGCTTGCCCTTGCCGCGCCCGCGCTGGCTGGCCCGGCCGAAGACTTCCAGAAGCTCCAGGACGATTATTGGGCGGCGCTGCTCAAAAATTCGCCGACCCTGGCGAGCAGCGTCGGTGTGATGACCTATGACATCCAGCTCGACGTCCTGGGCCTGGGCGAGATGGACCGGCAGGCCGCCGAGGCCGGGACCTTCCTTGCGCGACTGAACGCCATCCCGCTGCAATCGCTCAGCCCCTCCGAGCAGGCCAATTACCTGATCCTCAAGCGGACGCTGGACAACGCGGTTGAAGCGAACCGCTTCGGCCATCGGCAGATGCTCTATTCGACGCTTGGCAGCTATCATGACTTCCTGGCCGGAATGGCCGAAAACCAGCCTTTCCGGACGGTCGCGGATTATGAGAATTACCTGAAGCGGATCGCCTTGGTGCCCGAACGCATGCAGGCCTATGGCGAGATCAGCGCCAAGGCGGCGCGAGAAGGCTATACCCAGCCCTGCGTCACCCTGACCCGCTTCCCGGAATCGATCCGCGGATCGATCGCTGCCGATCCCACCCAGTCGCGGTTCTACAGTCCCTTCGCCGGCCAGCGGCCGTCGACCGTTCCGGAGGCCAGGTGGGAAGCGCTGAAATCGCAGGCGGCGGCACTGATCCGGGATCGTATCAACCCGTCCTACGAGGCGTTTGCCCGGCTTTACGATACGCAGCTGGCGGCCAAGTGCAGGAAGGATGTGGGCATCTCTTCAACGCCTCATGGCCAGGAATATTATGCCTTCCTGGTCCGCAATTTCACGACCACCAACCTGACGCCGGACCAGATCCATCAGATCGGGCTGCGCGAGGTGGCCAAGCTCCGTGCCGAGATGGATTCGGTGGCGAAGAAGGCAAGCTTTGCCAGTCGCGAGGCAATGATCGCCGACATGCGGACCAACCCGAAGTTCTTTGTCACCACGCCCGAAGCGCTGCTCAAGGAAACGGCGATCATCACCAAGACCATCGACGGCAAGATGCCGTCCTTGTTCACGCGCCTTCCACGCCTACCCTACGGCATCCGGCCGATGGCGGCCGCGACTGCGCCGGGCGACACTACGGCCCGCTACCAGCCAGGCAGCCCTGACGCGGGCATCGCCGGCTTCTACCTGGTCAACACGACCAAGCTCGACCAGCGGCCGCTATGGGAGATTCCGGTGCTGTCGGTGCATGAGGCGGTTCCGGGCCACCACATGCAAATCGCTCTCCAGCAGGAGCTGGAGATGCCCGCTTGGCGCAAGAATACGACGTTTTTCACGGTGTTCGTCGAAGGGTGGGGCCTATACTCCGAACGGCTCGGCACCGATCTCGGCCTCTATGACACGCCGCAGAAGGAAATGGGCCGGCTGAGCTATCAGATGTGGCGCGCGACCCGCCTGGTGGTCGACACGGGCATCCATTCGAAGGGCTGGACCAAGGAACGGGCAGTTGCCTTCATGAAGGAGAATACGGCGCTGACCGACGCCAATATTGATGCGGAGGTCAACCGCTACATCTCCAATCCCGGCCAGGCGCTGGCCTACAAGATCGGCCAGCTGAAGATCGAGGAGCTGCGCGCCCGGGCGGAGCAGCAATTGGGGAGCAAGTTCGACCTGCGCCGCTTCCACGACGCGGTGCTGGGCCAAGGATCGGTTCCGCTCGACACCCTGGAAGCGCAGATCGACTCCTGGATCGCGGCCGAAAAGACCAGGACCTAAGCTTATTCGTGGGGCGGGGTGGCTCCGGAGGCCTCTTCCTGACGCTCCTTGAACGCCTGGCTGATCAGCTCCTGGGTGCATCCGGTATGACCGCCGGGGCCGACCGGCGAACAGCTGTTGATGCCCGTACGGCCATAGGTCTCGAAGGCGATGGCGCGGTTTGCCCAGGCCTGGCGCGATTGCAGCGAGCCGCCCGACCGCAGCTTTTCGGGGATTCGAAAGCGCTCGCTCTCCGGCTTGCGGGCGCAGACCACCACCTCGTCATCGGTTGAGCGAGGGCAGGGGTCGGTACCGTAAACGATAATCTCATTTACGCGCTGCGCCAGCGCCGGCTCGGGCACGGCCAGCATCGGCAGGATCAGCGCGGCCGAAGCAACGGTCAGGAATGGCAGTCTCGACATGATCACAAGCATCCTTCGCTAAGAGAAAAGCGGTCGAATCGCCATTCCAGTTCCCTCATATCCGCTTCGACAATTCGATGGCTACCCGGCAAAACCCCCGGATCGTCGCACTCAGCAGAGGGTAGGCGACGGCCTCCTGGGCGCCATGTTCGCGGGCCGTCGCGCGGTGCTCCAACTCCTCGGCCTGGAAGTCGGCGATGTCCGCGGCCAGTTCAGGATCCTCGTCGCCGAGTTCAGCCAACTGCTCCGCATAATGGCGATCGATCTCGGTCTCGACCGCGTCGGTGCAGGCCATCGCCGCCTTTTCGCTGAGGAGAGCCGTCGCCGCGCCGAGGGCAAAGCCCGCCATGCCCCAAAACGGCTGCAGGGCCGTCGGACGAACGCGCCGTTCCGCCATCAGCCGGTTGAACCGATCGAGATGGCGTTGTTCCTGTGTCGCCATGCGGGCGATCTGGTGTGCGGCGGGGGAATTGCGCCGGAGTACCGCTAGCTGCCCGGCATAGATGCGGGTCGCACCATATTCGCCCGCCTGGTTGACGCGCAGCATTGACGCCCGGTCAGGGCGGCGGTCGCCGGGGCGCCAGCCGGTGGTCATGCCTTGCTCCGGGCGAGCGCGACAATGGCCGCCGCGCCGCCGAGCGACAGGATCGCATTCCACCCGGCCATGGAAATCCCAAGGAAATCCCACTGGACCTGGTCGCAACGCACCAGCGGCACGTCCAGGATGTCCTGGAGGCTGGTCGCCGCGATCGCGGTGCAGCGGGTGACGCCCTCCCACCAGCCCATTTCAACGCCCGCATGAAAGACGCCGATTGCGCCCGAAACGGCCACGGCAAGCGCTGCCAGCAAGGTCAGGGTGCGCGTGCGGCCTGTGTTCAGCGGTGAAAAAACTGCTCCCAGCGCCAGCAAAATCGCAGCCGCGTGAGGCCAGCGTTGCCAGTAGCACATCTCGCAAGGATAGAGGCCGCCGACATATTGGGAGAATAGCGCACCGCCGAGCAATCCGGCGGGGAGCAGCAGGGCAAGCAGGCGCGCCTGTTTGAGGCGCGCCGCGCCCCGCTCCGCAGGCGGAGCAAGCATCAGCGCGAGGCCGTCTTCTTGGCTATTTGCATGGGCGGCGGAGCCAGCCGCTTCAGCGCCTTCAAGGCATAATCGAGCTGATAATCCTTGATGCCCTTCTTCTCGAGCTCCGCAGCGGTCGCGGTGAAGCGAGGATCCGGATCGCTGTCATCCTCAAGCACTTCGTCCTTGATCTTCGCCTGGCTCAGCAGGTGGCGGCGCAGGTCGGCCTCCCGCAGGCGCGGGCGGCTCTTGTAATCCTCATCGCTGAGCTGCGGCACGGCGATATCTGGATCGATGCCGCCGGCCTGAACCGACCGGCCCGAAGGCGTGTAGTAACGCGCCGTGGTCAGTCGTAGCGCCGACTGCGGCCCGGTCTGAATCACGCTCTGCACCGAGCCCTTGCCGAAACTGCGTTCGCCCATGACGAGCGCGCGGCGATGGTCCTGCAGCGCGCCGGCGACGATTTCGGCAGCGGATGCGGAGCCTGCATCGACCAGCACGATGACCGGCTTGCCCTTCGCCATATCGCCCGGCTTGGCATAGAAGCGCTCGATATCGCTGGCCTCGCGGCCGCGTTCCGACACGATCTCGCCCTGCTCGAGGAAAGCGTCGCTGACCTCGATCGCCTGGTCGAGCAAGCCGCCGGGGTTGGATCGCAGGTCGACGATATAGCCGAGCGCCTTGCCGCCGGTCGCCTTGTCGATGCTGACCAGCGCCTCCCGGGTGAGGTCGCCGGTATTGGCCGAGAAGCCGTTGATGTTGATGATGCCGACGTTTTCCTTCACTTCCCACTTCACGGGACGAAGCTCGATCCGCTCGCGGGTGATGGCAACGTCAAACGGCTTGTCGCGGCCCGGGCGGACGATCGTGAGCTTGATCGTGGTACCCGGCTTGCCCCGCATCTTCTCCACCGCTTCGTCGAGCGTGAATCCATAGAGGAACTCGCCGTCGATATGGGTGATATAGTCGCCGGCCTTGATCCCGGCGCGGTCGGCGGGCGTATCCTCGGTCGGGGCAATGACCTTGACGGCGCCGTCCTCGGTCGAAACGGTCAGGCCCAGGCCGCCATAATTGCCTTCGGTGGTGGTGCGAAGCTGGGTGAAGTCGGACGCCTCGGCATAGCTTGAATGCGGGTCGAGCGCGGCAAGCATGCCGTCGATCGCGCCCTTGATCAGCGTATGATCATCGACCTTGTCGACATAGTTGGCGCGTACCCGCTCGAACACGCTGAAGAAGGTCTCCAGCTCCTTCTGGGTGTCGGTCTCGGCCGCGGCCATGGCGGTGGTCGCCACCGGGACCATGGCCAGCGCGCCGACCAGCGCGAGGGGAGGGAGAAGCTTGGAAAGGGATAGCATGACTAAATTCCTGTGTGTCCGTCGCGTCGCAATTTAGCGGTTGTCGCTGCCATTTGACAGTGGAACAGATGAAGCTGCGATTAAGGCGGGGGAAACCGGTACGCCATTCCGCCTCAATTCCACGCCCAACGGGCCCAGCGAACGCCCCAGAAACTCCCCGCGGCGGACCTTTGATCCACGGGGTTTGTCGCTGGCGACGCCGAGCAGCAGGCTGGTCCAGCCGCCCGGATGGTCGATGATGACGATTCCGTCCTGGCCGCGGAACGGAGCGGCAAAAACGATCTTGCCGTCGGCCGGGACGATGACAGGGGCCCCGCGCGAAGTCCGGAACCTTAGTCCCCGCGAGACGATTCCTGCCCGATTCACCGATCCCAGCCCGTCCAGGAGCGAAGCCTGGACCGGCAGGCTGTAGGCAAAATCCACCGGCGGAAGCGCCGAATCGCCCGGCGATGGACGCGCCGGAGCAAACTCAAGCCGGGCGATGCGGGTTGCGGCCTGCCGAGCGGCCTGCTGTTCCGTCGCTTCGTTGCCGGCCAGGGCCAATGTCTCCTCGCTGGCGAGAACGCGGTCGCCGGCGCCGAATGCCTCACCGGACAGCCGCGCGGCGCGCTCGCTTGCCTTGGCTTCGAGGGCGGCGAATCGCTCGCGGCGCTTGGCGAGCTCGTCCCGGCCGCTGGCAAGCTGCACGCGTGCTGCATCCGCCGTCGCGGCGAGGCGCCGGCGCTGGGCGAGCTCCGCCTGAAGCGCAGCGCTGCGCGCTTCGATTACCGGCATGGTCGCATCGAGCAGCGCCTTGAGCCGCACCATCTCATCGACCGAGCCGCGGTCGGCGAGTGTGAGAATTGGCGGCTGGCGCCCCATGGTCGCCAAGCCGGCAATGAGCGCCGCCAAAGGGGCTCGCCGCGATGCTAGCTGCCGCTCGGCCAGGCTCACCCGGGCGCGGGCCAGGCGCAGGCGCGCATCGGACTCGTTGATGGCTGCCTCGGCCTCGTCGATGGCCGCGGCGGCAGCGGCCTGCTCCGCCTGGAGTTTCGCCGCCTCGCTCCCGGCCCTGGCGGCCTCGGCTTCCAGCGCGGCCAGCTTCCGGGAAGCTTGCCGGGCTTCGGAACGGGCGCGGGAAAGGGCGGCGTCCGCCGTCTCGGCAACCGGCGCGACGGGCGCGCTGGCTGCGGCCAGCAGTAGGGGCAGGACCAGGGCGGCAAATCGGCGCATTAGCCCTCCCGGTGGTAGGGATGGTTGGCAAGGATGCTGGTCGCCCGGAACAGTTGCTCGGCCAGCATGGCGCGGACCAGCAGGTGCGGCCAGGTCGCCGGGCCGAACGACAGCAGCAGGTCCGCCTGGTCCCTCATTTCGCTTTCGTGGCCGTCTGCGGCGCCGATCAGGAAACGAGTTTCGCGCCGACCGGTATCGCGCCAGCCTTCCAGCTTCCGTGCAAACTCCATCGAATTGAGCGGCTTGCCGCGCTCGTCGAGGACGACGGTGACGGCATTGGACGTCGCATCGGGCAATTGGCCGCCACGGTCCGGCAGTTCCGTGATCCTGGTCGGCCAGGCGATGCGCTTCATATAACGGTCGGTCAGCTCGGCTTCAGGCGAACGGCCGATCTTTCCGCGTGCGATGATGTGCAACAGCACCTTAGCTCGGCGCCGAGGCGGCCTTCGGGGCCGGCTCGTCGCCAAACGCCCACATGCGCTCCAAATTGTAGAAGGTTCGCACCTCGGGCCGGAACAGGTGGACGATCACGTCATCCGCATCGATCAGCACCCAGTCAGCGACCGGGAGGCCCTCGATCCGGGCAATCCGGCCGAACCGCTGCTTGATCTTGTCGGCGAGCTTGGTCGCCATCGACGCGACCTGCCGCGACGAGCGGCCCGACGCGATCACCATATGGTCGGCAATCGATGATTTTCCGGCGAGCGGGATGGTGACGACTTCCAGCGCCTGATCGTCATCCAATGATTGCATGACAAGGCTGTGCAGCGCCTCGACGTCGACCGGCTGGGTCGGAACGGCGGACGCATTGACGGGTTCGGCCAAAGGGACTCCTCTAAGGATGGACGGGCCGCACTTGCTTCGACGTGAAGCGACGGTGCCAGTCAGGATTAAGTGCGCGCAGCCGGGTGGCGGAAGTTCGGTCGGGTGGCAGGCGAAGGAAGCTAATCGCCGGTGCACTCCATTCCGTCCAGTTCCGTGCCTGGCTTGCGGGGTGGACGAACCGTCGCAGCCAGCCCATCGCGCGCGCCGCGCGGGCATCGCCATCATAGCCCGGGCGGGATATGACCGCAATCGGCACCATGCGCGCCAGGTCGCGCCAGCGTCTCCACTGGTGGAATTGGGACACAGTGTCCTCTCCCATCAGCCAAATGAAGCGATGCCTGGGGTGGCGTTTGGTGAGCAGTTGGACCGTGTCGACGGTATAGCGGGTGCCGGCGCGCGCCTCGAAATCGCTGACGCGGATGCGGCTGCGCCGTGCCATGGCGCGGGCAGACGCCAACCGGACGGCATAGGGCGCCATATCCTCCGCCTTGTCCTTCAGCGGATTGCCCGGTGACACAAGCCACCACACCTCGTCCAGGTCGAGTGCCTCCATGGCCGCGAGGCTCATGCGGCGATGCGCCCGGTGAGCCGGGTTGAAGCTGCCGCCGAGGAGGCCGATGCGCCGCGTCATGCCAAGTCGCTAGCACGCGCTGCCACGGCGGCGTAAGAGGGCGGGGAGGGTGAGAAGGCGTAAGGGGGATCGTCGGATGGGCGAATTCGAAGCGATCGGCGATGCGGTGACGGGCGGACTGCTTGCCCGCGCCGTCGAGCCGAATGCCGGGGAGGCGGACACCGGACATACGCACGAACGAAGCTGCCTCAACTGCGGCGCGCCGCTAACCGGTCCTTACTGTGCCGTCTGCGGTCAAAAGTCGCACGTCCACCGCTCGCTTCGCGGCTTCTTCCAGGATTTCGTCCAAGGGCTGTTCAACTTCGAAGGGAAGATCTGGCGGACCCTGCCGATGCTGGCGCTCAAGCCAGGTGAGATGACACGGCGCTATATCGCCGGCGAGCGCGCGCGCTATGTATCGCCGGTTGCGCTCTATCTCTTCACCGTCTTTGCGATGTTTGCGGTGCTCAACTTCACCGGCGCCCTTGATGCCACCGGCAAAACCCCGAAGCAGGTCGAGAGTGGACTGAAGATCGGGCTTGCCGAAGACCAGCAGGAATTGGCCAAGTTGGAGGAGAAGCGGAAGGCCGCCCTTGCTGCCGGAAAGGAAGTCGCCCGCATTGACCGCAAGATTGCGAAGCGCAAGGAAGACATCGCCGACATTCAAATGGCCCTTAAAGGGGGCCAAGCCATCGCCGTCGGGGACGTTGGCGACGAAACGCCCGGCTGGGTTCGTCCATTGATCAAGAGCGCGCAGGAAGACCCTGCGCTTGTGTCCCTGAAGATCCAGGAAGCTGCATCGAAATATAGCTGGCTGCTGATCCCCATGTCAGTTCCGTTCCTGTGGATGCTGTTCCCCTTGCGACGCCGCTATAATCTTTACGACCACACGGTGTTCGTCACTTACTCGCTATCGTTCATGATGATGTTGGTGATCGTCGGCGGCGTGCTGGTCGCGATCGGGTCGCCGGGCTTTGCCAGCATCCTGTTCTTTGTCCCGCCATTCCACATGTATCGCCACCTGAAAGGCGCTTATGAGCTAGGGCGGTTCAGCGCGATCGTTCGCACCATGGCGCTCGTGACGTTCGCATTCATCGCCGCCGGCCTGTTCCTCGCGGCGTCAGTGGCGATCGGGACGATGTAGGGAGGCAGACGTCAGGCCGCCATGGTCGGCTCGGAACGAGCGCAATCTACGGCACAATCGGCAGCAGGATCGCGCTCGCAGCAGCGCCGCCCCGATATATGCCCTGCGTCGCCGGCCGATAGTCGCCGGCCCTGGCGTAGAAGATATTCGGCACGAACGTCTGCGGGTTGCGGTCGTAGAGGGGGAACAGGCTTGACTGCACCTGCACCATGATCCGGTGACCTGGCAGGAAGACGTGGTCGACGTTCGGCAAGGCGAAACGATAGTGCTCGATTTTCCCGGCTTTCAGCGCGCGCGGCCTGGCAAAGCTGTCGACGTAGCGCCCGCGGAAGATTTCGATTCCAACGGGCAGCTCGTAGCCCGCCATGCTCGGCCTCGCTCCCTGGTCCGCCCCCTCGGGAGTGTCATTGGGGTAGACGTCGACCAGCTTGACGACCCAGTCACTGTCCGAGCCGCTGGTTGAGGCAAACAATTCGACCTGCGGAGCGCCCATGATATGCACCGGCCTTTCCAGCACCTCACCAGTATAGACGACGACGTCTGGCCGATCAGAGACGAAGCGCTGATCGCGTACCAGCCAAGGCTTCCACTGATCGCTTGCACCCATGTCGATCGGACGCGGGATGAACGGTACCGGCTTCGAGGGGTCGGAAACATACTCGTCGTGACCGGCGGCGGCGGGCTTCGTGAAGCTCATGCCCATTCCACCCGTCAGATAGAGCGGCGTCAGCGTGCCCATTGGCCAGCGGGGGCTTTCCTCCCAGCGGTTCACGCCCGTCGCATAGGTCAGTACATTGGGTGTATGCGGATCCGGAGCCCCTTTCAGATAATGATCCAAGAAGGGCTTCACCCATTTTAGCCGCCACTCCTCTGCGGTGTCGCCGGTGAAAGTCAGCGCGCCAAGGTCATAGCCGTAATGATTGGCGCCCGAGTGACGCCAAGGACCAATGACCAGGTGGAGCAGACCACTTCCCTCATATTTTTCCTTTAGAGCGCGATAGACGGCCGGCGCGCCATAGCTGTCTTCCTGGTCCCACTGCCCGACCTCAAGCATGGTCGGGACCGTCAGCGGATGTGCGGCCATCCATTGGTCGACGGCCTGGCCTGACCAAAATTGGGTGTAGGCCGGATTCTGCATCAGCTTTTGGACGAACGGATAATGTTCGATCCCGAGCTGACGGGCGTAGTCGCCCATGGAACCTGCCTGGAGGTATCGGGTGTAATCGTCGCCCGTGCCCTTCGCGATTCCGTCGCCTTCGGCTTTGGCCGTGCTCTGGCTCACCGCATAATCGAAGCTGCTGGTGCGGAACGCGCCGTTGTGGAACCAATCGTCGCCCATCCAGCCGTCTACCATCGGGCTTTCCGGGACCGAGGCCTTGAGCGCCGGATGCGGGTTGATCTCCGCGGCAAGCGAAGTGAAGCCGAGATAGGACGAGCCGATGATCCCGACGTTGCCGTTCGATTCCGGCACATTCTTCACCAGCCAGCCGATTGTGTCGTAAGCGTCGGTGCTTTCGTCGATACCGCTATTGTTGAGTGGCCCCACGATCGGGCGGTTCATCACGAAGTCACCCTCGGAATGATGCAGGCCGCGGATGTCCTGGTAGACACGTATGTAATTGTCGTGGACGAAGTCGGCGTCCATTACCGGCAATATATCGTTGATCCGCTGGCTCGGGTTCCGCGCTACGCTACCCTTCGCATCATAGGGAGTGCGCGAAAGCAGGATGGGCGCATTCGCCGCCCCCTTCATCATCACGATCACCGTGTAAAGCTTCACGCCGTCGCGCATCGGCACCATGGCTACGCGCTTGATGTAGTCGGCCTCCGGGCGGACTTGTTCGTAGCTCGGAACAACATCGGGTGTCATCGGCGAAACCCGCTCGGGCGGGGCAGCGGCGATGAGGAGAAGCGGAAGGATCGAGGCGGCAGAGCGCGATGCGGCATGTGACATAAGCCGCAGCGTAGAAGCCGCCTTACTCCTCGACAACTACCCTTCGACTAGGCGCCTGCCGGAGCCGCTCCTCCAATGCCTGGTTTCGCGCGCTTGGCCTTCGGGATCGATGAGCCGGCCGACGGGATCGACGGCTGCGAGGTCGTACCGCGGTCGATCTTGCCGCCATCGAGCAAGGTCTTGATCTCGTCGCCGCTCAACGTCTCATACTCTAGCAGCGCCTGGGCCAAGGTCTCCAGTTCGTCGCGATGTTTCTCAAGCAGCGACTTGGCACGCTCATAGCCCTGCTCGACGATGCGCCGGATTTCCTTATCGATCGCCTGCGCTGTCTCGTTCGACATGTTCTTCTGACGATTGACCGAATAGCCGAGGAACACTTCCTCGTCGGCCTCGGCATATTGCAGCGGACCCAGGGCATCGGACATGCCCCAACGGGTCACCATGTCGCGGGCGAGGCCGGTCGCATAGCTGATGTCCGATGATGCACCGGAGCTAACCTTGTCGTAGCCGAACACCACTTCCTCGGCGACGCGGCCGCCCATCGAAACGGCGAGGTTCGCGTACATTTTGTCGCGGTGATAGCTATAATTGTCGCGCTCGGGCAGGCGCATGACCATGCCCAGGGCGCGGCCCCGCGGGATGATCGTTGCCTTGTGGATCGGGTCCGAAGCCGCCTCGTGCAGCGCGACGATGGCATGTCCGGCCTCATGATAGGCAGTCATGCGCTTTTCGTCCTCGGTCATGACCATGGACTTGCGCTCGGTGCCCATCATCACCTTGTCCTTGGCTTCCTCGAACTCCTTAGCGGCGACCAGCCGCTTGCCCCTGCGGGCGGCGAGGAGGGCAGCTTCGTTGACCAGGTTGGCAAGGTCGGCGCCGGAGAAGCCCGGAGTGCCGCGGGCGATGATCCGGGCATCCACGTCGGGCGCCAAAGGCACCTTCTTCATGTGGACGTGAAGAATCTGCTCGCGGCCGTCGATATCGGGACGGGGGACAACGACCTGGCGGTCGAAGCGGCCCGGGCGAAGTAGCGCGGGATCGAGCACGTCCGGCCGGTTGGTTGCGGCAATGATGATGATGCCTTCATTGGCCTCGAAGCCGTCCATTTCGACCAGTAGCTGATTCAGCGTCTGCTCGCGTTCGTCATTGCCGTTGCCGAGGCCGGCGCCGCGATGGCGCCCGACCGCGTCGATTTCGTCGATGAAGACGATGCAGGGCGCGGCCTTCTTGGCCTGTTCGAACATGTCGCGGACGCGCGATGCGCCAACGCCGACGAACATTTCGACGAAGTCGGAGCCGGAAATGGTGAAGAAGGGAACGCCCGCTTCGCCGGCGATGGCCCGGGCGAGCAAGGTCTTGCCGGTGCCTGGCGAGCCTACCAGCAGCGCGCCCTTGGGGATCTTGCCGCCGAGCCGCGCGAACTTGCCGGGGTCCTTCAGATATTCGACGATTTCCTGAAGCTCTTCGCGGGCTTCGTCGATGCCGGCGACATCGGCAAACGTCACCCGGCCCTGCTTCTCGGTCAGCATGCGATGCCGGCTCTTGCCGAAGCCCATCGCCCCGCCGCCGGCATTCTTCTGCATCTGCCGCATGACAAAGAAGCTGATGCCCAGGATCAGCAGGAAGGGCAGCGACTGGTAAAGCAGGATCAGCCAGACGCTTGACTGTTCCTCGGCCTTGACCGCCACGCCCACGCCCTTGGCAACCAGGCGATCGGCGACGTTGGTATTGGGTGGGGCGAACGTCCGGAAGGTCTTGCCGTTGGCCATCTTGCCGCTGACTGTGACATTGCCGGTGGGCGATGTGGCGATGGTCACGGAACGGATATTGCCCTCGTTAACCTGCTGGACGAACTCGGAATAAGCGAGCGCATCGGCCTGGGCAGCGCTACCGCTGTCGAAGGCCCGGACGAACAGCACCAGGCCGAACAGGACCGCCAGCCAGATCAAAAGCGATCGGGTCCACGGGTTGCCGGGCTTCTTCTCGTTGCGCTTGTCGTCCACCGAAATTCATTCCTTTCAACTGCGCGCTTAAAATAGTCCCATTCGCCTTAATAACAATGGAATGAGATTGTGACGGGCTCGAAGCACCGTCCAGCGGCCTAGAATTTCAGGGAAAATCCGACGGCGGGTTTCCGATTCCGAGGCAGGCTGAAATCCCGCACGGTTGCCGGAGCATGAGCCCTTGGGGCGGTTTTCTCGCCGAACATGCCGATGCCAAACATGCCGTTGGGCATCACTTCCGTCCCGGCAATGATGCGGCTGTCGGGCTGACCGGAATAAAGCTGGCCGGTGTCCGCCAAGGAAAGGTCGGGCTCGTGGACTGCTTGAGGCTCAATATTGACGTGCCAGGGATTGGGCGATGAAGCGGGCTGCGACCATGCGGTCCCCGCAGGCATTGCAATTGCAAACGCGACGAGAACAAGGCGACCCATAGCTCTTCCCGTAGCCCGCTCTGGAGCTAGAGCGCGCAACATGCGGCGAAAGTTCCCGCCATGCTATTGGGACTTACCCTCAGGCCCTTCGCGGCGGCGCATGGGACAGCCGCCAATAGGCGCCGCCTTCCAGCTTGAGGCCGCCGAGGGTCGCCACTTCGCCAGCCTCCAGCGCGTCGATCGCCCGCATCAGGTCCGGGCCCCGTGGCGAGGGGGCGCCCAGCTCCGCGAAGGCCGCCAGCAGCAGCCGTCGCTTCAATTCGCGGGGCAGGTCGAACGGCTCGATGATCAGCGCATCGTCAGCCTGCCGGATGCGGGAACCGATCAGGGGAGCCAATGCCCAGTCCAATGCTTCGTCTGCGTCCCGGAGCGCTGAAGCGCTGGCAGCAAGCCGCGCCGGGTCGGCCCAATCCGCTTCGCTCAGCATTTGGCGGATCCGGCTGCGGTCATGCCGGGGATCGCGATTGCTCGGATCGTCGACCGGCGTCAGCCCAGCATCGGCAACCAGTCCTTCCAGGTCGGCCTTTCGCCATCCCAGCAGCGGCCGGATCAATTTGACGTCCTCGGACAACGCCCGCCTCGCGCGCGTGCCGCCCAGTCCGGTCACGCCCGCGCCGCGCAACAGGCGCATGAGCAGCGTTTCGGCCTGGTCGTCGGCGTGATGTGCCGTGGCGATTGCATTCAGTCCGCACGCGACCGCCCATTCGTTGAGCAGGCGATAGCGCATTGTCCGGGCCTCGGCCTGCACATTCGCCTCGGGCGGCTTCGACCAGTCGGCGCGCAAGGTCCGGTGAGAAATACCAAGGCCGCGGCAAAGATCCGAGACCATGGCCGCTTCGGCGGCGCTTTCCGGGCGAAGCCCATGGTCCACGGTCGCTGCCTCAATCCGATCGCGGCGGTCGGCGGCGGCAAGCAGCAACAGGGCCAGGCTGTCGGGCCCGCCGGACACGGCGATGCCGATCCTGTCGTCGGCGGCGACCAGCGCGTCGAGATCGGCGGCGAAGCGCTGAACAGCTTCGGCCGCCGGGATCATGGCCTCAACTGCACTTTGCCTCGGCCTTGGCGCCGGGCAGCGCAGACTTGATCGGGGCGCGGAGGTTCCCGGAATAGACGTCCTGCAGCTCCTCATAGGCCTTGCAGGCCTGCCCGGGCTGGCCGAGCTTCATCAGCGCCTGGCCCAGGTAGAAAAGGCTGTCCTGGGCGCGCTCGCCCTTCGGGTCCCGGCGATAATTGGCCAGCAACGCTTCCGCCGCGGCGCGCGGCTGGCCCTTGTCGAGCATGGCCCGGCCGACAAGATTATATGCCCAGCTGGCCCGGCGGTGATCTGGATATTTCTTCGTGAATGCCTGCAGCGACTTGATTGCCGCATCATATTTGCCGGCGTTCCACAGCTGATAGCCCGCATCATAAGCGGATTCGGCCGGATCGCCGGCGGCGCCGTCCGCATCCGGAGCAGCGTTGGTTTCTCCCCTGGCGGTCTCGACCTTTGGCTTGGGCGCAGGCGGCGGTGCTTCCGCGCTATCATCCTGCTCGGCAGGGGTTGCCTGCGGTTCGCCGGTGGACGGGGCGGTCTCAAGCGCTCGAATACGGCGATCCTGGTCTGCGCGGAGGCGCGCCAATTCGGCCTCCAGCACGGCCACCCTGTTGCCGTTCTCCTCCGACTGCCGGACAATATCGGACAGCTGCCGCTCGATCGCATCGAGCCGCCCGCCGAGATTGTTTACAGAATCCTGGGTCGCAGCGGGGACGTCGCTGAAGCCAGCGGTGTCGGCCGGCTGGCCCTTCGGAAAGACCTGCTTCTGAACCTGGCGAACCTGCTTTTCCAGCCGCTCGATCCGTTCATCGGGGGTGGGCTGGCGTCGTTGCGCCGCGGCTGGGGCCAGGGTGAGTGCGATTGCGAGGGCGGTAAGGGGGAGAGCAGAACGGAAACGCATGTTGATCCTCAATCAAGCAAGTCGTCGACAAGGCGAGAATGGCTCAAATTGCCTGTCCCGCCGGTGAATCATTATTGGGTCGCGGTTTCGTCCGGCGTTCCTTGAGCCGGCGCGCTGGAGTTGGCCGGCGGCGTGACAGCATCCGGAGCCTGGGCAGCCGGTGGCTTGGGGGCAGCCCGCCTGCGCGAAGATTGTGGGGCGGGCGCCGCCGTCGATGGAACTGGGGCGGCCGCCTGCGCCGTCGCCGTTGCCGGGCGAAGCAGGTCAGCGGGCTTGAGGCTGACGCCCGACACCGTCCGTCCCGGCTCGCCGACCGCCGCCACCTGCCGGGAGCCAACGGCAATGCTCAGCGCCTCGGGCTTGCCCGTGGTCAGCACCGGCGCGGTGGCATTGACGGGCACTTCGAAGCGCTCGCCTGGCGTAAGCTGCCCCTGCTTCAGCACGGTCGGGCCATCCTTGATCTCGATCCAGACGGCATCGGTGGCCGTCAGGACCACCGCCTGGGCAGCCGCCGGCGCCGGCGGTGGGACCACTTCGGCAGTGTCGGGGCCAACGATATTGGCTTCGGCTACCGCGGGCTCATCGGGCTCGAGCGAGCGGTTGCTGAACCAGGTCAATCCGAGCACCACGAACACCAGCAGTGCCAGCGCGCCGAATACCAACCCCTTCGGCATGGTCCGCGCCGGATCTGCCGCCTCAAAGACTTCAGGCTGGGCATAGACGGGTCGCGAACCGCCCATCTCTGCCCGCAACTGCTCACCAATCTCGTTGCGGTCGAGTCCAACCACCGAGGCATAGTTTTTTGCAAAGCCGATCGAGTAGGTGGCTGCCGGGAGATTATCCCATTCGCTCACCTCAAGGCTGGACAAATGGCGCGTCGGAATGCGGGTCTGGGCGGCGATATCCTCGAGCGACATGCCCTTGGCCTCGCGCGCTTCCTTGAGGCGCTGTCCGACCGTTACGACCTCGACCGGTTCCGTCTCATCCATTGTGATCCCCTCGGCGCCATGCGCTTGAAATTACGCCCGTTGTCGGGAGCCGGCGAGCCCCTGTCAACCGCAGTTGGAGGTGAAAAATCAGCCGATCGAAACGCTATGGCGCCGGGCCCAATCGGACAGCGATTTGCGCATGTTCGCCGGCGGCTTGGCGAGCAGCGCCTCGACCTTGGCGCGGACCGCACCGGCGTCGATCGATCGAACCATGGCCTTGACCGGGCCCACGGCAGCCGGCGTGATCGAGAAGCTGTCGATGCCGATCCCGATCAGCGCCATCGCTTCGAGCGGGCGGCCTGCCATCTCCCCGCAAACGCGCACCGGAACCCCGCCCGCCCTTGCCTCGATCGCGACGCGGCGGAGGAACCGCAGGATCGCCGGGCTCAACCAGTCGTAGCGCTCGGCCAAACGGGGGTCGGCGCGGTCCGCGGCGAACAGGAACTGGGTCAGGTCGTTGGTGCCGATCGACAGGAAATCGATCCGCGGGAGCAACAGGTCGAGCATCTCGGCCAGGCTCGGTACTTCCAGCATGGCGCCGAATTCGACCGCCTTCGGGCCGCCGCGCTTCGCGCTTTTGGCCCAGGCGATCTGTTCCTCGAACAAGGCGCGAGCTTCCTCATATTCCCAGGGCTCGCTGACCATCGGGAACATGACCCTTAAGATCCTGCCTGCGGAGGCTTCGATCAGCGCGCGCGCCTGGGCCTTCATCAGCGCCTTGCGCTCGAGGCTGAGGCGCAAGGCGCGCCAGCCCATGGCGGGATTTTCGCTTTCGTCCTTCTCGTCTTCGGAAAGATAGGGCAGCGCCTTGTCCCCGCCGATGTCGACGGTGCGGAATATCACCGGCTTGTCGCCGGCCGCCTCGAGCACGCTCCGATACAGCCTCAACTGACTTTCCCGGCCGGGCAGCTGGGCCGCGATCAGGAACTGGAATTCGGTCCTGAACAGGCCGATGCCATCCGCGCCCGTAGCTTCCAGCATCGCAGCGTCTTCGGCCAGTCCGGCGTTGACCATCAAGGTAATATGTTCGCCGTTTATGGTCTCGGCCGGGAGGGTGCGGATCGCGGCAAACTCGGCGCGGCGCTTTTGACTCAGCGACATGCGCTGATCGAAGGCATTGACCAGCGGCCGGTTGGGCCGGACGACAACGGTTCCGCTATCGCCGTCCACCAGGATGGTGTCGCCTTCGTTCGCGATATGGCGGATGTCGGCGATGCGCCCGACCACCGGAACACCCATCGCCCGGGCGACGATGGTCACATGGGCGGTGAGCGAACCTTCCTCCAGGACCACGCCCTTCAGCCGCCGCCGATCATATTCGAGCAACTCGGCCGGCCCGAGGTTCTTGGCGATCAGGATGGCGTCCCTGTTCAGGCCGGTCTGGGCCGCGGTACCCATCCGGCCCGAAACGATCCGCAGCAGCCGGTTTGAGAGATCCTCCAGGTCGTGCATCCGCTCCTTGAGGAGGGGGTCGTCGATCTCGCGCATCCGGGCGCGGGTGCGCTGCTGGACCCGCTCGATGGCCGCTTCGGCGGTCAGCCCGCTGTCGATCGCTTCGTTGATGCGGCGCGACCAGCCCTCGTCATAGGCGAACATCTTATAGGTCTCGAGGATTTCATTATGTTCGCCGGCCGTGCCGAACTCCGCCTCACGGGTCATATGGTCGATCTGCTCGCGCATCTTGCGGAATGCCGCGTAGACCCGGGTGCGTTCTGCCTCGGTATCTTCGGCAACGGTGTGCTCGACCACCACCTTGGGCTGGTGGAACACCACCGCCCCTTTGGCCATGCCGGTAACCAGCTTGAGCCCGACGATCCGGCGCATGCCGACGTCGAAGGATGCGGCGCGCGCACCATCGACCAGCCGAGCGCTGGCGATCATTTCCGACAGGACCATCGCCACCGTCTGCAGCGCCTCAATTTCCACATTGTCATACCGGCGCGGTTCGGCGTGCTGGACGCAAAGGACGCCAATCGCTGCTTCACGACGGATGATCGGCACCCCGGCGAAACTGTGAAACCGCTCTTCGCCGGTTTCCGGCCGGTAGACGAATTCGGGGTGCGACGCCGCTTCGGCCAGGTTCAGGATGCGCCCTTCCTCCGCGATGGTGCCGACCAGGCCCTCACCCATGGCCATGCGGGTGACATGCACCGCTTCCTTCCTGAGGCCGTGGGTCGCCGACAGCTCCAGCGCATTGTCGCGCAGCAGATAGATGGAGCAGACTTCGCTCTTCATCGCCTCGGCGATCAGGTCGACGACCTTGTCGAGCTTGGTTTGCGCCGAGCCACGCTTGGCCATGACCTCGTGGAGGCCGGTCAAGATTTCGCGAGCGGATGCGGCGGCGCTGAGGGGCATGCGAGAACCGCTAGCAGGGAAAGGAGTGGCATTCCAAGCTCTAGGCCCAAAGCGGCCTGACTCTGCGGCATCCGCCACTCGTCGCGCAGATGATGCGTTTTGTCTCGAAAGCAGACAATTCGTCCCGAATCTATGGCTAAAGAAAGATTCTGTTAACCATTTGCGCAGCAAGGAGCGGAATGCGGATCATACGGGCTCTTTGTTGGCTGCTGGTTCTGATCGCCGCACCTGCCGCGGCCGCGACTTCGCCTGCACTGCAGACTTTCGAACAGCAGCTCGCCACACTCATCAATTCAAAGCCTGGTAATTACGGGGTCGCCGCGCTGGACCTCAAGACGGGTGAAATGATCAGCGTTCGTGGCGATGTACCTTTCCCAATGGCCAGTACCGTCAAAATCGCCGTAGCGGCCAATTACCTGGCGCAGGTCGAACATGGCCGGCGCACCCTGGATGATCGGATCAAAGGCCGCTCCGCTCGCGCCCTGATCGACGCGATGCTGATCCACAGCGACAATTACGCGACCGATATCTTGATCCGTGACCTCGGCGGACCAAGAACGCTGCAGGCCTGGCTCGACCAGCAGGGCATCAGGGGCTTGCGGATCGACCGCACCATCGCCCAGTTGCTCGCCAGTCCGCGCGATCTCTGGGATGTCAGGGATTCCAGCACGCCCCGGGCGATGGTCGAGCTGTTGAGCAGGCTGGACAGCGGCAAGTTGCTGCAACCCGAAAGCCGTTCCTACCTGCTCGACGTGATGAGCCGCTGCCAGACGGGCAAGAACCGTATGCGCGCGCTGCTGCCGAGCTGGGCGCGGGTCGAGCATAAGACCGGGACTCTCAACGGATACACCAGCGATGTCGGCTACGTCACGCTCCACGATGGGCGCCGGCTGGCCATTGCCATCTTTGCGCGCGGCGGCAGTGATCGGCCAGCGACCATCGCCTGGGCGGCCCGCGCAATCTACGACGGCTTCAACCGGCTGATCGCGCCTTACCGGTCACAGGCCTCCGCCTTCAGCGCCCCCTAGCCGCGCGAGCCCAGGGCCGCTGCCGCCTCGTCGACCAGTTCCTGGATGATCTCCGCGACCGGCTCCTCACGCTTGACCATTCCGACCGACTGGCCGGCCATGACCGATCCGCTCTCGACATCGCCATCGATTACCGCGCGGCGGAGGGCACCCGCCCAATAATGCTCGATCTGGAGCTGGGCTTCGGCCATTTCGATCGCGCCTTCGTCCAGCCGTTGCGCCACCTCGCGCTGTTTGGCGGCGAAATTCTCCATCTCCCGGTTCTTGAGCGCACGGACCGGGATGACCGGCAGGCGCGGATCGATCTGGACCGAGGGGATGGCGTCGCGGGCCGAAGCGCGGAGGAACGCCTTCTTGAAGTTCGCATGGGCGATGCATTCGTGGGCACAGACGAAGCGGGTGCCGAGCTGCACCCCGACCGCACCCATTTCGAGATAGGCGGCGATCGCCTCTCCGCGGCCGATTCCGCCGGCGACGAACACCGGAATTTCGGCGGCGACGTGGGGCAGGATTTCCTGCGCGAGCACGCTGGTCGAGACCGGGCCGATATGGCCGCCGGCCTCCATCCCCTCGATCACCAGTGCGTCGGCGCCCGAGCGCATCAACTTCTTCGCCAGCGCCAGCGCGGGCGTGAAGACGATCAACTTTGCGCCATTGGCCTTGATCCGGTCGATGGCGCCGCCGGGCGGAAGGCCGCCGGCCAGTACGACGTGCGTCACCTCATGCTTCGAGCAGACGTCGATCAGCTCATTGAGCTGGGGGTGCATGGTGATGAGGTTCACCCCGAACGGCTTATCGGTATTTGCCTTGGTTCCCTCGATTTCCTTGTCGAGCAGATCCGGCGACATCGCGCCGCAGGCGATAACGCCGAACCCGCCGGCGTTGGAAATGGCCGAGACCAGGTGGCGCTCGCTGATCCAGCTCATCGCCCCGCCGAGGATCGCCCATTCGGTGCCCAGGAATTCGAGCCCGCGAGCCATTAATTCCTTGAGGCGGATCATGCCGGCGTCGCCGTGGACGGCGCGGGCTTCCGCAATCATGCCTTCGCCGCTCACGCCACTGCCTCCCCTAAAGAGTCACGTTCCGCGTCAAGCCCATAGGCGGTGTGGAGCACCCGAACGGCGAGCTCCGTATATTCCTCGGGGATCAGCACGCTCACCTTGATCTCGCTGGTGGTGATGGCGAGGATGTTGATGCCGCGATCGGCCAAAGTCTGAAACATCTTTGCCGCGATGCCCGCATTGGAGCGCATGCCGACGCCGACCGCGCTGATCTTGGCAATGTCCATGTTGGTCAAGATTTCCTTGAAACCGATCTGGTCCTGAACCTTCTTCAATTCCGCAACGGCATGAGCCAGCGAGGCATTGGGCACCGTGAAGGCGAGGTCGCTTTCGTCACCGGCATTGCGAACCGACTGGACGATCATGTCGACGTTGACGTTCGCCTCCGCCAACGGGCCGAACACGGCCGCGACGACACCGGGACGGTCTGGCAGGTCAACGAGGGTGACCAGCGCCTCATTGCGGTCATGGGCGATGCCCGTGATGACATTTCGTTCCATCTTGCTTTCCTCGATCGCCTCATCACCTACGATCATCGTTCCCGGCTTGTCCTCGAACGAAGACAGCACCGTCAAAGGCATGTTGTAGCGCATCGCGAGCCCGACCGAGCGGGTCTGCAGGACCTTGGCGCCGACGCTGGCCAGCTCAAGCATCTCTTCATAGGTGACCATGTCGAGCTTCCTGGCCTGGGGCACGATGCGCGGGTCCGTGGTGTAGACGCCGTCGACATCGGTGTAGATGTCGCAACGGTCGGCTTTCATCGCCGCGGCCAGCGCCACCGCCGAGGTGTCGGAGCCGCCGCGGCCGAGCGTCGCCACCGCGCCGTCGCTGGTCACGCCCTGGAAACCGGGGATGACGGCGATCCCGCCGCCGTCGAATACCCGCTCCAATATGTCCACGTCGATATTTTCAATGAGGGCCGCCGAATGTCCCGAGGCGCGGATGGGCAACTGCCAGCCCATATAGCTTTTGGCGTTGAGGCCCATTCCCTGGAGGGTGATGGCAAGCAATCCGCTGGTAACCTGTTCGCCGCTGGCGACGACCACGTCATATTCGCGCGGGTCGTAAAGCGCGGCCGCTTCCTTGCACAGTTGGACGAGGCGGTCGGTTTCTCCGGCCATGGCCGAGACCACGACAGCGACCTGATTGCCGGCATCGGCTTCGCGCTTGATCCGCTCCGCAACCGCGCGGATGCGCTCGATCCCGGCCATCGAGGTCCCGCCGAATTTCATCACGATGCGTGCCATGCGGCGGATGCGTCTTTCCTCGTGGCCCAAGCGGCGGCCTGCTGTTAGGGAGAGGCCATGGCGAAGACAAGTATCGTGGAACGCGAAGCCCGGCATTTCGGTAGCCTGGCGGCCGACTGGTGGGATCCGAACGGCGCCTCGGCGATGTTGCACAAGCTCAATCCGGTCCGGCTCGCCTACATCCGCGATATGATCGACATGCATTGGCAGGCGGACGAGCATGGCTTCAGGCCGCTCGAAGGAAAAACGGCGCTCGACGTCGGTTGCGGCG
The DNA here is from genome assembly GCA_045811425.1 of Sphingomicrobium sp. Classification (GTDB taxonomy): domain Bacteria; phylum Pseudomonadota; class Alphaproteobacteria; order Sphingomonadales; family Sphingomonadaceae; genus Sphingomicrobium. The sequence goes on along the minus strand of JBJMUA010000017.1, from coordinate 6,343 downwards.
CGGGCCTGCTCGCCGAGCCGCTGGCACGGATGGGAGCGAAGGTCACCGCGGTCGATGCCGCGGCGGAATGCATCGATGTCGCCCGGGGTCATGCCCAGGGGCAGGGGCTTGCCATCGATTATCGCGCGGCCGGCGTGGAGGATCTGGACGGCACGTTCGACCTGGTTACGTCGATGGAGGTGATCGAGCATGTTGCCGACCCACGGGCGTTCGTGAGTCACCTCGCGGCGCGGCTGGCCCGGGGCGGCCTCATGATCCTGTCGACACCCAACAAGACCGGCTGGTCGAAGCTGCTGACCATCACCCTGGCCGAGGGGTTCGGCAAGATTCCCAAAGGCACCCATGACTTTGAAAAGTTCATCGACCCTGACGCGATGCGCGGATTGCTGGCGGATGCCGGACTGGAAAGCATCGACTTTGAAGGCATCGCCGTCAGCCCGACGCGCGGGCTGTACCTGAGCGAGGATTTGAGCCTCAACTATCTCGTCGCGGCAAGGCACGCGGAGTAAGGCGATGCGGTGCTTCTACGTCCTCGTGCGCGGCTCGCTCGAATGGGAATGCGAGCCTGAAATAGATGAGGATAGTTTCCGGCCGGCCGGCTTTCACTGCCACCGTTATGTCCTTGCGTCCGGCTTTGAGGAGGCTGCCGAGAAAGCGTTTCGGCGGGTCCGGAAGAATTTCGAGAAGCAGACGGGCTGGCTGGGCCGGGGCCTGGTCAAGCTGACTCTCGACGCCGAAGAGCTGACCCCGGCGCCTATCCGGAAACTGTTGAGACGCGACAATCGGGGGCACAGCTTTTACGCAACCGACGTCGCAGCCGACGCCTGAATCACGCCGCCTGCAGCGCACTCCGGTAAAGCTGGTCCTCCAGCGTCTGCCCGGCGCCGAGCGCCACGCATTGAAGCGGATTGTCGGCGACGCAGACCGGCAGCCCGGTCTCATCGGCCAACACCAGGTCGATGTCCCGAAGCAGCGATCCGCCGCCCGTCATCGTGATCCCGACATCAATAATGTCGGCCGCAATCTCCGGTTCGGTATGCTCCAGCGCTTCGCGCACCGCATGGACGATGCGCGCGACGGGCTCGCTCAGGGCCCGGGCGATCTCGGCCTGCGTCAGCTCGATCTCCCGTGGCACTCCCTTTTCGACATGCAGGCCCTTGACGATGACGGTCATGCCTTTCCCATCCGAAGGAACGCGCGCGATTCCGGCTTCCTTCTTGATACGCTCCGCGGTCGCCTCGCCGATCTGCAGGTTATGGGTGCGCCGGATATAGGACATGATCGCTTCGTCCATCTTGTCGCCGCCGACCCGTTCCGAGCGGCTGTAGGCCAGGCCCTGGAGGGAGATCACCCCGACCTCGGTGGTGCCGCCACCGACGTCGACCACCATCGAGCCAATCGGATCGGCAACCGGCATGCCGGCGCCGATCGCCGCCGCCATCGGCTCCTCGATCAGCCGCACATGGCTGGCCCCCGCATTGGACGCTGCGTCGCGGATCGCGCGCCGCTCGACACTGGTTGAGCCGGACGGCACGCACATCACCACCTCGGCCTTGCTGCCGAAACGACCACGCCCGCCGACCGCCTTGGTCATGAAATGCTTGATCATCTGCTCGGCGACCTCGAGGTCGGCGATCACGCCATTGCGCAACGGGCGGATGGTGCGGAGATTGGCCGGGGTCTTGCCGAGCATCAGCTTGGCATCGTCGCCAACCGCGCGGACCCTGGGCAGGCCATTGCCATATTCGAGGGCGACCACCGATGGTTCCTGGATGACGACGCCGCGATCGCGCAGATAGACGACCGTGTTGGCGGTTCCGAGGTCGATCGCGAGGTCGCGCGGACCGAAATTGAAAAGCGGGAAACCCATCTGCCCCTCCCCCCGGAGAAAATCTTGATAGGACAGAGGGTTATATGGTGGCGAAGAGTCCGTCGAGTTCGGCCCGGCGCTCCCAGGACGCTGCTGGTCGACAATGGTGGTTAATGGCTCCTGCCCGGCCGGGGGAGGATTTAAAAATCCACCTTGTCGTAATGAGCCGGCGGCACGATCACCTCCATCCGCTCGCCCAGCAGCGGGCGGAAGGCGGGGCGGGACTTCATGACGGCGTACCAGTCCTTGGTCTGCTTATGCCCCCGCCAGTCCAGCGCGCCCAGATAGTCGACCACGCTCAAATGCGCCGCCGCGGTGAAGTCGGCGAGGCTGAGGCCCGCGCCCGCGATCCAGCGCCGGTGGTCGAGCAGATAGTCCATATAATCGAGGTGGCCGTTGGCGATCCTCATGGCTTCGCGCAGTACCCGCGTATCGGGGCTTTCGCGGCTGACCAGCCGCTTCCTCATCCGCTCATGCATCAGCGGCTCGACCACCTCGCGGAACAGCTTCTCGTCGAACCATTGCGCGAGGCGCCGGATCTCGGCGCGGGCGACCGCATTGCCGTGGATCATCGGCATCTTGTCGACCGTCTCATCGAAATATTCGACGATCGGCTGGCTTCCGATCAGCACGATCGCGGCGGTCGAATCGACCAGCACCGGCGTTTCGCCGGCGGGGTTCAGGTCGACGAATTCGTCGCGACGTTCCCAGGGGTTTTCACGCACCAGCTCATGCGCCACGCCCTTCTCGCCGAGGACGAGCCGGACTTTGCGGGAAAAGGGACAGAGCGGGAATTGGAACAGCTGCCACATGGAAGGCGCAGCTTTAGCGGCCCTCGCCCGAGTAACAACCCGTCATGCTGAACTTGTTTCAGCATCCATGCCGGAGACGGCGGCGGGGCCGGAGAAATGGGTCCTGAAACAAGTTCAGGACGACGAAAAAGGGTTCGTCAGCGCTTCGGATAAGTCGGGTCCGGCAGGTTGGCGGTCGCCCGCTCCAGCTCCCGCTCGACACCTTCCAGCGACTTCATGATCGAGGGCAGGGACGCGACCAGCGCCTTGGTCATCGCCTGCATCTGGCGGCCCGAAGCGGCGACTTTCGCCTCCACCTCGCGCTCCGCCTCCGGCCCGCCGATCTGATCGCGGACCGTGGTCGCCCGTTCCGCGGCGGTGGGTTCACGGCCCTGGGCCGCGGCCTCCAGCTCGCCGACCGGCAGGTTCATGAGCGCCCTGGTGAGCGTACCCGTCATCTTGCCCAGCTTGTCGGCCATCGCCGGGTCGCTGAGCTCGGGCGGTAGTTGCGGGGCTTCCCTCGGCGCGGCAACCGCCGGCACCGATGCCAGGGCCAGGGGCAATGCGATCAGCAAGGCACGCATGACTATTCTCCCGCGAGTCGCTCCTAAGATGGCGTTTCTCGCTTGTTCGTCAACGCTTTAGGCGCGCTAGCGTGCCGCGAGCCAGACCAGCGCCGTTGCTCCGGCGAGGATGCGGTACCAGGCGAAGGGGGCAAAGCCGTAGCGCTGGATGATCGACACGAACGCCTTCACCACAATCACCGCGACGATGAAGGAGACAATCGATCCGAGCACGATCCAGCCGCCCATGCCCGGCTCCATCGCCCCGCCATGCTTGTACAGCTGGAGGGCCGTGGCGCCGGACAGCGTCGGTATGGCCAGGAAGAAACTGAATTCGGCGGCGGTCTTGCGGTCGACCCCCATCGCCATCGCGCCGAGGATCGTCGCGCCCGAGCGGCTGACCCCCGGGATCATCGCCAGGCACTGGACCAGGCCGATCCCGACCGAATGCCAGAAGGTGACATTGGCGACCCCGCCACGGTCGGTGGGCCTGGCCCACCACTCGACCAGCAGGATCGCGAAGCCGCCCAGGATCAGCGAGACGGCGACAATTCTTGCGTTGCCGAGCATCAGCTCGATCGCGTCACCGAGCGCGAGGCCGATCACGACCGCGGGAATGAAGGCGACCAGCAGGTTGCGCACGAAGGCATAGGCGCTGGCCTCGCGCCGCCACAGGCCGACCAGCACATCGCGGAAGGTGCGCCAGTAGAGCACCAGGATCGCCAGGATCGCGCCCGGCTGGATGGCGATGTTGAACAGCGCCCATTTGTCGGCGTCGAAGCCGAGCAATTCGGTCGCCAGGATCAGGTGGCCGGTCGAGGAGACCGGCAGATATTCGGTGACGCCCTCGACAATGCCGAGGATGATGACCAGCAGGAGGACGGGCACGCTCGCTCAGCCCGTCAGGCGGCGTTAGGGGCGAAGCGGCCGCCCTTGCGAAATCGGCCAAGCCATTCCGGCGCCACGGCGGCCAGCGGCGTCGGGCTAATGCCGAATGCCTTGAAGCCCGGCTCGTCGCCGCTCGGCACATTGTCCTTCTGCAGCATCAGCCACTGGTCGCGGCTGAGCGGTGCGCCGGGCAGGAACCCGAGGGCGGCGATGGTGCTTGCCAGGAAATCGGGCATGTCGACCAGCTCTGGCGATTGGCCGGCCATTTCGGCGATCCGGGCGTTAAGCTCGCGCATCGTGAAGGCCTCGGGGCCGGCCAGCTCATAGGTCTTGCCGCCATGCGTCCCGGGATCGAGCGCGGCCGCCGCGATCGCCTTGCCGAGGTCCCGCACGAACACCGGCTGGAAGCGGGTGCGGGGCGCGATGACCGGGAGGAACGGAAAGCGCGCCATGGAGGCGAAGCGGTTGGTAAAATTATCCTCGGGGCCGAATACGGTGCTCGGCCGGATGATGGTGGCGTTGGGGAAGGCGGAGCGGACGGCCCGTTCGCCCAGGCCCTTGGTCCGGCCATAGTCCGACGGCGAGTTGGGATCGGATCCGATCGCACTGATGTGGACCATGGCCCTCGCGCCCGCGGCCCTGGCGGACGCCGCCACTTTGCCCGCGCCCTGGACATGGACCTGGTCGAGGTTGCCCTTGAAAATGCCCACCAGGTTGATCACCGCATCGGCGCCTTCGACCGCGCGATCGATGGTTTCGGGGCGTTGCAGGTCGGCGGCGATGATCGACACCTGGCCGATGCCGCCGAGGGGCTGAAGAAACCAGGCGCGGCGCGGGTGACGCTCGGCCACGCGCAGCCGCGCGCCGGTCTTGAGCAGCTCCTCGCAGACATAGCGGCCGATGAAGCCGCCGCCGCCGAATATGGTGATGAGGGGAGGGGTGCCGGGGTTCCTCATGGATGCTCGGTCCTTGGCCGGGTCTTGAACGGATTCGGCCCGTCCTTGGGCCAGCCCGCAATATCGCGCAAGGGGCGAGGAAGGGCTGTTGACAGAATCAGCCGCCGCCCTCTAAGCGCCGCCGCCTACCGGCAATCAATGCACCTGTGCCCAGGTGGCGGAATTGGTAGACGCACCAGCTTCAGGTGCTGGCGCTCGCAAGGGCGTGGAGGTTCGAGTCCTCTCCTGGGCACCATCATCATGATTCTGGCCAAGTTGCCCGCCCCACAAGTAAATCGCTGTGGCGGAGCTGAGTTGGACTTGGCCTCTCAAAGTATCTTAACAATTTCCGGCTAGCCAGCCTCGTCGCGCATAACGTCGAGTGGTTCAGCGTCCATGACTATTGTCGAGAAGTTCAGCGTAACCGAGTCAGCACCGCTCGCTCATCCATCCATCCGCAACCCCGAGCTTGCGGCAACTTCGTCGAAGCTGCTTGGGCTGGAATTGCTGCGCTTCGCCGCGGCGACGGCGGTGCTCTTCTATCACTATAAACATTTCAGCAGGGTCCCGGGCGCCGCGGCCGCCGCCGGGGCCGGCTTCCCGTTCGCCGCCTGGCTTTGGCCGCTCTACAGCTACGGCCAGTTCGGGGTTCAACTCTTCTGGGGGATCAGCGGCTATATCTTCTTCTGGAAATATGGCCAGGCGATCCACACCGGCGCGGTGTCGGCCGCTCGATTTTTCTGGCTGCGCTTCTCGCGTCTCTATCCGCTGCACTTCGTTACGCTGATCCTTGTTGCCGGCCTACAGCTCGCGCATCGACAATTGACCGGCGAAATCTATGTCTTCCCGGCGAACGGCTTCGGCGAATTTGTGCGCCAGCTGTTCCTGGCGACGGATTGGGGCGCACAGCCGTCACAAACATTCAACGCGCCCATTTGGTCGGTCTCGGCTGAAGTCGCGGTTTATGCCGCCTTCTTCCTGTTGCTTCGCCGCTATTCGCCGTCCCTCAGGCTGTGTGCGAGCATGGTGGCAGGCGGGATGGCGCTGCTGCTGTGCGGCTTCAAGTCGATACCGGTCATCTGCGCGATTTTCTTCTTCGCCGGGGGCTTGGCGGCCTCGTTCCCGCCACTCTCTCCCTATCGGCGGTTTCTGGCGGCTTCCTTCGCAATTGCAATTTTCGGCGCCGCCGCTCTCACAGGGATATTGCACGACCCCTATCTGGTGCCGTGGGTCATTCTCGCCACGCTTCCCTTCTTGCTTGCGGCGGTTGCCGGGGAGTTGCATGGCTTCGATCGC
>JBJMUA010000016.1:0-9412 GCA_045811425.1 Sphingomicrobium sp. | reverse complement strand
AGTTCGCCGGCGGGGGCGCGAGCCCCGACAGTTCGTCGAGCGAGTGGCTGATCACCGCCAGCACCTATTTGCAGCACGGCGCGCCTCTCTATCTGGCGCTCTATGCCGGCGGCATCATCTTCTTCTGCTTCTTCTACACCGCGGTGCAGTTCAACTCGGAAGAAACGGCCGAGAATCTGAAGCGTCACGGCGGCTTCATCCCCGGCATCCGGCCCGGCAAGGCGACCGAGCTATATTTCGACTATCTGCTCAACCGGATCACCGTGATCGGAGCGGCATATCTCGCGACCATCTGCCTGATACCGGAAATTGCTCTCAGCCAGGCTGGAGTGCCCTTTTACCTGGGTGGCTCCAGCCTGTTGTTCGTTGTCAATGTGACGTTGGACTCGGTCAGCCAGATCCAGAGCCACTTGATTGCGCATCAATATGGCGATTTGATCAAGAAGGCGAAGTTGAAGGGCGGCCGCCGCCGCTAGATTCGGCGTCCCGCGACAGGGGAGAATTCAACAAGTGGATATCATCCTGCTGGGCCCGCCGGGGGCGGGCAAGGGCACCCAGGCCAAGCGGCTTGAGCAGACCCGCGGCATGATCCAGCTGTCGACCGGCGACATGCTTCGCTCGGCGCGTGAGGCCGGCACTCCGGTCGGGCTGCGCGTCCGTGAGGTCATGGATCGCGGCGAACTGGTTTCCGATGCCATCGTTTCGGCGCTGATCGGCGAGCACCTTGATAGTGCCAGGGACCGCGGCGCCATTTTCGACGGCTATCCGCGCACGTTGCATCAGGCCGAGGCACTTGAATTCCTGTTGGACGAGCGTGGCCGCAAACTGAATTATGTGATCGAACTGGGTGTTGACGAAGAGGCGCTGGTTGAACGCATCACCGGCCGCTTCACCTGCGCCAGCTGTGGTGCCGGCTATCACGACAGGTTCCACCTGCCCAAGGTCGAAGGCACATGCGATGTGTGCGGCGGACATGAGTTCAAGCGCCGCCCGGATGACAATGAGCAGACGGTACGCACGCGCATGGCCGAATATCGGGCCAAGACTGCGCCGATCCTGCCCTTCTATGAGGAGAAGGGGCTCGTCCGCCGTGTAGACGGCATGGCCAGCGTGGAAGAAGTCGCGGCCGCGATCGACGCCATTCTCGACAGCTGAGCAACACCTAACGTCATTGCGGGGCGCGCGGCGTCGTGGCAATCCAGGCAGGAGCGCTGGATTGCTTCGCCGCGCTCGCAATGACGGGGGGAGATGCGATGCGCCTGATCCTACTTCTGCCAGCACTGCTGCTTGCCACTCCCGCCGCTGCCGAAATCCTCAGCGCCGACGCTCATGGCTTCGAGGTACAGCATAGCGTCAACCTGGTGGTTCCCCAGCCAGATGCCTTCGCCGCCTTCGGACAAATCGCAAAATGGTGGAGCAAGGACCATACCTATTCCGGCGACGCCGCACGCCTGGTGCTGCAGATGCGGCCCGGCGGCTGCTTCTGCGAATCCCTCGAGGGTGGAGGAGGCGTCGAACATATGCATGTGACGATGCTCAAGCCGGGCGAAGAGGTCGTCCTGACCGGCAGCCTCGGGCCGCTGCTCTACCAGGCAACCGCGGGCGTGATGGACGTCAAGGTCGAGCGGATCGCGGGCGGCTCCCGAGTGACCCTGAACTATCGCGCGGCGGGCTTTGCCTCAGGCAATGGCGACAAGCTCGCGCCGCTGGTCGACCAGGTGCTGGCCGAGCAGATGAAACGCTTTCGGATATTCGCGGCGGCAGCGCCGAAGCCGGATACGCTCAGGCCCTGACCAGGGTCACCGTCCGCCACGCCGGTGTGTCGGCGGTCGGCATATGGTCCTCATAATCGACTTCGTGCCAACGCTCGCTGGAGCGAAGGTCGGGCATCGATACGTCGCCCTCGATTTCGGCAATGACCTCGGTCAGCTCGATCTTGTCGGCAATCGGCTCGAACAGCTCGAAGATCGCCGCGCCGCCAATCACGGAAATGGGCGTGTCGCCCGCCGCTTCGATGGCACTGTCGACATCGTGGACGACATCGACTCCCTCGACGTTCCAGTCCGGGTCATGGGTCATGACGATGTGCTGGCGGCCAGGCAGAATGCCGGGCAAGCTCTCGAATGTCTTGCGGCCCATGATCATCGCGCTGCCCATGGTCAGCTGCTTGAACCGCCTGAGGTCACCCGGAATATGCCAGGGCAGGCGGTTATCCTTGCCGATTACGCCGTTGATGGCGCGGGCAAGGACGATGGTAATGGGCGGGCGGGCCATGACTGCACCTTGCCTCGGACGCTCGCCTTTGCAAAGCCCATGCGCGACAAGGAGGCGTGAGATGCGGGTCAAGCTGCTGGGCGCACTGGTTTTGCTGTCATCATTTGCGTCGCCCGCGGCCGCGGAGACCGTCCAGGTGCATGCCGGTCATCTGATCGACCCAGGCAGCGGGTCGGTGACCCATGATCGATCCTTGACCATTTCCGACGGCAAGATCGTGAGCGACGAGCCGTGGAAGGGGGCTCGCGCCGACGGCCGGCTGATCGACTGGTCGGGGAAATGGGTGCTTCCCGGGCTGATCGACCTCCATACCCATGTTGCGGATGGCTACGGGCAAACCGACGATCCGGCGGAGGCATTGAAGCACAGCGCGGCCGAAACCGCATTGAAAGGCGCCGAGACGGCAAGAGTCACGCTCCACGCGGGTTTCACCACCGTCCGGGATGTCGGCGTCTATCGCGGCCTGAGCGACGTTGTTCTGCGCGACGCCATCGCTGCCGGCGAGGTCGAGGGTCCGCGGATGATGGTCGCGGGAGGCTATATTACAATTCCAGGCGGTGGGGGCGCAGTGACCGGCGCGAAGCCGGGAACGGTGATCGGCCCGGAATTTCGCATTGGCGAGGTTCGGTCGGCCGGTGAGGCTCGCGACCGGGTTCGTGCAATCATCGGTGGCGGGGCCGACTTCATCAAGCTGATCGCAACCGGCGCCGTCCTCGCCATAGGCAGCGAGCCAGGCGCGCTCGAATTGACGCCCGAGATGATGAAGGCGGCCTGCGACGAAGCCAGGGCGCTCGGCAAATATTGCATTGCCCATGCCCACGGCGCGAACGGCATCAAGGCGGCGATCGAAGCCGGAGCCAGGACCATCGAGCATGCCTCGCTGATCGATAACGAGGGGCTTCGCATGGCGAAGGAGCGCGGCGTCTGGCTCGACATGGATATCTACGACGGCGACTGGATCGAGGAAGTGGGGACCCGGGACCATTGGCCCGAAGAATATCTCCGCAAGAATCGTGAAACGACCGACATGCAGCGTGACGGTTTCGTCAAGGCAGTGAAGCTTGGGGTGCCGCTGACCTTTGGCACGGACGCCGGCGTCTATCCCCACGGCCTCAATGCGCGGCAATTTCGCTACATGGTTCGTTATGGGATGACGCCGATGCAGGCGCTCGCATCCGCCACCAGCGAGGCTGCGAAGGCGCTGGGGCGGGGCGATCTGGGCTCGGTGAAGCCGGGCCATATCGCAGACCTGGTCGCCGTCGGCAGCAGCCCGCTTGATGACGTCAGCGCCCTTCAATGCATCGATGCCGTCATCCAGGGCGGCAGGCTGGTCCATCGTGACGATGCCGCCGACCGATGCGATCATTGGAAAGCGGGGCAATGAGTTCGGCTGCGATAGTTGATGCAATCCGGGCCCGATTTGGCGAGCGCTCGGTCATCACCGAACAGGCCGACATCGAGCCCTGGCTGACCGACTGGCGCGGGCGCTGGCACGGCCGGGCCGCGGCGATCCTGCAACCGTCCACAACGCAGGAAGTGGCGGCGATGGTCGCCATGGCCGCAGAACATGGCGTGGCGCTCGTTCCCCAGGGCGGCAACACGTCGATGGTCGGCGGTGCTACTCCGCCTGACGACGGATCGGCCCTGATCCTGTCCTTGCGCAGGATGAACCGCATTCGCTCGATCGACACGGTGTCCCTGCGAGCGGTGGCCGAGGCCGGCGTGGTGCTTCAAACGTTCCACGAAGCGGTCGCCGACAAGAGATTGCGCTTTCCTCTGACGCTGGGCGCCAAGGGCAGCGCTACCATCGGCGGGCTAACCTCGACCAATGCCGGCGGCACGCAGGTGCTGCGCTTCGGGACGATGCGCGGATTGGTGGATGGGCTGGAAGCTGTTTTGCCAGATGGGACGATCCATAACGGCCTGTCCGGGCTCAAGAAGGACAATCGCGGTTACAGCCTGGATCAGCTGCTGATCGGGGCGGAGGGCACGCTGGGCATCATCACCGCCGTCCGGCTGAAGCTGTTTCCGGCCATATATTCGCGCGCCGTCGCCTGGCTGGGTCTCGAAAATGTCCAGTCGGCGCTGGATGTGCTTCGTGGGCTGGAGGCGGCCACCGACCGGATCGAGGGGTTTGAGATCCTGCCTCAGGAATCGCTCGAAGCGGTGCTCGCGCATGTTGCCGGCACCCGCCAGCCGCTAAGCGGGCGCCACGCCTGGCATGCGCTGGTCGAGGCAACTGCCGACGAGTCCAACACCGAGCAGCCGCCGGAGTTGCTCGCGCGCCTGCTCGCGCCGCTGATCGGCCGGGGCCTGGTCAGGGACGCGGCAATATCCGCCAGCGAAGCCCAGGCCGACGCATTCTGGCGGATCCGGGACAGTCTGTCGGAGGCGGAGCGAGCCGCGTTCGGGCCCGCCACCCAGCACGACATTTCGGTTCCGGTCGAGGCGTTGCCGCGCTTCATGGCCGAGGCCGGAGCCGAAGTTGAGCGCGCTTTCCCGGGCGCGCAGGCATCCGGCTTCGGTCATCTGGGTGATGGGAATATCCATTTTCACGTCCGCGCCGGGTCGCGAGGCGGGCCGGACTGGCTCCAGCGCGAAGGCCCGGACGTGGTCAGGCTGGTGGATGACCTGGTTACGGCAGCGGGAGGCTCCATCTCCGCCGAACATGGCATCGGCCAGATGAAAAAGGACGAGCTGGCGCGCCTTTCCCCCGACCGGGTTCGAGCACTGCGCGCGATCAAGTCGGCACTCGACCCCATGGGCATGATGAATCCGGGCAAGCTGATATAGCGAAACCGGGAGTTTTCCGGATATCCCCGGGCACTTCCTCACTGATACTCCCCAACCGACAAGAGGCCGTTGGCGGCCACAGGGCAGGGGACAGACAATGTTATCCACTCCGGGCGGTACGAGGTCAGTCAAAGACACCATCGACTTGCTGCTTCCCTTATTCCTGACCGGTCTGCTGGTCGCCTTATGCTTCCAGTTGCTGCTGCCCTTCGTTGGGCTGCTGCTGTGGACCATCATCCTGGCGATTTGCTTCAATCCCTTGCAGGAGAAATTATTGGCAAAGGGATGGAAGCCGGGCCGGGCAGCGATGCTGCTGGGTGGCGTAATCGTGGCCGTGATCCTGATTCCCACGATCATTGCCGCCGTCAGCGCGGCAAGCGGCATTCCTGCATTTGTCTCAGCGATTCAGAACGGCTCCTTTGAAGTCCAGCCGCCGCCGGCGTCGCTCGAAGGCATCCCGGTTGCCGGTCCAAAACTTCATGCCGCCTGGGCGCAGGCTGCGAATGATTTTCCGGCCTTCCTGAAGGAGCATGGCCAGCAGGTGAAGGACCTTTCACGGTGGCTGCTCGCGCAGGCTGGAGGCACCATGATGGTCATCCTGTTGCTGATTCTCGCCGTCATCCTTGCCGCCGTCGCACTTGCTTATGCGAAGAGCCTGCGTGCGTTCTTCGCTGCCGTGTTCGCGCGCATCACCGGAACTCGCCAGCAAGGCGAACATATCATGGACATCATCGCCGCAACGGTCCGTTCCGTTGCCAACGGTGTCATTGGCGTGGCCTTCGTCCAGGCGCTGCTCGTCGGTATCGGCTTCTTCGTCGCCGGCGTGCCAGGAGCAGGGCTATTGTCGCTGGTCGTATTCATGCTGGGCATCGTCCAGGTGCCGGTGATTATCGTCGTCCTGCCGGCCATCATCTGGGCCTTCTCAGCCATGAGCACGACCGCCGCGGTCATCTTCACCATATGGTCGCTCGTTGCCGGTTTGAGCGACGCCGTGCTCAAGCCCATGCTGATCGGTCACGGCCTGGAAGTCCCGATGCCGATCATCCTGCTCGGCGTGATCGGGGGCGTGATGGCCTATGGCCTCATCGGCCTGTTCTTTGGCGCGGTCATTCTCGCGGTTGGCTATGTCCTGTTTTACGAATGGCTCGGAGAGCCAGAGGGCACCGAGGGCGTTGCCCCCAAGGTAGCAACGAGCTGAAATTCGATCATATCCGTGGGCGAATTCCCCCCCGTCGTGACTTCTCAGGGATATCGGCAGACGCAGTAGGTAGATTGCCCGATATTCCGGCGGAACCAAGCAAACATAGCTTTACGGGCACACCGTAAGGGAGACGTTGAAATGGATGTCCGGAAACATCGCCTGGCGCTTCTTGCCGCCGCGATAATCATCGCGACCCCGTCATTCGCCGAGGAGACCAAGACGGAGGCTGTCATTACTTCCGTCAGTGGGAACACCATCACGGCAAGGACGATGAACGGGCCGCTGACCGTCGTACTGGTGCCGGAGACGAAGATCAGCCAGACGAGCGGCATTGCCAAGAAGGACAAGCGCGACGCCAGAAGCCTGATTCCCGGCCTGATCTTCACGGTCGAAGGCGATCTGCAGGGTCAGACGCTGACCGCGCAGGACATCAGGTTCAAGGAGAAGGACTGGCGGACCGCCATAGCCACCAAGGCCGGCACCACCGAACAGTTCTCAGAGCTTCGACAGGCCATCATCGAGGGCCAGGAATATGTGATCCGCGAGGAGGCGACGGTCTATTTCAAGACGGGAAGCGCTGCAATTGCCCCATCCTATAAGCAGAGGCTCCATGCGCTTGCGCAAAAGGCTCCGTCGTTCGGTAATTATCGTGTCTCGATCCTGGGTTTCACCGACCCGGTCGGAAATGCCGCGGCGAACGAACGTCTGAGCCTGAAACGTGCTGGCGCTGTCAGCAACTATCTGCGGCAGTCGGGATTAATTCAGCCAGGACGGGTCCTTTCACCGTCGGCGATGGGCGAAGGCACAGCGGCGCCGGGCGAAGCGGCTCCGGCAGGCAACGACGAAGCCCGCCGCGTTGTGGTGCGGGTGGTCACGCCCAAGACGCAGCTGCAGCAATAGACGGGCTCCCTCGCGCCAGCCATCCTGGATCGCCTTCCCTGATCCTAAGCGGTGGCTGGCGCACCCCTCACAGACTCCAGTAACGGATGTCGCTGCGCATGTCGGTTGGCTGGAACCTCGATTTGACGTCGATGAACAGGCCATTTTGCCCGATCATCTCACTGACCCTGTTTGCGCCGAGCTCATTGTATGCGGCGTGCGGCACGGCCAGGACCAGCGCGTGAAGGTCGCTCAGATCTTCAATTGGCGATAATTCCACGCCGAGCTCCTCGGCTGTCGACTCCGCTCGCGCGAACGGATCATGGACTAGCGGTTCGACCCCATAGGATCGCAGTTCCCGCACAATATCGACCACTTTCGAATTGCGGATGTCGGGCACATTTTCCTTGAAGGTGAGGCCAAGGATGCCGACCCGGAGGCCGGCTGGCGGCACGTCGTGGGCCGCCAGCATCTTGATCAGGCGCCGGGCGACATAGGGCCCCATGCTGTCATTCACGCGGCGACCGGAAAGGATGACTTCCGGATGGTAGCCGAGCTCCTGGGCCTTGGCGGTAAGATAATAGGGGTCGACGCCGATGCAGTGGCCGCCGACCAGGCCCGGATTGAAGTTGAGGAAATTCCACTTGGTGCCCGCCGCCGCCAGAACATCGGCCGTACGAATGCCGGCCAATTCGCAGATCTTCGAAATCTCGTTCATCAGCGCGATATTGACGTCGCGCTGGGTGTTTTCGATCACCTTGGCCGCTTCCGCGACCTTGATCGACGGCGCTTCGTGGATGCCGGCTTCGACGATCGCTCCATATATCTCGACAAGGCGCGCAAGCGTGTCCGCGTCCTGGCCGGCGACCACCTTTACGATCCTCTCGAGCGGATGGTCCTTGTCGCCCGGATTGATCCGCTCCGGGCTATAGCCAAGCTTGAAATCCACGCCGCACCGAAGCCCCGATGATTTTTCGAGCGCGGGGCCGCAAATCTCTTCGGTCAAACCCGGGTAAACGGTGCTTTCGAAGACGACGACAGCACCGGTCGACAGGGCTGGACCAACTAGCGCACATGCATTGAGCACCGCGGACAGATCCGGCCTGTTGGCGCCGTTGATCGGGGTCGGGACGGTGACGATGTAGACCGTCCGTCCGGCAAGCGATTCGGGATCGGCGCTCAATTGAAGGGAGCTGGCCTCCAGTTGGTTGGCAGTCACTTCACCGGTGCGGTCGAGTCCGTCCCGAAGCTCGTCGATCCGGTGAGGGTTGATATCGAACCCGAGCGTGTCGAATTTCTTCGCCAGGGCCACCGCAAGCGGCAGCCCCACGTAACCCAGCCCGATTACCGCTAGCTGTTCCTGTTTCATCGGCCGAACGGGTAGCGGAGGCCCGCCATCGAAAGCAATGGCGCGCGCTCAGCAACTAGGCGGACTCTTCGTTGAATCCTGACAGGAACGCTTCGACATTATGGCCGAGGGCGTCGACCGCATAGCCGCCCTCCATCACCACGAGTGCGGGAAGGTTGAGGGCCGCGATGCGGGCGGCGATGGCGGAATAATCCTCCTGCCGCAGCCGGAAATGAGAGATTGGATCGTCCACGAAGGTGTCGGCCCCGAAGGACACGACCAGCAAGTCAGCCTGATGCGCCACGATGGCCATCAGCGCCTGGTCCAGCGCCGCGCCATATTCATGGATTTCCGTTCCCCGCGGAAGTGGAAGGTTGAGGGTCGTCCCATCGCCCGGCCCCTCACCATGCTCCTCCTCGTGACCCCAAAAAAATGGATAATCGGTCACGGGCTCGGCGTGGATCGAGACGAACAGCATCTCGGGATCCTCATAGAAAATATCCTGGGTGCCGTTGCCGTGATGATAGTCGATATCGAGGATTGCCACGCGGCGCCCCGAACGCCGCGCCTGTTCCGCAGCGATCGCGGCATTGTTGAGATAGCAATAGCCTCCGCAATAGTCGCGGCCGGCATGATGACCGGGCGGACGGCATAGAGCGAAACTGGTCCGGGTTTCCCCGTCCAATATTGCCGACAGGGCCGTCAGTGCGGTCTGCGCGCTCCAATAGCAGGCTTCCCAGGTCCCTTCGGTGATCGGGGTTGCGGCGTCGTAGCTGTACTGGCCAAGCTTGGCATCAATCCGGTCCAGGTCGAGCTTTCGCCGCCGGACGACCGGCCAGGTGTAGCCAATGGCATCGCCATCGCGTCCCGACGCCCGCCATTCGGTGAACGCCGACCGAAGGAATTCGACATAGCCA
>JBJMUA010000015.1:0-26477 GCA_045811425.1 Sphingomicrobium sp. | reverse complement strand
GACGTCGGTTGCGCTCATCCTCCACCGCATTTCGCAGCTATCGCCCGAGGGTCATATCGTGATGATCGACCCTCACGGCGAATATTCGGCCGCGTTCAAAAGCTGCGGCGAGCTGTTCAACGTCGACAATTTGCAGCTGCCCTACTGGCTCCTGAACTTCGAGGAGCATTGCGAAGTGCTGCTGACCACCGATGGTGCCGAGCGGCAGCGCGACGCGGACATCCTTGCCAAATGCATCCTGGCCGCGCGGACCAAGTCCAAATCGTCCGAACAGTTCGGCAAGGTGACGGTGGATTCGCCGATCCCCTACCTGCTTACCGACCTCAACCAGGTAATCGTCGGGGAAATGGGCAAGCTCGACCGCGCCGGCGACACCACGCCCTATCAGCGGCTCAAGAACAAGCTCGACGAGATTCGCGCCGACCCGCGTTATGCCTTCATGTTCTCCGGCATGCTCGTGTCGGATTCGATGGGCAGCTTCATCGCCAAGCTGTTCCGCCTGCCGAGCCACGGCCGGCCGATCTCGATCGTCGACGTTTCGGGCGTTCCATCCGAAGTCACGTCCGTTGTGGTGTCGGTGCTCGCCCGCATGGTGTTCGACTATGCGATCTGGAGCCGGACCGAAGCGCAGCGCCCGCTGCTGCTGGTTTGCGAAGAGGCCCATCGCTACGTTCCCAAGGACGAGACTTCCGGCGGCCAGGCCGTGCGCAAGATCCTGGAGCGCATCGCCAAGGAAGGCCGTAAATATGGCGTTTCCTTGGGCCTGATCACACAGCGGCCTTCCGACTTGGCCGAGGGCGTGCTGTCGCAGTGCGGCACGATCATATCAATGCGCTTGAACAACGACCGCGACCAGGCCTGCGTCCGAGCCGCGATGCCCGAGGGCGCGCGCGGATTCCTGGACGCCATCCCGGCGCTCCGCAATCGCGAGTGCATCGTCTGCGGAGAAGGTGTCGCGATCCCGATCCGCGTGCGCTTCGACGACCTCGAGCCGGAGAAGCGGCCGGCCTCGTCCGACCCGAGCTTCGCCAACAGCTGGCGCGAGACCGGCGACGAGGAAGGCATCATCCAGCGGACCGTCAAGCGCTGGAGGGGACACGGGAAGTAAGGCCTGCGTCTCATCAATAGTCGCGTGACGTCGGCGTCATGCTAAAAAGAAACAATGCGTGTGTGGAAGGCTTCGCTGATTGGCGCGGCGGTCATCGCCATTGCTGTCGCTGCCGCGGTCAAGCTGGCGCCGGCCCATATCTATGCGCTGGTCGACGGCATCCGGCATCCGATCGCTGAAACGCAGCAAATTCAGTGGTCACCGGGCCCTGCCGCAGCGCCGGCCGGCAAGCGGCCGCCGAACGTCATCCTGATCGTGGTCGACGATCTCGGCATCAACGATATTTCCGCAACCGGAACCGGCTTCGCAAACGGCGCCGTGCCGACTCCGAATATCGATCGGATCGCAGCGGAAGGGGCCAATTTCCAGCTGGGCCATTCGGGCAGCGCGACCTGCTCCCCATCGCGGGCCGCGCTCATGACCGGCCGGTATCCGGCACGCTTCGGGTTCGAGTTCACGGCGGCGCCCGCGGTGCTCGCCAAAAAACTGGCGGAGCCGCGCAAAGGATATCTCCACCAGCCAATCTATCATCCCGAGCACGAAGCCGGGATGCCGGATTTCGAGGATATGGGAATGCCCGCGAGCGAGGTGACGATCGCCGAGGCCCTGAAGGCGCGCGGCTATCACACCATGCACATTGGCAAATGGCACCTGGGTGAAGCGGCGGGGATGCGGCCGGAAGCGCAGGGCTTCGATGAAAGCCTGGGCTTCATGTCGGCCGCCGCGAAATATCTCCCCAGAGACGATCCGCGCGTCGTCGACGCCCGGCTGGACTACGACCCGGTTGACCGGCTCATCTGGATTGCCCTGACCGACGCCGTGCAGTGGAATGGCGGTCAGCGGTTCCGCCCGGGCGAATATTTGACTGACTATTTTTCAAGGCAGGCCGAGGCGGCAATCGCCGCCAATCGCAATCGGCCCTTCTTTTTGTATCTGGCATTCAACGCACCGCACACGCCCTACCAGGCGCTTCGCTCCGACTATGATGCGTTGCCGATGATCAAGGACCGCAAGGCAAGGGTCTATGGCGCGATGTTGCGCGCGCTCGATCGCGGCATCGGGCGGGTGCTGGCGCAGTTGAAACGCCAGCATATCGACGAAAATACAATGATCATCCTGACCAGCGACAATGGCGGCGCCTGGTATGCCGGCCTGCCGGACATCAACCGGCCCTATCGCGGGTGGAAGGCGACTTTCTTCGAAGGCGGCATCCGGGTGCCATTCCTGGTCCGATGGCCGGGTAGAATTGCGCCGGGACAACGGCCGATCGTTCCCGCTCACCACCTCGACATATTTGCGACGACGGCCGCGGCGACCGGCGCCGCAATGCCCACCGATCGAAGGATGGACAGCGTCAACCTCCTCCCCTTCATCACCGGCGCGGCGAAGAAAATTCCCGAACGGACCATCGTCTGGCGCTCCGGCGGATACAAGGCGATCAAGCAGGGCCAGTGGAAGCTTCAGGCGACCGGCCGGCCGAACAAGGTCTGGCTGTTCGACCTGTCGTCCGATCCGACTGAAAAGCAAAACATCGCCAGCGAGCATCCTGAAGAGGTCAGGCACCTGCTGTCAGAAATTGCGGCGTTCGACCGGCAGATGCCGCCTCCCGCCTGGCCGGCGCTAATCGAAACACCGATCCGCATCGACGTGCCGTCCGACGCGCCCTGGAAGGCCGACCAGCAATATGTCTACTGGTCGAACTGAGGCGCGTCAGCCTTTGGTGGTCCCGATCGCCAACAACTGTGCCAGTCGCCCCTTGAAACGCGCCAGGTCGGGCCCCTCCAGCAGGGCCCTGCCGGCGAATTTGACGCCCAGCGGATTGACCGGGGCGCCGTTGCGATAGACTTCGTAATGGAGGTGCGGGCCGGTCGACAGTCCCGACGAGCCGACATAACCGATCAGCTGCCCCTGGTGAACGAAGCTGCCCGGTTCTACCACCAGCCGGCTCATATGGCTGTAGGTGGTGGCGATACCGCCGCCATGGGCCAGGCGGACCTGCCGTCCATAGCCTCCGGCCCAGCCCGCGCCGGTAACCTGCCCGTCCGCTGCCGCCACGATCGGGGAGCCATAGCTGGCGCCAAAGTCGATCCCTCGGTGGAAGCGGGCGAAATGCAGGATCGGGTGGTAGCGCAATCCGAATCCCGACGTGATGCGCCCCGCCACCGGCCAGGCCATGGTCGCCGCCTGGCGCCCCGCGCCATTGGTGTCGATCCAGTCGGTCCGGCCGCCAATGGTCCATTTCATCAGCTGGACGTCGGGGCCGGCGGCGCGGTCGATCGCCGCGTAGAGCAGGGGTCCTTCCTGGCTCTCGCCGGTCGCCGCGCGGCGGTTGGCCACAATCAGGTCGAACCGGTCGTCCGGAGCGATCCCGCCGCCGACGTCGATCTGCGATCCGATGGCGCGCAAATATTCGCCCGCTGCCTGCGGGGAAATCCCCGACGCGCGCAACGCCCAGTAAAGCCCGTCGCCCACGCGGCCGCGGATCCGCAAGGGCGTGTTGTCGATGGCAATGTTGGTGACACCCAGCTGCAGCCCCTCGGCGGCTGCCGTCAGGATGATGTCGAGGTCCAGGCGGGCGCGAAATGCGATCCGCTCGATTGGCCTCAATCCGCTGGGGCCGCGGCGGCCAAGCTTGATCGAAAAGCTGGTGCCGGGAGCAACGCCTCCGGGCAGCGCGGAGGCGATCAGCCGGGCCGCCTCGCCGGCTTCGGCATAGCCGACGCCGGACCGGCTCAGGAGTTGGGCGATACTGTCACCGCTGCCCAGGCGCGCAAACAACTCGATGAATGGACGGTCCGGCGCTTCGCTCAGCGGTTCGACCAGCGAATTGGCGGCCATGCGCACGCCGGTATCGGATCCCGATCCAAGCGGCGCGATGGCAAGGTCCCGATATTGCCCCGCTTCCTCCGCTCCGACCCGGGCGATCTGGGCGGCGGGCAGCGGCTCGAATGGCGTTGGCGCAATGAAGGCGACCAGGGCGCAAAGCGCCGACAGGGTAGCCGTACCCTGCCACCAGCGGCGCGACAGCGGCTCTTCGGCCAGGTCGATGATGAGGTCGACGTCCCGCCACGTCTTGCGGCGGCGTCCAAAACCGGGCGCGAGCGCGTGGGAAGCGGCCAAAGCCGCCTCGTTTCGCCACTGTGCTCGCATGTCCAGCAAGGAGCTGCCCCCGGTCCGTTGGTCAAAACCGCACGGATTCCGCCGCACGGAAGCCACTGTCATGGTTAAAACTGGTTAAGTTCAAATAAACACGGCCCTTACGCTTGCGCTCAAGCGCATCTGTGCCAAGATTAGTGGCATGTCCGCCCCGCGTGACGGCCTTGTCAGGGCCATTCTTGGGCCCACGAACACCGGCAAGACCCACTTGGCGATTGAGCGCATGTGCGCCTACTCCTCCGGCGTCATCGGATTTCCGCTGCGCCTGCTTGCGCGCGAGGTCTACGACCGGGTCGTGCAGCTGAAGGGCGAGAACCAGGTCGCACTGATTACCGGCGAGGAACGGATCGTGCCGCAGGGCGCGCGCTATTTCTGCTGCACCGCCGAAAGCATGCCCGTCCAAGGCGAGCGCGGCGACGATCCCGAATCCGGACGCAGCTTTGCCTTTGCCGCGATCGATGAGGCGCAGCTCGGCAGCGACCTCGAGCGCGGCCATGTATTCACCGACCGGATGCTGCGCGCCCGCGGCCGCGATGAGACGCTGATCCTCGGCTCCGACACGCTGAAGCCGCTCGTGCGCGAGCTGCTGCCGGAGGCGGAAATCGTCAGCCGGCCTCGCTTCTCGACCTTGCGCTATGCCGGCGCGGCCAAATTGAGCCGGTTGCCGCCGCGGGCGGCGGTCGTCGCCTTCTCGGCAGAGCAGGTTTATGCGCTGGCGGAAATGCTGCGCCGCTTCAAAGGGGGCGCCGCGGTAGTGATGGGCGCCTTGTCGCCGGCGACCCGCAACTCCCAGGTCGCCATGTTCCAGCGCGGCGAGGTCGATTATCTGGTCGCCACCGACGCGATCGGCATGGGCCTCAACATGGATGTCACCCATGTCGCCTTCGCCGGCCTCGAAAAGTTCGATGGGCACCGCGACCGCCGGCTGACCATCGCCGAGATGGCGCAGATTGCCGGGCGCGCCGGCCGTCACCAGCGTGACGGCAGCTTCGGCACGCTTGGCCTCGGCGGAGAAACCGGGCCGGAACTCAGCGAGGAGGAAGTCAATGCCATCGAGGAGCATCGTTTCCGCCCGCTCGATCATCTCTATTGGCGCAGCGCCGATCTCGATTTCACCTCGGTCACCGACCTGATTGCAAGCCTGGAGGCAAAGAGCGACGATCCGCTGCTGAGGCCGGCGCCGGTGGCGATCGACCTGGCGGTGCTCAAGCTTCTTGCCGAGGATCCTGCGATCTCCGCGACCAGGAGCGCCAAGGCGCGAAAGCTGTGGGCGGTGTGTGGCCTGCCGGACTTTCGAAAGGTCGGGCCGATGCACCATGCGCGCATGGTCCGCCGGCTCTTCTCCTATGTCGGCGAGGGCGGGCATATTCCGCACGAATGGTTCGCCGCCGAGGTCGCCCGGCTCGACAATGTCGCCGGCGACATCGAGGCGCTGGCGGACCGGCTCGCCGGCGTTCGCAGCTGGGCCTATATCGCGCAGCGCGCCGACTGGCTGGCGGATCCGTCGAAATGGGCCGAGCGGACCCGCGCGGTCGAATCCCGCCTTTCCGATGCATTGCATGAACGGCTGACCCAGCGCTTCGTCGACCGGCGCACGGCCGTGCTGGTGCGCGACATCGGTGCCCGCGGCGCCGACGCGCTGCCGGTGACGGTCGCCGCCGACGGCGAAGTCAGCGTCGGGCCCGAGCCGATCGGCCACCTCGCCGGATTCGAGTTCCGGGTCGATCCATTGGCCCGCCTGGCAGACAAGCGCCTGCTGCTCGCCGCCGCCGAACGCCGGCTTGGCGACGAGTTGGACCGTCGCGCGGCACGCCTATGCGAGGCGCCAGACTCCGATTTCCGCATGATTGAAGAAGCCGGCGGATTGGCGATCGGCTGGGACGGCCATATCCTCGCCCGGCTGGCTCCGGGCCGCTCGCTGCTTGAACCGGCGGTGCGCACCGCCCGGGCGCTTGACCGCTTGTCCGCCGATCGCCGCGCCAAATTGCGAGCCAGGCTGGAGCGATGGGTCGAAGGACAGGTTGCGCGGCACCTGCCGGCCTTGAAAGCCTTGTCCCGGGCCGCCGCCGACCGCGGCGCCAGTCCGGGAATCCGGGCGCTTGCGGCGATGCTGGTCGATGCCGGCGGCCAGTTGCCGCGGCGGTCGATCGCGGCGCAGCTGGCCGGCCTCAGCAAGGAAGACCGGCATGCGCTGCATCGATTGCGGGTCCGCCTGGGCGCGCTCGACGTCTACATACAATCCTTGCTGAAGCCGGCCGCCCAGCAATGGCGCGGCGCGCTGCTTGCGGTTCGTTCCGGCCAGCCGATGCCGCGCCTGCCGGCCCCGTCGGCGGCGACGCTCGACGGCAGCGCCGACCCGCGCGGTGCCGCCCTGGCGTTCCGAAGGCTGGGCACCGAATGGCTGCGCATCGACCTTGCCGACCGGCTGGCCACCCACGCCCACCATGTCCGCCAGCACGGCGGCGAGGATCCGGTCGATCGGGCGCTGGCGACCAGCATCGGCCTTGATGATGCGGCCGTCCGCCACCTCATGGCGGAGGTCGGCTTTGTGCCGGCGGGCGAGGCCTGGGCCTGGCGTGGTCAGCGGCGGCCGCGCCGCCGGACGACCCAGGCTCCGCGGCCTGAGAACGCCTTCGCGGTGCTGGCGGGCCTGAAGCGCTAGGGCATTGAGGCTCGACCGTTATCTCTTCTTCATCCGGCTGGTGAAGAGCCGTACCCTGGCGCAGGCAATCATCCAGGCCGGCAACATCCGCATCGACGGCAAGCGGGTTGCAAAGACCTCCGAGGAAGTGCGCGTCGGCTCGGTGGTTGCGCTGCCGCTGCACGGGCAGGTACGGGTCCTGCGCGTCCTCGCCCTGCCTCAGCGCCGGGGCCCTGCAAGCGAGGCCCGGACCTGCTATGAGGAACTTGGTGAACCCGCGGAGTCTGCGAATGTCTCGCAGGAGTCGACATCCGATTGACGGACGCGCCGAGCCGACCTAGCCACGGCCCGAAAGAGGGAGCTTTTCGCCATGACCTATGTCGTCACCGACGCCTGTATCCGTTGCAAATATATGGATTGCGTCGAGGTCTGTCCGGTCGACTGCTTCTATGAAGGCGAGAATATGCTCGCCATCAACCCCAATGAATGCATCGATTGCGGCGTGTGCGAGCCCGAATGCCCGGCCGAGGCGATCCTGCCCGACACCGAGGGCGGCCTGGAAAAATGGCT
This sequence comes from Sphingomicrobium sp., assembly GCA_045811425.1. Taxonomy (GTDB): domain Bacteria; phylum Pseudomonadota; class Alphaproteobacteria; order Sphingomonadales; family Sphingomonadaceae; genus Sphingomicrobium. Next base: position 19,002 of record JBJMUA010000015.1, on the reverse strand, counting down.
GGAGCTCAACACCACTTTCTCCGCCCAATGGCCCAACGTCACCCGCAAGAACGACCAGACCCCGGCCGACGCCGACGAACACAAGGGCGAGGAAGGCAAATATGACAAATATTTCTCGCCGGAGCCGGGCAAGGGCGATTGAGCGCACCGCGCGAAATATTTTCGCCGCCGTTTTGAATTTTCTTGATTGGGGTTAAACAAGGCGCCTGCGAGGCAGCCGATAGGCTGCCGCAAGACAGGGGGCCGCCATGTTCAAATCCGCCATCGCCATCGCCGCAATGCTTGCCGCTACGCCGGCCTATGCCCAAAATGCGCTGCCTGATCCCAACGACCAGAGCGACACATTCAGCATCGGCGCCGGTGGCGGTTATATTCCCGATTATGAGGGATCGGACGATTATGAATTCATTCCCGTGGTGGGCCTTCGCGGCCGGTTGAGCGGCTTCAACTTCTACACGCGCGGCACCTATCTTTACGTCGATGTCATTCGGCGCGGCGACAGCCCTCTGGAATTTGATTTCGGACCCATCGCCGGCGTTCGGTTCAACCGGACCGGCAAGGTCGACGATAAGGTTGTCGACGAACTGCCCGAGCGCGACACGGCGATCGAGGTCGGCGCGTTCGCCGGCATAACCTATCATGGCCTTACCAACCCCTATGACGGGCTCGGCTTCCATGTCGACGTCATCACCGACGTCGGCGGCGCGCATGGGTCGACCCTGATCACGCCGACCATCGATTTCGCGACGCCCCTGTCGACGACCACCTATGTCGGCGTCTCGGCCAGCGCGGAATGGGCCGGTGACGGCTATGCCGACTATTATTATTCGATCGGGCCCAATGGCTCGCTGGCCAGCGGCCTGCCGCAGTTTGATGCCGATGGCGGCCTCAAGCATTGGCGGCTGGGCCTGTTCGGCAATCAGTCGGTCAGTGGCGACCTGACTCATGGCTGGTCGATCTTCGGCGTTGGCCTCTACACCCATTTGGCGGGCGATTTTGCGGACTCGCCGATCGTGGACGAACGCGGCAGCGCCAGCCAGTGGTTCGGCGCGCTCGGCGTGGCCTATACCTGGTAACGATCCCGCCCACCCAACGCCTTGAATTCCAACCTGAAGCGGTTAGACGGCGAGCTTTGGGGAGGGATCATTGTCGCATCCGTTGCTTGTAACCATGTCTGCAATCGTTGCACTGGCCTCGGCTTCGGCGGCCAGCGCCCAAACCAGGGCTCCGGCCAATCCCACCTTGCCGCGGGCGCAATTCATTGCCGACATGGACAGCGAGTTCCGCAAGATGGACGCGGACAAGAATGGGCAACTGACCCGGACCGAGATTGAGCAATATCAAAAGCTGCAGGCCATCGCCCAGGGCAAGTCGCGCAACCGCGCCCTGTTTGCCCAGCTCGACGCGGACAGGAACGGCCAGCTCAGCCCGTCCGAATTCGCCAAGATCGCAACGCCAGCGCCCGCCGCAAACGCGCAGCCCATGATCGCCCGCATGGACAGCAACCGCGATAGCCAGGTCAGCCTGGTGGAACATCGTGGTGCGACGGTTGCCAATTTCGACCGGCTGGACGCCGACAAGGACGGCATTGTCACCGCCGCAGAGATGAAGGCGGGCGGAATCACGCCGCGCCAATAGACGGAAATCCGACCGATGCTTCCGTTCCCGGCCGGGCCGATGTCCGCGGCCGCCAAGTCGAAACTGGTGCTGGAGCAGGCCATTGCCGCGCTTCAGGCCGGCGATTCCGGCGATGCCGAACGGCTGCTGCGCAGGCATTTGCTCGACCAGCCGCGAGACGCCGCTGCCCTTGCGAAGCTGGCCGACCTGGCCATTGATCGGCGCAATGTAGAGGAAGCGACAGGATTGCTGCGCCGCGCCGCGGCCGCCGACAACTCCCTGCCATGCCGCTTGGCCCTGATCAGGCATTTGCAGCAGTTCGTCGGCGCCCAGGCGACGCTCAGCGAAATCGAAACACTCCCCCCTCACTTTCGCGGCAAGTTTGAGATCCTCGCAATCGAGGCGGCCGCCCGCGGCCTGCTGGGCGATCATGAGCGCCAGATTATTATCTACCGGGAACTGACCCGCATCGACCCGAAGAATGCGGCCCTTTGGAAGACGCTCGGCGACGCGCTCAAGACCATCGGCCGGACCGACGAAGCCGTCGCCGCGCTCCGCAAGGCCATCGCGGTTCGGCCGGCGTTCGGAGAAGCCTGGTGGACCCTCGCCAACTTCAAGTCGTTTCGCTTTTCCGATCAGGATCTTCGCGCGATGCGCAAGTTGCTGAAGGGTAAGCTCGCCTCCGAAGATGCCCTGCATTTCCACTTTGCCCTGGGTGAAGCGTTGGAACTGCGCGGCGACCATGCAAAATCGTTCGAACATTATGATGCTGGCAACCGCATTCGCCGGGCCGGCATCCCTGCGGCCGCGATGCGCGTCACCGGCTTCGTCGAGGCCGCAATCGACACCTTTAGCCCGGGGCTGTTCGAGCGGCACCAAGGGTCCGGCTTTAATAGCAGCGCCCCCATTTTCGTGCTCGGCCTGCATCGTTCGGGTTCGACATTGATCGAACAGATCCTGGCCAGTCACCCGTCGATCGAGGGTACGGCCGAGCTCACGGTCATGCAGCTGATCTGGGAGAGGCTGGCTCGAATCGCCGGCGCATCGGGCCGCACCCCGTTCCAGCAACTGCGCGAGATGGGCGCGGAGGACTTCCGTTCGATTGGGCAGGAATATATCGAGCGGACCAGCGCCTTCCGCACGACGGATCGGCCCCATTTCGTCGACAAGCTGCCCGCCAATTGGATGAACCTGGGGCTTATTCGCCTGGCCTTGCCCAATGCCAGGATCATCGACGCGCGGCGGCATCCGATGGCTTGCGGCTTTTCCAACTTCAAACAGAATTATGCCGCTGGCGTGATCTTTTCATACAGCCAGGAATCGATCGGCGGCTTCTACCGGGATTATGTCCGGTTCATGGATCATATCGACGAGGTGCAGCCGGGAGCGGTCCATCGGGTGATTAACGAGCGGCTGATCGAAGACCCCGGGGGTGCGACCAGGAGGATGCTCGAATTTGTTGGCGTGCCGTTCGACCAGGCCTGCCTGGAATTTCATCGCAACAAGCGAGCGGTCCAGACGCCGAGTGCGGAACAGGTTCGCCGGCCAATCAATCGTGATGGCATCGATTATTGGCGGAACTTTGAGCCGTGGCTAGGGCCGATGAAGGAGGCGCTTGGCCCGGTCCTGGGCGACTGGGACCAGCACAAATGACGAGGGTCGGCTCCCGCCGGATTCGCCCGCATTGTCTTCAATAGAGGAACGCCGCAAAAAAAGGGCGGCGCCCGCAGGCACCGCCCCAGGTATCAATTTTATTGAAATCTAGAATTCGCCGGAGATTCCGACGCGGGCCGAATTATTCTTGTCGCCCGCGTAAGAGAAGCCAACGCCAAGGGCCATCGGCTTGTCCGAGCTGAACCGGAAGTTCATCGAGCCACCGATCGCCAACTCGCCCCGGAACAGGCCGGTGTTGACGGCATAGCTGACGCCGCCGGGATTCGAGGGCATCGGCGCATTGGCCATGGCGATCGCCGAAGCAATGCCCTTCTGCGTATCCGTCCGGTCCTTGGCGCGCAGATCGAACAATGTGTCGATGTCCGACTGCAGACCGCTGATGTTGGCATTGATCCCGGCAACCTGGCTGGTCAGCGATGCAATCTGCGTCGTGTGGTTCGCGACCGTCTGGTTGGTGGCAAACAGCTGCGATCCGACCACCGCTTCAGTCGATGTGGCGTTCAGCGCGCCGGCCGCAACGCCGGAGATGGTCCGGCCGCCGACAGCAACCTGGTTATTGGCGGTGTTGGTCGTGCCGGCGCCCAGCGCCACCGAATTGGTGAAGGCTCCGTTCGACGCGCCATTGCCCAGCGCCACGCCATTGGCGACCGATACTGCGGCATCGCCGATCGCAACGCTGCCTTCGCCGGTGGCGGTGCTGCCATTGCCAAGCGCGACCGCGCCCTGTCCGATGGCGCTGCTGAGGTTGCCCAGCGCGACAGCGCCGGTCCCCGTCGCATTATTGTCGGCGCCGATCGCGACCGCGCCGGTACCGACCGCCGTATTCGGATCGCCGATCGCCACTGCGCCGCTGCCGCTGGCGGTCTGTCCGACACCGATCGCGACAGCATTGGCCGTGGCCGTCGAGCCCTGCCCGAACGAAACCGACGTGCCATAGAGATCAGCATTGATCGCGGCGATGTCGACGCTGTTCTGCGCAATGCCGGCATCCTGCGCGGCTTCGTTGATTTGCAGGTTGCCTACGTCCGTTTGCAGTGTGGCGACATCGCCCTGGACGGTGGTCATGTCGCCCTGAAGCGTGCCGACATCGCCTTGCAAGGTCGCGATCGAGGCGCTCTGTGCGGCACTGCTGGTCTGCAGCGACGCGACATCTCCCTGAAGCGTGGTCACATCGCCCTGCAGCGCGGCGATGTCGCTGTCCTGCTGTGTATCGTTAGCCTGCAGCGTCGCAATGTCGCCCTGGGCCGTCAGCATATCGGTCTGAAGCGCACCGACGTCGGTCTGAAGCGTTCCTACATCGGTCTGGAGTGTTCCGACATCGCCCTGCAGTGTCGTGACTTGGCCCTGGAGAACGGCATCAGCCGCCTGCATCTGGCCGACCGTTGCCGCGTCGTCAGCGGCTACGCCATCGGCCAATCCGCCGACCGTGCGTCCGCCGACGTTCACTTGATTGTCGGCTGTCGCGGCGGTGTAGGCACCAAGCGCGACCGAGTTGGTGAAGCCGCCATCGCTGGCCTGGAAGCCGAGCGCAACCGAATAATCGCCCAGCGTGTCCGAATGGCCGCCCAGCGATGTACTGTAATTGCCGGTGGCCGCGGCTTGCTGACCGATTGCCGTGGAGGTGATGCCACTTGCGGCGGACTGGGTGCCGACGGAAACGCTGAAGCTGCCCGTCGCATCGGCGCCATAGCCGACGGCGACGTCGGACATGTTGGTTGCCGTCGATTGGGCGCCGAGCGCGGTGCTGTAGTTGCCGGCTGACGCAGCGAAGGTGCCGCTGGCGAGCGACCAGTCGCCGCTGGCAATTGTGGATTGGCCCAGCGCTGTCGAGGTGTAGCCTGAGGCAGTGGCATTCGTGCCGACGGCAACGGAGTAATCGTTGATGGCCGATGCACCAAAACCAACCGCCACGCCCGATATGCCGGAGGCAGTGGCTTGGTCACCCATGGCGGTTGCATAATCATTTGTCGCGCTGGCGAGCGATCCGACCGCGGTCGCGGACGTTCCATTGGTGTTGGCATAAGCACCGATCGCGGTCGAGTAGGTGCCGGTTGCATTGGCACTCGAACCGCAAGCGAGGGTCGCGAAACCGCTCGATGTGGCTGCATTGGCTCCGGCGAGCTGGCACTGGTCGGCCTGGGCCGGGCTGGCAATCATCATGCCGAGGGCCAAGGCGGCACTCGACGTCAACAGTCTGGTACGAATCATACAAACTCCCCCTCCGGCACGGACCCGAGGTCCTGCGCCGAGACGCTCAACATAGTTGATTTTTCCGTGACCGGATGGCCACGAACGCCTGATTAATGGCTGATTTTGGGAAGTAAAGTTAAGGGGGCCTATACCGCGAATATTTTTAAATCGCGTCAGCCTATCATCATCTTGGCCAATTAACGCAGATTAGCATCCAATAGCGCTTGAACAACTTTTTCCGCTGCTTCTTCGGGACTTAGCTTGGTCGTATCGATCCATAGCTCGGGGTCTTCCGGAGCTTCATAGGGACTGTCGATGCCGGTGAAATTGGGCAGTTCGCCCGCTCGCGCCTTGGCATAGAGGCCCTTCACGTCGCGCGCCTCCGCTTCCGCTAGCGGAGTATCGACGTAGATCTCGATAAACTCTCCCTCGGCCATCATCCGCCGAACCATGTCGCGCTCGGCGCGGAATGGCGAAATGAACGCCGTCAGCACGATCAGCCCGGCATCGGTCATCAGCTTGGCGACCTCGCCGACGCGCCGAATATTCTCGATCCGGTCGGCTTCGGTGAAGCCCAGGTCCTTGTTCAGCCCGTGACGAACATTGTCGCCGTCGAGCAGGAAGGTATGGCGGCCCATCGCCGCGAGCTTCTTTTCGACAAGATTGGCGATGGTCGATTTGCCGGCGCCCGACAGGCCGGTGAACCACAGCACGGCCGGCTGCTGGCCCTTCAGGCGGGCGTGGGTCCCGCGGCCGACGTCCAGCGCCTGCCAATGAACGTTCTCGGCGCGTCGCAGAGCGAAATGCAGCATGCCGGCAGCGACCGTCGCATTGCTGAGCTTGTCGATCAGGATAAAGCCGCCAAGGACGCGGTTGGGCGGTCCGCCGTGCTCATCCTTGTAAGGCTCGAACACGATCGGCCGATCGGTCGTCACCTCGGCGACCCCGATCGCGTTGAGGTCGAGACTCTTTGCCGCCAGTTCCTCCAAGGTGTTGACGTTGAGCTGGTGCTTCGGCTGGGCGATGGTGGCGGTAGCCGTCTGCGTGGCAAGCTTGAGCCAATAGCCACGACCCGGGATCAGGGGCTCATCCGCCATCCATACGATCGTCGCCTCGAACTGGTCCGCGGCGTGCGGCGGGTCCTTGGCGGCGGCGATCACATCGCCTCGCGAGCAATCGATTTCCTGGGTCAAGGTCAAGGTGACCGATTGCCCCGCAACCGCCTCCGCGACGTCCCCGTTCATGGTGACAATGCGGTCGATCCGGCCAATGCGACCCGACGGCAGGATGCGGACTTCGTCGCCTGGCGCCACGCTACCGCCCGCAATTTGCCCGGCAAAGCCGCGGAAATGCTGGTCGGGCCGGCTCACCCATTGCACCGGCATTCGGAACGGCTTCGCAGCATCGGCCGCGCTGTCGATCGGCACGTCTTCGAGATGTTCGAGCAGGCTTGGGCCCGAGTACCAGCTCATCGCCTCGCCGCGCGCGGCAACATTGTCGCCGCTAAGTCCGGAGACGGGAATGGCGACCCATTCATCGATGCCGATCTGCTCGGCAAAGCCGCGATATTCGGCGGTAATCGCGTCGAACAGGTCGCGGTCGAAATCAACCAAATCCATCTTGGTGACAGCCAGGACAAAACGACGGATTCCGACCATCTGGGCAAGGATCGAATGGCGCCTGGTTTGCTCCAGTACGCCCTTGCGCGCATCGACCAGCAGCAGCGCCAGGTCGGCGGTCGAGGCGCCGGTCACCATGTTGCGCGTATATTGTTCATGGCCCGGCGTGTCGGCGACGATGAATTTGCGCTTCGCGGTCGAAAAGAAACGATAGGCGACGTCGATGGTGATGCCCTGCTCGCGCTCGGCGGCAAGGCCGTCGACCAGCAGCGCGAAATCGATTTTTCCGCCCTGCGTGCCCACGCGCTTGCTGTCCGCCTCCAGCGCGGCCATCTGGTCGTCGAAGATCTGCCGGGTTTCGTAGAGCAGGCGGCCGATCAGGGTCGACTTGCCGTCATCGACGCTGCCGCAGGTGATGAACCGCAGCAATTCCTTGTTGGTCTGCTTGTCGAGATAGGCACCGATGTCGGAGGCGATGAGGTCGCGCTCGTCATTTTGATATTGGGGGGCGTGCGGCCGGGCCATCAGAAATAGCCCTCCTGCTTCTTCTTCTCCATCGACCCGTCGCCGGCGTCCCGATCGATGATCCGGCCCTGGCGCTCGCTAGTGGTCGCCAGCATCATCTCCTGCACCACCGCCTCCACCGTATCCGCCCCACTCTCAACCGCACCCGACAGCGGGTAGCACCCCAGCGTTCGGAAGCGGACCGAGCGGGTTTCGACCGCTTCACCTTCCTGCAGGCGGAATCGCTCGTCATCGACCATGATGATCAGGCCGTCCCGCGTCACCACGGGTCGCGGCGCGGCAAGATAAAGCGGTACGATTTCGATCTGTTCGCGCAGGATATAGGTCCAGACGTCGAGCTCGGTCCAATTGCTCAGGGGGAAGACGCGGATCGACTCCCCCGGGTTCTTCCGCACATTGTACAGCGACCACAGCTCTGGCCGCTGACGCTTGGGGTCCCAGCGGTGGCTGGCGGAGCGGAACGAAAAAATACGCTCCTTCGCCCGGCTCTTTTCCTCGTCGCGGCGCGCGCCGCCGAACGCCGCGTCGAAGCCATACATGTCGAGCGCTTGCTTCAGCCCTTCGGTCTTCCACAGGTCGGTATGGAGCGGGCCATGGTCGAACGGATTGATGCCGCGTGCCTCGGCCTCCGGATTCTTGTAAACGAGCAGCTCAATCCCTGGCTCCGCTGCGACCTTGTCGCGGAGGGCATACATGTCCTTGAACTTCCAGTTGGTGTCGACATGAAGCAGTGGGAAGGGCAGCGGCGCCGGGAAAAAAGCCTTGCGGGCCAAGTGCAACATCACTGCGCTGTCTTTGCCAATCGAATAGAGCATCACCGGCCGCGAAGCTTCCGCGACGGTTTCCCGCATGATGTGGATGCTCTCGGCCTCAAGGCGGTCGAGATGAGTTAGCGCCGTCATTAGGGTTCAAACCCCTTGTTCACCCGGATGCGGATGCCGCCCCGCGACAGTTTTGCGATCAGTTGATCTTGCCTTCAATCGCATCTGCCAGCGGCTTGAGCCCGGCGCCATATTTTTTCCAGCGCTTGACCGCAGTTTTGTAGATCGGCTTCCGAACCTGCGCCACGCTGGCGGTCTTCACCGGGCGGTCGGATTTGTGGAACTCAAGGCATTTATCGTTCCATTTGAGGCCCAGGAACGCGATCAGCTCCTTGGCCTCCTTTTCGGTGTCCGACACGACATTCTCATAGACCACGGTCTTGATCGTGCCCTTGGGCAAGACCTTTTCCCAATGAGCCATCAGTTCCTGATATTTGCGGTAATAACGGCCCAACTCGCCCAAATCATAGCTGTGCGGCATGTCGTCTTTGAACAGCTTGGTGAAGCCGCTGAGGCAGGTGTCGACCGGGTCGCGCAAGGTGTGAATGAACTTCGCCTTGGGATAGAGGAGGTGGATTAGCCCGACGAAGAAATAGTTGGTCAGCAGCTTGTCGGTGATACGCCTGGCGTCGCCTGCGCCTGTAGACAGCGCCGAGAGATAATTCTTGGCGACAATGTCCAGCTGCGCCGGGGTGATCTTTTCCATCATCTGCGGATATTTGGGCAGGGAGGGAAAGCGATCGCGCAACTGGCCAAGTCCTCGGCTAAGATATTTGACTTCGCCCGCACCATAAATGCCGGGGTGGCAGGAGACGATCTGCTCGACCAAGGTCGAGCCCGATCGAGGCATTCCGATGATGAATACCGGCCGCTCGTCATCGATGCCGTCATATTTGCGTTTGACGAACGCTTCCTTCGGGAAGGCCGCCATGATCGCGTCGAAGAAATCAAACGTCTCGCCTTCGTTATAATCGAGCAGCGAGCGCTTCATTTTACCGCCGATAATATAATGCTCGAGCGCCTTGGCGTGCTCGCCGCGATCATCGAGCGCCTTCGCATAGGCGAAGTGCAAGGGCAGAAACTGATCGGCATTCGGATTGGCTACGGCACCAAAGATGGCGTCCATGCGATTGAACAATTCCTCGCCGATATCCTTTGAGAAATCGACCAGGTCATTGAGATTGGCATAAGCTCCAAACATGGAACCGTTGAGATCAATCGCCTTGAGGATTTTTTCGCGAGCCTCGTCCAGGCGCCCCACGGACTTTAGCGCGACACCATAGAAATTGAGCGCCTCAGGGTTGTTAGGGGTCGCTTCCAGCGCCTTTTCCAACACCTCGATCGCTTCGTCGTAGCGGTCTGTTTCGTGGAGAACCTGTCCGAGAAGGGTCAGCGCCTCCGGATTGTCGGGCTGTTCGGCCAATGCCAGCCGGATTGCCTGTTCGGCCGGTGCGTGGGCCGTGCGGCGGGTCTGGATCCGCGCCGTCAAAATGAGTGTCTGCACATTCTTTGGTGCGAACTTGAGGGTGTCGCCGAGAATTCGCAGTGCTTCCAGGTCCTTCTTCTGCGAGAAATAGAAGGAAGCGAGATTGTTGTGGGCTTCGACATATTGCGGCGATTGGAGGACCGCCTTCTTAAGCGCATGTTCCGCCTCTTCCAGCTGCCCAGACTGCTGGAGCAATGTTCCAAGGTTATTGTAGGCTTCGGGGTAGCGTTCGCGCTGCGTCAGCGCCTCCTGGTACGCCAGCATCGCGCCTTCCGTGTCGCCTGTCAGACGCAAGGCGTTGCCAAGGTTATTGTATGCTTCGGCCATGTCCGGCCGGATGGCGAGCGCTCCCCGGTAATATTCCGCCGCCTTCTTGAACTGCCTTTTTTCATAATGGATGATGCCGAGATTGTTGAGCGCCTGGGCGTTCTGCGGATCAAGTTCCGCTGCCCTCTCCAGGGATTTTGTTGCTTTGCCAATGTCGCCGCTCTGACGAAAAACCTCGCCCAGGTTGGCGTGAATGCTTGCCGCACGCGGGGCCAGCTTAAGTGCTCGTTCGAGCATTTCGATAGCTTCGGTAGTCTGGCCCAAAGCATTCAGCGTCACACCTAGGATATTCTGCGCATCGGCATTGCCGGGACGGGCCTCGATGATCTGCCGGCAGACTTTCTCAGCCTGCACATATTTACCCTGGCGGTATAAAGTACCCGCCATTTCGATTGCCTTATCCGGAGTCACATTGACCCGTCCCTGCTGCGCGGTGGCTATCGCCTCATCGACCGGAATGTCGTGAGTGGTCACTTTGCTGCGCTTCGGGGTGGCGCGGCTGACTTTTGAAATGGTCTTGGTGCTGCTCATGGTTCTGAACTCTAGACAAAAATTCCTCGGCCCCAAGAAAAAAGAAGAGGGAATTGCTTCCCTCTTCTCTTTTCTCAACTGCCCTGTTTGGGCCGTCGTCCTTAGCCCCGCTCGGGTTCCGGCGGCGGCGGCGGCGGCGGAGGCGGTGGAGGCGGCGGCGGACAGGTGTCGGTCGCCAGGATCACCGAGCCGTCCGGGCACGTCTGCGTCGCTGGAGGCGGCGGAGGCGGAGGCGGCGGCGGCGGCGGCGGAGGCGGCGGTGCGCCGAATGCCAGGGTCAGCGAGCCGTAGATCGCATGCTCCTTATATTCGTCGTTGAACTGCCCCAGATATCCTAGCCTGCCCGAGACGTTGGAACCAAAGGTCCCCGCCACGCTGAGGCCGGCCATGATCGAGCCTTCCTTGCGCTCCTCTTCCTTGCGGAAGTCGCTTCCAACCGGTGCCAGCCCGAACCGGGTGTCGACACCAAGGTCGTCACCGAAGTTATGACGATAGGCGAGCTTCGCTTCCGGTATGATCCCGCCGAAGTTGCCGGTCCACTTGACGCCGAGGACACCCGACACCTGGTCTTCGGTCTGGCTGTCGAAGTCGAGGTTGGCACCGGTCAAGCTCTCTTCCGTGAAGGATTTGAGCTTCATGCTGGTCCAGTCGAGGGCCGCATAGGGTGTGATCCAGGAGGAAGTGCCAAGCATGAAGCGTGCGCCGCCTTCGAGGTACACCGACCACATGTTGACGTCCGGATCGCCGGTGATCGAGCCCACGATCGACCCGATCGCGAGATCGCGATCCATGTCGCCGTCGAGGCTCGAGTAGCTGCCGATGCCGCGGATGTAGAAGCTGCCCACGTCATAGCTGGCGGTGAGGCCGATATGCCATCCATTGGCTTCGGCACCGCTGTCGACCAACGCATCCGGGAAATCGATGTCGACCTTGCGATAGCCGAGGAAGGCACCGAGCGCGAAGTTGCCGAAGCGGTATTCGCCGCCCAGGGTTCCGGCCCAATGATCGGCATCATAACCGATCGCGTTGTTGTTGCTGTCCAGATCCTGCCAGCCAAACTGGCCCATGATCCAGACCCGGCCGCGCTCATATGGGTCGCGACAGTTATCGACGCCGCGAGCGTGGATTGCGCAATCAAGCTGGTCGTTCACGAACGTGTTGAGCACGAACTGCGCATTCCGGATCGAATGCAGATAGTCCGGATATTCGACGCCGCTCAACTGGTCGAAGGCATCGGCCAGGCTGGCCGCATCCAACGTGAACAGTTCCGCAGCAAGATCGGCGAACGGACCGGTGAGGGTCACATCGAAGATATTTTCGATGCCTGTCGCCACTGCCAGCTGGTTCACGGTCAGGCCAGCCACTTCGTTGAACGGTGTGCGCACGAGGCCGAGGTCGACATTTTCGCCCGCATCATAAATGCAGGAGATGCCGAGCAGCGGAGTGGTGCTGAACGGGGCACCAAGCGAACAGCTGTCGAACGTGCCGTTCAAGGTCACCGCGTCGATCACGTTATTCCAGAAGTAGGTGTCCGCAAACAGCCCGTTCGGGGTCGTGATGTTGGCCACCAGGTTGCCGTCGATATTCGCTACGTCCGCGAAGATCTGCGGATAGCTACCGATCGGCTGTGTACCGCCGGTCGCCGGCTGCAGGTCGAAGGTGATCGTGCCGCCGGCCGCCTGATTATAGGTGTCGACGAACACATAGGATGGGCCGTCGTAAAGGTCAGGATCGCCGGATATCCGAGGATCAAGCAGGACCAGGTTGCCGTCCGCCGTGATGTTCAGCGTACCCTGGCCGCAGGTGCTGGCCACGCCGTCGAACACCGGCGGCATGCATTCCGGGTTGACGATGCCATTAAAGGTCGTCGTCCCATTGTCGACATTGATGATATCGTCCGCTTCAATGTCGATGTTGCCGTAGATATTGCCGCCACCGAGCAGGTTGGTCACGGTCGGAGTGGCTGCCAACACGACATCGATCGCCGTGCCGCGCCGCCAGGTTGCCCCATCGTCGCCGCTCACCCGGACGATAATGTCGCCCGAATTGTTGATCGTGAACAGTTCCGTGGTCGCAACGCCGGCCGTACCATTGCTGGTCACCAGGATACCGGTAGCGGTTGCATTGCCTCCCGGTGAAAGCGGGTCGGTGACGAGATCGCCGTTGGCGGTGATCGCGTCCACGTTGATCGAGCCGGAATTGGTGAGGGTCAGGTCGCTAAGTCCGCTATTGACCTCGATGCCAGTCGCATTCGCATTGCTAAGCGCGCCCGCCAAGGTTGTTGCCGTCGTGCCGACGCCTGTAACGGTCGTGTAGGTCCCGCCGACAGCATGTGCGACGACGGTGATGTTGCCATCATTCGTGATGGTGCCGGTGAAGGCACCCGTCTCCGTACCGGTCGCCGCAGCATTGATCCGAAGACCACCGGCCCCGGCATTTGCGATGCCTGGCCCACTGGCGAATGCCGAGACATTCATGTCACCGCTGTTCGAAATAGCGATCGAGCCATCGCCACTGATCAGTCCGAAGTAGCCGTCGGCGTCCGCAGCCGCCGAGCCGTTCGTTCCGCTTGCGACGGCTGCGACAGCGCTTGCCGTCACATTCATGCTTCCGTTGGCGAACGTCAGCGAATTGGCGTCGGCAAGGCCGATCTGGTAGGCGCCCAAGGCGTCAGCCGAGGCATTTGCCGATGAGGCGCCGTCAGCAACCGCGATGGCAGCGACGTTGATCGCGCCAGTGCTGGTCAGCGTGAGATTGGCGGTGCCCGCCGCCGCTGCGAACTGGCCAACACCGATCGCGTTCGCGGTGGCAGTGGCCGCGCCCGTCAGGGTCGTGGCGGTCCCGGCGTTGGTGTCAGTGCCCGCACCCACGGCGTTCGCCGAAGCAAGCGCTGTAACTGTGCCGGTATTCGCAATGGACAGATTTACCGAAGTTGCAGCGAAGCCGACTTGCTGAACGGCGGTACCTGCATTGGCCACCGCGATGGCGCTACCTGTGGCCGTGGCACCCAATCCGCCAGCGCCGCTGGCGGTCGCGATAGCCGCAACGTCGACGAGCCCAGCATTGGTAAGGGTTGCATTGGCCGTGGAGGCAAAACCGACAACCTGGATGACGCCATTGTCAGCGTTCGCAAGCGCGTTCGCCAACCCATCGGTCGCACTCGCTACCGCCGTGGCGTTCAGTTCGATCGTTCCGCTATTCGAAGCGTAGGCCGAATTGGTGGGCCCCGATGTCACGAGCTGGCCGAGACCTTGTGTCGCGGAAGCGACGGCGTTGGCGCCCGTTCCGGTCGCATGGGCCGCAGCAGTAACTGCGATGGTCCCACCATTAAGCGCGCTCGCGATGGCGCCGCTGCTGCCATGTGCCTCCTGGCCGATCGCGCTCACGGCGCGGGCGACCGCGTTGGCTTGGCCTAACGGCGAATCTGCATTCGCACTGGCGCCGATCTGGATTGCGCCAGTGTTGGACAGGAAGGCGCTCGCCGTTCCGGTGGCAGTGGCGTTTTGCTCGATGCCATTATTAACGAGCGCATTTGCATTGGCCACGCCGTCAGCCGCCGTCGCGCCCGCAATTGCGTTGATCGCGATGGTGCCTTCGTTGATGTAGGAAACACCAGCATTGCCCGTCGCAACCGCAGTTTGCGCGATCGCAGTACCGATGACCGCATTTGCAGTCGCGGGCCCGGTGCCGGTGTCATTGGCATTGGCATTGGCGGCCAGCGTAAATGCAGCCGTGTTCGTCATTCCGACGAACGCGTCCGCAAGGGTGCTGGTGACAAAGGCCAAGCCAATGGTCGTCGTGCCAGTCGTGCCCGTCGCCGCGAAGCCGGCGCTGGCAATCTGTTGGACACCAATGCCGATGGTGGCATTCGCTGCGACATCGCCCGTTGCCGACGCCGTGGCATGGATGTTGATCGTCCCCGGATTGCTCATCGTCGCCGACGCATCGCCGCCCGTTGCAATAGCAGCCTCGTAAATACCGGTTCCGATGCCGGCCAACGCAATGGCGGCGCCAGTCGAGACCGCGACGGCCAAAGCGCCGATGTCAATCGAATCGCCGCCAGTGAGCGAAGCGTTGGCTGTACCGGCATTCCGCCCATTGGCTGCAACCGACACGCCGGTTGCGATCTGAGCTTGCGCTATGGCGCTTGTCTCGCCGTTGGCAGTGGCGTTGGCTTGGGCGCTCATCGACCCAGTGTTGTTGATTGAGGCAGATCCGGTGTCGCCCGAGGTGCCATTGGCTAGCTGTGTATAACCAACTCCAAGGATGGCCTGTGCGACTGCTGCCGCACCTGTCGCGGTTGCATCGGCACTGACGGCCATCGTGCCCGCGTTGGTCATGTCAGCAATGGCTGATGCGGCCTGCGCGCTGGCTCCCATGCCGAAGTTCAGGATAGCCTGGGCAACAGCCGACGTCTCGGCAACCGCAACCGCACCCACGCCGACACTCATGGAGTCATTGTTGACGATTGAAGCGTCCGCCGTATCGGCGCCGAATGCATTGCTGGTAATTCCGACGGTAAGAACGCTTTGGCCAACCGCATTGGCGCCCGTGGACGAAGCGTCCGCCGACAAATTGACGTCCATGACGCCGTCGTTGGTGATGTTCGCCGTAACCGCGTCGCCAAGCGTTCCGATCTGGAAGATGCCGGCAAAGTTGACGGCCTGCGCGATTCCTGCGCCCGCTCCGGCATTTG
Source organism: Sphingomicrobium sp. (assembly GCA_045811425.1). Taxonomy (GTDB): domain Bacteria; phylum Pseudomonadota; class Alphaproteobacteria; order Sphingomonadales; family Sphingomonadaceae; genus Sphingomicrobium. The sequence goes on along the minus strand of JBJMUA010000015.1, from coordinate 3,516 downwards.
CTTCCGCGGCGAAATTGACCGACATGGTCGCATCGGCGCCATTGTTGATGGACAGGCCGATGTTTTCGGCAGCACCACCATTTCCAAAACCTGACTGATAAATGGCGAAGCCGTTGCCGCCGGTGCCGTTGCCGACAGCCTGCGCGACTGCCCCCAGAGCGCCTGTTGCGGTGGCGGCAGCACCAACTGCGAGTCCGCCATCATTGTCGATTGCAAGGGCAAGCGTACCGCCCCCCGAACCGACCTGGCTTACTGCCGGATTGAAAAGCTGCGCCACCGCCGTCGCGGCACCGACGGCGTCCACGGCGTGCGCATTGGCGTCGACAATCACGTCGCCCGTGTTGATCATGTCGATGTCGACGTCGCCATTGGGGTCGGCACCCGTCGCATTGGCACCCTGCCGGATCTGGCCGGTAGCAGGGGAATTGACGATGGCAATGGCTGGGTCGACGCCTGTAACATCGACACCTGCATCACCAACAAGTGAAATATCGAGCGTATCGGTGACGTTTGCCCCGACGTTGGAACTACTTGTTCCGGGTACAACGGTAGTGGCTGCAAACGCTGGGAGGGCTCCGCCGAAGGCAGAAAGCGATGCGCCGGTAAGAAATGCAATGCGCCGGGAGAGGCTCGTCATCATTATTCCCCTGTTTTTGGCCGCCACGAAGGGCAACACGGCTTACACCCCCAGGGGTACCGGGACGCACGTACCGACAATCGCCTTGGCGATCTGCCAACACGCGAGCCACAGCAACCCCACCGAGCAGGAGGTGCTTGCCAACAAGCATTTGATAGCTCCGCATTCGTCAAAAGGTCAAACGAAACTTGCGCGCATTTATAATCTACTTTGCTATCAATCGCTTGGTTATGATTGTCGGGCCCAGGTTGCGGCCTGATGGCGGCCTTATGTCGGGAAGGTTACAAAACAGCCAAAATCAAAGGCATCGACGGCGGCGCGACACTGTTCTATCCACTCCGCGACAAGGCTTCGATGTGATGGAGGTCCATGTGTTTCAACTACCCGTTCGCCAAAGTGTCCTGACCGGCCTTTGCGCACTCACCATGTTAGTTGTCGCGGCACCGGTCGCGGCCCAATCCGGATCCGCGGCACCGGCCGCTGCGCAACCGACAACGCGGGCAGCGGTGTCGGCGCAGCTCGACGCCAACTTCAAGGCGATCGACACCAGCGGCGACAAATTGCTGAGCGCGGCTGAAATCGAAGCGGCCCAGGCAAAATCGATTGCGCAGGCCAAGGCCGCTATCGCCAAGCGCATGGAAGCGGAATTCGCGCGGATGGACAGCAACAAGGATGGGCAGATCAGCCTGACGGAGCTCAAGGCAATGGCCCCGACACCGCAGGCCCCGCCGGCATCGGAGTTGGTGGGGCAGGTCGATCGCAACAAGGATGGCAAGCTCAACCTCGAGGAATATCGCGCGACCCCGCTGGCGAACTTCGATCGGATCGACACCAACAAGGACGGCACGATCAGCGCCCAGGAACAGAGCGCCGCCAAGCCTCGCTGAGCCTTCCCCAATTCAAATCACCACCAAAGGAGAGTGGATGTGACCAAACATTTGCTGTTGAGCCTGCTGCTTGCTTGCGCCGCGAGCCCCGCGCTGCCTCAAGCCGCAACCGCCCCGAAAGGGCCGCAGCCCATCAGCCGGACCGTTTACATGTCGCGGGTCGACAGCGCCTTTGGCGCGGTCGATGCCAACAAGGATGGCTATACCGACAAGTCGGAGATCGAGGCGTTCGAGGCGAAGGCGCTCGCGGCGCGCAAGACCCAGCTTCTGAAGCAGCGCGAAACCGCCTTCCGCCAGATGGACAAGGACAAGAACGGCACCTTGTCGCTGGCGGAATTCAATGCGGCAGCGGCGGCTCAGTCCTCCAAGCCCAACGCGGCCCCGCAGATCGCGCGGCTGGACACCAACAAGGACGGTAAGGTCAGCATGGCGGAAAGTCGGGCGCCGGCGGGTGCGCAATTTGACCGGCTCGACACCAACAAGGACGGCATATTGAGCGTCGAGGAGCAGGCCAAGGCCAGGCGGCGATAGGGGCGGCGGGAAGCCGACGCATCCAACAATTCGCCCGTGGCGAATATGCTGCTGCGCTGACCACTCTGGCGCGCGGCCCTGGCTTGTCCTAAATACGACTCATCCCCGGGGAGCCGATGTCGGCTGAGAGGCGGTCCCTTCGACCGTGACCCGTTGAACCTGATCCGGCTAGCACCGGTGTAGGGAGCGGATGACGGGCCTGCCCGCCATCCCTTTCGCTTTGGAGAGCAAGATGGCCGACCGCCCAGCACGTACCGAACTGACCGTCACCACCGGCCCGATCCGCGGCAGCCGCAAGATTTTCGTCGAGGGACGAGACGGGGTTCGCGTCGCCATGCGCCAGGTCGACCTCGAGCCTTCGTCGGGCGAGGCGCCCGTCACTTTGTACGATACCAGCGGGCCCTACACGGATCCGGAGGCGCGGATCGACATCATGGCTGGCCTGCCCGAGCTTCGCCGCGAATGGATCCGCGGCCGCGGAGACGTCGAGGAAGTCTCCCAGCGCGAAACCAGGCCCGAAGACAATGGCCTTGCCGGGCCCGACCGGTCGGGCGGCGTACAGGCCTTCCCCAACGTCCGCCGCACAGTCTTGCGCGCGCGCGCGAATCACAACGTGACCCAGATGCACTATGCCCGCCGCGGCATCGTCACCCCCGAGATGGAATATGTCGCGGTGCGCGAGAATCTCGGCCGCGAGCAGGCCCTGGCGGCAGCGCGCGACGGCGAGAGTTTCGGCGCCGCCATCCCTGATCATGTCACCCCCGAATTCGTTCGGGACGAGGTGGCGCGGGGCCGCGCGATCATCCCCAACAACATCAACCACCCCGAATCCGAGCCGATGGCGATCGGCCGCAACTTCCTGGTCAAGATCAACGCCAATATCGGCAATTCGGCGGTCGCTTCCGACGTCGCGCAGGAAGTCGAGAAGATGGTGTGGGCGATCCGCTGGGGCGCGGACACGGTCATGGACCTCAGCACCGGCCGCAACATCCACGACACCCGCGAATGGATCATCCGCAATTCGCCGGTGCCGATCGGTACCGTGCCGATCTACCAGGCGCTGGAGAAGGTCGGCGGCGTCGCCGAGGACCTGACCTGGGAGATCTATCGCGACACCCTGATCGAACAGGCCGAGCAGGGCGTCGACTATTTCACCATCCACGCCGGGGTGCGGCTCCCTTACGTGCCGCTGACCGCCAACCGCGTCACGGGCATTGTCAGCCGCGGCGGATCGATCATGGCGAAATGGTGCCTCTCCCACCACAAGGAGAGCTTCCTCTACACCCGCTTCGAGGAGATTTGCGAGATCATGAAGGCGTATGACATCGCTTATTCGCTCGGCGACGGCCTCCGCCCCGGCAGCATCGCCGACGCCAATGACGAGGCGCAGTTCGCCGAGCTCTATACCCTGGGCGAGCTGACCAAGCGCGCCTGGGCGCAGGACGTGCAGGTGATGATCGA